>JAZGEW010000110.1:0-46961 GCA_036478875.1 Promethearchaeia archaeon | reverse complement strand
GGTCAAAATCACGAAATATACGAACATCTCCGGACCACTTAATGAGTTGATCTCCAAACTCACTAACAAATTTATCTATAATATCTGTTAACGCCCTATGCGTTATTTTTGCATCGTCGTTTTTATAAGCTGCGGCAGTAATCAATACACCCTCCTTAAAGACTAATAATAAATAGAAAACCTGCATGTCAATTACTTTGAGCTCCCCACTGCCTTTTGAGAATTCGACAGAAAAATCTTTTAAAGCAGTAAGAAACCCACTGACTAAATCTTGATTAAATTCTATACTTCCATATTTCCGATGGATTAGGCAGATACCTGTAAGCTGATGGATCAGGTAGACATTGTGCAAAATGGGGCCTTAGCACCTCTTTCGTTTATGTTACAAATAAATCTTTTTGTAAATTTTATATTAACTTATTTTTATTGATAATAAGAATTTTACTATTTATAATTTCTGTTAAAAAAGGACTAATTTAGTATTAAAAAAAAATTGAGAAATAACTGCATTTTATTCTAAATTATTCTCTTTTATAAGTTCCACAAATTCTTTAGTTGAATTGTTAAAATGATTTTTATCATTTTTAATTACACTTATGCTTTCAACAGCTTTCTCCTTTAGTATTTCTCGTGCATCCTCGTCATATATGGCCTTTTTAGCCAGATCAACAGTTTCCATGAACTCATGATAAATGTCTCCTTGATATCCCATAAATTGCGCGAAATTTTCGGTATCTAAGATAAAAATGTTATTGTCGTGCGGAGCTTGGTACTTTATGGGCTGTGGTTCGTTTGCTTTCACAGAAACAAGGAAAAGTGCTTTTCCTTCGTCTTGATACCCTCTGGTGCTGTGATCTCGTGCGTGACTTATTGAGACACCGAGATAATAGTCAACATTAATAATCTTTATATCAGATCGGATATGAGCGAAGAAATCCGCGTTATTGGATAATTCTTTGAAATATTCGTCAATTAAAATTGAGTTATCTCCGTTTTCGTTTACCTCATAAAATGAGTTGCAATTGTGGTTTCTGGTATGTTTCATAAAGATCTTTTCAGCATTCCAGTGAAAATCTTTTCCAATTTCCGATAGTGTCTGAAATGATTTTGGTTCAAAACGAGCATACTCGATAAAGTGATTAAACGATACCTTTGGGTCTTTTGCTAGTAAAGCATTAAGGAAGTTTGGGCTTTCCTCTAAAAATATAATGTATAATGTTATTAAATAAAGGCGCCTAAATATTAGGTATTTATAAATAATGTCAGTAAATATTCGGATATATTTCTTTATGGGGATAAATTTGCTTAGCTTTTTTTATTACGGTTAGAGCCGCTTCATTATTCTTCATACTTAGTAATATTCCTGCTTGTTCTTTATATAGCTCGAATAATGAAAATTTTTCCAAATTTGGATCGATTACCTCTTCAATAACTCTCAGTGCATCTTTATACTTTTTCATATAATATGCTAAATATCTTGCCTTTTGTAAACGAAATTGTGTCATTTTGGGATCTATTTCAATAGCCATACCTAAGGTTTCTAAAGCTTTTTCATACTGGTTTAAGAAACAATAAACTGATGCTAAGTGTGAATAGTATTCTGCAACAGTTGGTTCAATTTCAATAGCCTTATTTATTGCTTTTATAGCTTTTTCAAATTTATTCATCCAAATTAAAATATTTGTTAAATCAGAATAGTAATTTGCCACTTGTGGATCCATTTCGATAGCCTTCTTAATCATTCTCAATGCTTCTTTATATTTACCTTTAAATTGTAAAATTTGTGTTTTAATAGCATAGTTTAAAGAATTTTTTTCATCTAAGTTTATTGCTTTATTAATATTTTCTAAAGCATTTTTCACCATTTCCCTATGTTTGTAAGGTGGAAGCTCTTTATTAGCCTTTTTAAGGTATATTATTGCTTTTTTTTGTAAATAATCTAATCGTTCAAAAATATAGATATCAGAAGTTAAGATTAGAGAAGGAATTTCTTTCAGATTAAAACAATTTACTAAGTATTTTTTTCTAAACTCTTTTGAAAGCTTTATTAAATAATTTCTTATTAATTTGTACAGAGGGATTTCCAGATCTTCGTGAAAAACATTGTATTTATTAATTAATTCAAATAAAATTTCTTCACATAAATCATTTATAACGATTTCTTTAAAATTATTAGAATTTATAATTCCTATATAATAATTGTCTCTTAGAATAGATTGAATAATTCCTTTAAAAATAGTTCCATATTCATCTGTAGATCTAAAGTATAAACAAAAATCTTCCTTAAATGATTTTAATTCATAAAATGTTATATAACACGCTTTTTTTACTACAACCTTGTGTAAGAACCATTTTAATTCAGTTTTGGTTAATTTATTCTTTCCATATTTTTTGATGAAGTCATCCAAGGAAATTGATATGTTTTGGGCTAAATAAAAGAATTTCACATGGTTTAAAGTTAAAAATAAAATTGAAATGTTTAATTTATCTTCAGAAAACGACTTCAATTTTTCAGTGGTTAATTCATTTTTTAGTTTGAGAAACTCAATCACAATATTTGTGTTTTTTATATTAAAAAGATTTAAGAATTGAGTAATTTGATAAATATTTTTGGAAAATGCTTTTTGTTCTAAATTTAAGATAGTTTTAATGTCTAACCTATAAGCTTTAAGTCTTTTTAATAATTCTTTCACACCTAAACTAGTGATTGAATAAATACTCTTCTGTTGTTCACGCAAGACATTGATATGATTCTTACTTTTTAATTTTTTAGCCCATTTATGGAATGTATTTTTATTCATTCTATTTGTTATGCCTTTTTCAGAACTGTTTATGAATTCTTCACGTCTCATTGGACCATAAACTCCTAAAACAAAAAGAATAATATCTTCATACTGTTTAATTTGCCAAATTTGAATAGGAATTTTATCAGGAATGATATTCATTTTTGCCATAATAGTGAAACTTATTTTTATTAATATAAAATTAACTAATTAGGACAAGTATTAGGACAAAAGACATAAATTCTTACAAATTAAATTAATCTTAAAAAGATAATTAACTAATTTCGAAATAGAAAATTCAAACAAAGAAAGCTTCTCAATTTAAAAAAATTAGTCTCTTTCATTTTATTTAAAAAGTCAGTGATGAAATTTTGGATAATCCAACAAAAAGAATTAAATTTATATGTCCTCGCTGTAGAAGTGAAGATATCTTAGAATTTGACGATTTTATTTCATGTAATAAATGTGATTTAGATTTTGACAAAGAATTTCTTGGAGAAATTGATAATGAAAATATTTTAGCTCGAAAAGAGTTAAAGGGAATTATTGATGCGTTTTATGATAAAAAGAGGTAAACCTTCTAATATAAAAGTCATATAAAAGAAAAATTCCTTCTCCAGATCGATTTAATTCAATTATTTCTTTAAGAAGTATTGAAACAAATTATTACTGATTTTCTTCATTTAATAACAATTTTTGAACAATATTCAATAAAATCTATTACTAATATTCAAAAAGATTCATAAGAACCATTTAAAATAATAAATATTAAAAAAGTTGATATCAAGTATTACATTAAAAGGAATAACAAATAATAAAAAATTGAGCGCTATGAATTACTATCTTTTTTTAGTAACTGTACCGAATATTGAAGAAGGTCAAAAAATAGCTAAGATTTTAGTAGAAACTAAACTCGCTGCATGTGTAAATATTATTCAAAATATTATATCCATCTATAGATGGAAAGGTAAAATTGAGGAAGATAATGAACATCTATTACTAATCAAAACCACAGAAGAAAATAGCACCAAAATTATTCAAAAAGTAAAAGAAATTCATTCCTACACAGAACCAGAGTGCATAGGTTTGAAGATTGAAAAGGGCTCTGAAACGTATTTAGATTGGATTAATGAAGTAGTTGAATAAAAAAGAAACAAAAATTGTTAAATTATGCTAAATGATATTTTTCAAATCGATTGGATCTTTGTTGATTCAATTATAATAATTTTATTAATTTTACTCTTAGTTAGTGTTAAGATTTTTAAATCAACCCATCGATGGCGATCATCTTTTTCTAACATAACTTTAGATACATTCTTCGTTTCAGATGTCCAAAAACTTGTTGGAAATAAATTTGTTTTTACAAAAAAAGTAACAATGATCAGAGATTCTTCTTTACAAGAAATATGTAATGAAAATCCATTAATTTTAATTTTGAGAACACATTATAAGAGAAAATTTTTAAGAATTTTAACTGAGGGTTTAGGGAATTATGGTTTCAATATTATTTCAGCAAAATTAAAAATCAAACATTATCAAAATTCCATTAAATTTGAAAATAATGTAATTCGTGAGCTAAACTCTATTATTCCTACATTTATTAACTGGTATAAAGAAAAAGGACTCATTTTAAATCAAAATTACATATTCCTAAGTCACTCAGGATCATACTTTCCCTTTAAAGCGATTTTAAATGATATTAAAAATGAAGGAATGATTCTAATTAATCCAAAAATAAATTTAAAAAATCTAAAATATTTTATTAAAGTCAATGACAATAAATTAACAGATAATCACTTGTATACAATTTTTAGCAAAAATTCTACCTTTGTTTTTCCAAATAAAAACTTAAAATTACTACAAGCTAATATTTCCTCTCAAAAATTGACAGGTTTAAAAATTCTAACTCTTGGCAAGGCAAAAAAATCGTTTAAATATTATGAAACCATTGTTTTAGGAATGATTATTGATATTATTAAAAATAAATTATTAAAATTGATACATTAAATTTATTTTATGAAAAGAGAAAAAATTTTAAGAGAACATCACGAATCAATAATTTATTCTGAAAATGATTGGGCTCTCTTAAAAAATAAAAGATTAACTGCACTTAAATTATTAGAAATATTCACAAAAGAAGGTTTCACACCATATATCTACGGAAGTGTTGCACGCGGTGATGTTCATGAAAATAGTGATATTGATATTATTTTTATTAAACAAATTCCTCCATTTCAGATTGAATTTATTTTAAATAAAAATGGTTATGATAACTATTTTAGAGAAATTATTATGGCAACCCCCTTAGATTCAATAAAACTTTATATACATTTAAGTGAATTAGAGTGTATTACTCTACCTTTATCAAGATTAGATAAAAAATTTTTAGAGTTTTATGATTTTGGTGGAAAAATTAACCTTAATCAATTGAAATCAGATTTGAGAGTAGCTGGTATTGATAAGAGGTTGGTTCTAGTCAAACCAACACCCAAAGGACACGAAGAAATCTCAATTATTGGTAACGAAGCTAGAACCGCAAAAGAAGCAGGAGTTTCTCTTGATACATTAGAAGAACGCAAAAAAGTGCTTTTAAGAAGAGAAAAACGTGGAAGAACCGGAGTCTTTTTAAAAAGACAACTCCAAATTAATGAAACTACTGAAGAAGCTTTAAAAAAATTAGCTAGAAAGAAATCTATCATAAGAAAAAAATTATTCAAAAAATGAAAAAAATAATTTTAACCAAATCCGAAGAAGAAACTTATTTTATAAAAGGTAGGAGCATACCTAAAGGGTGTAAGTATTGCCTAAAAGGAAGTAAAGTAGTATTATTTCTAAATGGTATCTGTCAAAGACCTGAGCATTGTTCCTGGTATTGCCCCATCTCGGAAAAAAGGAGAGGAAAAGATGTAACATTTGCAGATGAAATAGAAATCAACACGAAAGAAGACTTACTACAAGAAATAAGCATGATTAAAGCCCAAGGAATGAGTATTACTGGTGGAGAACCACTTTCAGAGTTAAACTTTGAAAAAACCCTTGATTTTATTAAATATACTAAATTAAAAAAAGGAAAAAAGTTCCATATTCACCTGTACACTAATGGTCTCGATTTTAATGAAGAATATGCCGAGAAGTTATCTATAGCTGGCTTGGATGAGATACGATTTCATCCTTCTAAAGAATATTGGTCTAATATAGAGAAGGCTCTAAATAAACGCATGATAGTGGGTGCAGAAGTACCAGTTATTCCAGAAAAAGAGAAGATAAAAGAACTCGAACAACTCATTCTTTACTTAAACACCATTGGAGTAGATTTTATTAATTTAAATGAATTTGAATTTTGTTTTCCTAATAGTCAATCACTAAAAGAACGAGGCTTCAAATTGAAAATAGGATCAATCGCTTCTGTTATAGATAGTCAGGAAGCGGGACTTGCTCTAATTAAAAATATAGGATCTCAAGTTTCTCTAAAGATGCACTATTGTACTATAAGGGCCAAAGACTATTATCAATTAAAGAACAGATACATTCGAAGAGCTAAAAAAATCAAATTACCTTATGAAGTAATTAATGAAGAAGGACTTATAATATATGGACAAATAGAGGGTAATCTAAATAAATTAGATGAATTCTATGAATTTTTATTATACAAGCTAAAAATTCAAGATAAATTGATCTCATACAACAGAAACAATATTAAAATTCCTTTCTATATCTCAATTGAAGATCAAATTTTAACGCTAATAGAAAGTTATAGCTTAAGAGGCTATATTGTTGAGATGACACCTTTTAGGCTTTCAAAATATCAACAAATAACCGAAAAAACTCCTATTAAATTATTCAAAAAAGAATATGGTTTGAATGGAAATTAAAGATGTAGATTCAAGAGATTTAAAAAAAATTGTAAATCTTGAACAAAAAATTTTTAAAGAGAATGCATTCTCAAAAGACCTAATGGAAAGATTAATAGAAAAAAATTGTTTCTTCTTAAAATTAGAAATTAACAAATTAAAAAAATATATAATTGGTTTTATAATAGTTATAAAAGATCAGAAGGATATTGTAAATATTGTTAATTTTCTTATTGATTTCAAATTCCAAAATAGGGGATACGGTTCATATCTTCTACAACATACAATAGAAAAAATAAAAAATTTAAAGATTATCAAAAAAATCATATTAAATGTTCAATTAAGTAATAATATTGCCATTACCTTGTATGAAAAATTCAATTTTAAAAGACTTCCACTAATTGTAGAAAATTATTATCAATCTGGAAAAAATGCTTATTTAATGGAACTTGATATTGATTCTTGATAAACTAAAACTTATATATCATTTCTATTATAATTTGTGTAAAAATCAATTTAATTATTTTTAATGAATTTAAAATAAAAGGTGTTAATTAAAAATGGCTCCAGCAGATAAAGAACTTCAAGAAGAAATTAAAAAAGGTGTTTCACTTCAAAAAGTTGATGACGAAGAAATGAAAAGAAGAGAAGAAGAGAAAAAGAAACGCATGGAAGAATTAGAAAAAGTCAAAGAAGCTTTAGGAGATAAGTAATTAGTGCTATATATATATTAGAGTTAATTTTTATTCTTTTTTATTTATTTTAATTTTGTTAGGTAATCTATTCTCCCTAAATTAAATTAAGCTTTTCTTTAATTTTAGATTAGTTTTATATAATAAACAAATTTTTAAGATTCAATTAAAGGATTTGAAAATTTTACATCTTGATCAAAAACATGGAGAAGTCAAAATAAAGACTGAAAATCTTTACGACTTATGGTCTCTTTATAATGTTATAAATAAGGATGATGAGGTGAGTGCTTTAACTCAGAGAAGAGTTGTTCTTAGAGAGGGTACTAAGGGAGAACGTAAATCAATGAGATTAAAATTAAAGGTTGAGGATGTCTCCTTTCATGAATTTTCAAATCGATTAAGAATAAAAGGTAAAATTTTAGAAGGTCCTGATGATTTTGTCAGTTTTGGTAGCTACCACACGTTTAATATAGAAATCTCTCAACAATTAACAATTATTAAAGAAAACTGGTTAAATCATGAAATAAAGCGATTAAAGGATACTTCAAAATTCGAATCTAATTTCATAATTCTAGTGATTGCGATTGAAACGGGTCTAGCAACAATAGCGTTAATTACAAATTTTAGTCATAATAGAATTGCTACAATAAGAAAAAATATTCCAGGTAAAAGATATAAACAAACATATCGCAATAAGGCTTTGGAGGAGTTCTTTAGTGAAATTCAAAAAGTCTTGATTGAAAATATTAAAAATTCAGAAATTGATTTAATTATTTTTTGTGGACCTGGAAATACTAAAGATTATTTTATAAAATTTCTTCAAAAAGACCCTGAATTTAACTTTAGGGGAAATATAGAAACATGTCATGCAAGTTCAGGGACTGAAAGTGCTATTAGAGAAACTTTAAAATCAAATAAATTAGCTAAACTAAAAAATAAAATTAAAATTCTACAAGAAACTGAGAAAATTGAAAATATTATGACACAATTTGCCGAAGATGCTGATCTTATAGTTATTGGTCTTGATGAAGTAACCAAAGCTTCAGAAAAAGGTGCAATAGGACAGTTATTAATAGCAGATATCTTAATTAGAGGGACATCAAAAACAGATAAATTAAAAATAGAAGAAATTATGAACAATG
The DNA here is from genome assembly GCA_036478875.1 of Promethearchaeia archaeon. Classification (GTDB taxonomy): domain Archaea; phylum Asgardarchaeota; class Lokiarchaeia; order Sigyniarchaeales; family SOKP01; genus Loki-b32. The sequence goes on along the minus strand of JAZGEW010000110.1, from coordinate 38,493 downwards.
TAGAAAATTCTGGTGGAGAAATAGACATAATGAGCACAGAAAACATCACTGGAGAACAATTGGTAAATTTAGGTTCAATAATAGGAATTTTACGATACAAACTCTGATTAAATAAAATGACCACTGAAATAGTTTATATAGATGAAAAGTCAGAAATTCCATTATGTGGTGTAGATTTCATTGGTATAATTGATAGAGGAACCAATATTATTGAATTGAAACCTCTAACTTTATGCAACTTGAAATGTAAATATTGTTTCGTAAGTGCTGGTAATTATAATACTAACTTTATTGTTGACTCAAATTACTTGCTTAAGAAGATAAAAGATATTATTAAAATAAAAGGAAATTATAAGATTGAAATTCATTTTGCACCATATGGGGAAATTTTGCTCTATTCTGGATTATTTAACTTAATTAAAGAATTATGGAATATTGAAGGCGTAGACGTAATCTCTCTACAGACCAACGGATTATTACTTAATGAAGAAATTATAAAAAAATTAGAGAGAACAAAAGTAACAAGAATTAATATTAGCCTAAATTCATTAAATCAAGAAAAATCTAAGTTCTTAAGTAATTGTGAGAATTATGATATAGAAAACCTTTTAAAAAACATTTCACTCTTATTAAAAACACAAATTGACGTACTTATTGCCCCTGTTTGGTTTCCAGGAGAAAATGACAAAGATATCGAAGAAATTATTAAATTCGTTCTTAATCTACGAAATAAGGGTTTTTCTCAAAAGAAAATTCAAATTGGGATTCAAAAATATTTGATTTATAAAACAGGACGAAAATTAAAAAAAATTAGACCAAAAAGTTGGGACTATTTCTATAAACAATTATCCGTGCTAGAGAAAAAATTTAGAATTAAATTAAAATTAGGACCACGAGATTTTGGAATTCATAAACGGAAAATTAGTGCTTCCTTGAATGTGCAAAAAAATGATCACGTGAGATTGCAAATTGTCTCTAAAGGTCGATGGAAAAGAGAATATATTGGGAAACTCAATGATAATTTTGGCATAAAAGTACTTTTAAATAAGCCTCTCACACAACCTGAACAACTTATTGGAAAAGATATTGAAGCTAAAATTATTAAAGCCAACTATAAAGATAATATTCTAACAGCATCTTTTTCAATATAAAAGGTGCCAAATTTAAGTAAATCTTATTAACAGAATGGGATTTTAATCGAGAACATAAGAATTTTCTAGATTATAGGAAAACGAATTTGTAAATTACAATAGAGTTCAGATTTTAATTTAATTAAAAACAAGAAATATTAGATTATCAACAAAAAAATAATCCACTATTCAAAAATTCAAGAAATTAATTTTTATAAAGATCTATAAGATAAACACTTCAAATCAATAATATCACCAAACCTAACCTAAAAATGAGTTTCACTTCTAAAGGACCAAAAGGACAACCTGAAAAGGACTGCAAACCGAAAGTCGACACACCAAAATACACCCCTGAGAAAGGGCAGAAAAAATTAGGCGATAAACCAACAACCAATCCCAACACTAAACCAATAAATAAAATTGAACCACATACAATTCCACCAAATTACAAACCCAAAAATAAGATCGAACAACATACACTCCCGCCGAATTATACACCAAGAAATAAAATACCACGATCTGGAGACTCAGAAGTACAGCAAAAACAGGTCTCAAACGAAATCAGAAACACACAACGACCCTCAAATGAAATCAAGATCAAAAACACACACAAGATTTATTCGGAAAATGATGTTAAATATTGGATACAGCAATATAAACATTATAAAAGTTTTGAAAAAGTCCAAAATCATTTACGAGACGAGGGCAAAAAAGTACCAGCAATTTCAACTCTCAAAAATAGAATAAAGGATTTAATAGGACCAGAGAAATACAAAGAACTTATGAAAAAATACAACTTTAGTGATGCAAAAAAAATTGTGAAACTAACTGGTATAAGTAAAACTGGAGTACCTGGGAAAATTTTATCGGACCCAGAAGAATTTAAAGGTATTAAATCGAAACTATTATATCAATGTGGAAAATGCAACCATTCATGGAAAACTACTTTAGATGCGATTGTAAATAGCAAACACTGGTGTCCAAAATGTGCTACAAAAAGTCGAATAGATGCTCAGAGAGGTTCAGTCGGAGAACATCAAAATATTATAACTCAAAAAGGTGGTAAATTAATCGGAGTAATATATGAAGATCCAAAAGAAAAACTTTTTAATCAAAGGACAAGATTTAAAATTGAATGCGAAGCGGGGCATAAGTTTAATATTAAAGCTAGCAATTTGAAACAGGGAAAATGGTGTAGAAAATGTAGTTATGAAGTTATAGGTGAAAAGCATAGAGGATCGTTCCAAGAAATTCAAAAACTTATTGAAAAAAGGGGTGGTCATTGTCTCTCTAAACCGGAAGATTACAAAAATCAACATCAAAAATTAAAAATACGCTGTAGTGAAAACCATATATTTGAAAGCGCCCCAACCAACTTTATAAGAGGTGATTGGTGTCCTCAATGTTCTCAAGGAAAATTTGAGAGATTGTCAAGAAAGTTCTTCGAAGAAATTTTTCAAAAAGAATTTCCAAAGGAACGACCAAATTGGTTAGTAAATTCTCGGGGGAATCAAATGGAATTAGATGGTTATAATAAAGACTTAAAGTTGGCTTTTGAAGCTCAAGGAGAACAACATTATCGCGCTGTACCACACTTTAATCAGACTTTAGACAACTTAGAACAAAGAATTAAAGATGATTTAAGGAAATTGGATCTATGTAAACAAAATGATGTTACATTAATTCAAGTACCATATTATATACCTCCTAGTAAAATGCAACAGTATATAATTAATCAATACGAAAGCTTGCCAAATCAGAAATTACCAAATATTCCAGACATAGACTATAACAAATTTTACAATACTAAAAATGATCAGAAAAAGATGGATAATTATTTATAACTTGAATCTCCATTAATATTTTATCAGAAGGATTTATATTAAACAATATAATTAAAAAAAAATACATATTGTGGGAGATTTAATTTATGAGTCCTATAATTACGCATGAAGATGAATTAATCTTAGCGAAGCAGGAGAGGGAGCTCGTTTCCCAATTTAAGAAATTAGCTAAAGCACAGAGCGCACTTATTGGTTCCCAAAAAAAATACGCAGAAAACCTAATGAGGACTAATAACACTAGAGAAATGTTAAATCGAACTTTTAGAGATGTATTAAAACAAATGCAAACTCTTGCTCGAGAACATAGATCAAATATTAAGGACGAGGAAGTAAAGTTATATAAAGAAATAATCCAAAAAAATGATGATTTCATTAAAGCTAATAATACGTATTTAAATGCAATTAAAGATATTGCGGTACAAAAAGAATATTTAGTTCAAAAAAAAGTAGAATTTGTCAATGCCTTAGCAGAAGTTGCAAATAGAAGATCAAATGTAATCAAAAAAGCTCTAGATGTCGAAAAAGCGAAAAATAAATTAATTGATGGTGATAAATTAAATATCCTCGACCAACAATTGAATGATGTTCAAAGAGATTTTGATAGAGCTAGAGATATATTACTAAAAAAAATTTATCAATTTACTGAAGTCAGAAATGAGACTAACGCTCTATGGATTAAATTAAAAGATATTATAACTGAATTAAATTAGACAAAACTTTTCTTTTCTATTTTTGAATTTTTTTGGAAAAAAATTTTTCAGCTTAGACTTAAATTTATTAAATAAAAATCTATTAAATTATTAGAAAAAACTAAAAAAAACAAGATATAAAGAGTTAAAATGTGTGCCGAAGAATTTGCAGCCTTCTTAGATAATACTCGAAAAGCGCCACTGGAAGAGAAGTTGAATGCATTTGGTGATATCATTGAGAAAATAATGTCAATTGTTTTACGCATACCAGATTTGGTAGATCAATCTATTGGTACTGTTAACGATAAAGTCTCGAATTTACAAAACCAAGTGAATTCTTTAAACAGCCAAATTACATCGCTTCAATCTAGACCCGCAGCAGCTCCAGGAACATCTGCTCCCGCAGCACGCGCACCTAGCGGCCCACCGGGCGGTTCACCTCCACCAGGAGGTCCACCGGGCGGTTCACCTCCACCGGGCGGACCAGGAGGACCAGGTGGACCAGGTCCTGCTCCAGCCCCTAGTCGCCCAGCAAGTCCAGTTTCGCTTAGAGGTGCAATTATGGGCGAATTAAAATCACTATTTGCTAAAAGAAAGGGATCTAGCTAAGGAACACTGCCAAATATTAAATTCAACTAAACGCAAGGGTTAATAAGGCTAAGGAGCGCTGCTTAACATTCAATTCAAATAACTTTTTTCTATTAATTAAACATTAGTTTAATGATTAAATTTTAAATTCAATTTCTTCTAATTCCAATATAAAATCCTTTAAAATAAATTTCAATTAAAATTAAAAATTCTAAAAACTTACCAAATTAAATCTTCGTTTATTGGTTAAGCTAATTGGAACCATCAAAAGAAATATCCGCAAAAAATAAAATAGTTAGGGTAGCCCATGATCTGCAAAGACAGATACTTGAAATGACTTCTTTTTTAAGAGTCTTGAATAATTATTACAAAAAAAAAATAGAGCTCCAAAATCAATTTAAACCATTATACGTAAAAAAATACAAAGAAAAAATAAAATTAATTAAAGATAATGGAGATTGGCTTCAAAATGTTCCAATTGCATTAGATGCATTAAGTAGCGATTTTTCAAATCAGGTTGATTCATTTAAATTTCCAGATAGCATCATTCTATTTGAATCCTGGATGCATTTAGGTATACAAGCTCTATATCCTCGAATTGCGCTTCAGTTTCAATTCCCTGGATTATTAAAAGGAGAAAAAGTTAGAAATGTTTTTCAATTTCTTTATTCTACTTCACGTGGATTTGGTTTTCCAATATATTTTGGACCCGAATTCTACAATTATAAGTTTAAGCTAACTCGTGTTTTAGATCCGTTATTAAAATGGAGCTATACTGTATGTCACAGAGCCAATCAAGCTATTGTCATCGGAAATAAACGTTTAAAATCTAAAAGACATCATCCAGGTGAATTTGAATCAGTTATAATATCCGAATTTACTAATAATATATATAAAGGAATTGATACAATTTTACATGGATATTTTAAAAATGAAGCCAAAAGTTTAGGTAAATTTACTTCTTTAGATGAAGTTCTTCAGAATTCTACTTTTTATTATTCTATTGGAGATCATGCTATGAGAATTGAAAGAGATGACTCGAGCAAAATCTTAGCCTTACCTTTAATAACTCATGAATTTATCGTAAAAAATTATGATATTGATTTCAACTATTACGTTAAAGCACTGTTAGATGTACATAAAATATTAATTAAAAAAATTAATCTCTACAGAGAGAAGAGGAATAATCTTATTAGTAAATTAAATAAAACAGATAAATTTAAGTTTAGGATGGAGCAATCGAAGCATTTCGCGAAAAAAATTGCTAGGATGTCTTATAAACTCTCAAAAAAATATCCTATTATTGATAAATATAGCCATTATAAGACACTATTAGAAAAAATTAGAGAATTAATGTTTACAACACCACTCTATATGCATACAAGCCATTCTCCTAAAGAAGGGCGAAATTTTTTAAATTTATTAGCTATAGAAAGAGAGGAAATTGATGGATTTAAACAAGAATCAGACAATTCAGTTTTATTGTCATTTATAAAAAATTATGAAAAGAAACATTCATTTAATTTTGAGGAAGAAGAAGTTTTAGACGAAGTAGAGCAATTACGTGATAAAATAACTAAAATGTGGATATTTTTCAAAGAAAAACATGTTAAATTTGCGGTACAAAAATTAAATGAATTATCACCGTTTATTATAAATGATAAGAATTATGAAACCAAAATTAATGAGCTTTTGGATAAACTCCTTCCTATTATCGCCATATATGAGATATTTAATAGGCCATTATTTGAATCAGTTTATCCCGAGTCTATCCCACAAACTAAAAGACTTGGAACCTATTTTGCCCGTTTTTTAGCATCAAAATATAATCCAGTTGGTACCAATTTAATGAAATTATTTAATAGATTAGCTTTTCATAACTGGAGTTATCTCATAATAAAAAAAGGAATGAACCGGAGAGAATTTTTTAATTATCTTTTGAAATTACCAATCTGGAAGTATATTCCCGCAAAATTAAAAATACAAATAATACAACAAACTAAATAAAAACGGTCTAATGAGTTTTAAAATTCTAAAAATCCAGGATCGTCAAATATATCCTCGATTTTACGTTCTTTCTTTATTTTAGTCTCACTTTCAGTAAATAAGGATTCTTCATCAGTTCGAACTCCCCGTTCTAATTCTTCTGTATCTAATTTTAATATTGTATTCTTTTCAAGTCTCTTATAATCTTCAGATTTCATTTTCCAGTCATTAACTTCATCTAAGTTAACATCTTCTTCTTCTAGTAGTACCGCGGCTTTTACTTTGCAAAGATCTGACAAAATTGAGTAACCTAACGCAAGTTCGCCCCATTCATGATCTTCTATTAATTTTTTTATTCTTTTTTCTAATCTTTGTAATTCTTGATCGGCATAAAATATATCAATAAAATCTCCAAAAGCATCAACGGGTTCTGAAATTGAATTTACTAATACTTCTTTAGTTAAATTACAATTTCCACATTTCACTGTGGCAAAAGCACCTTTCTTCTTAATATCAGTTACTTTAACACTTTTTTCACCGCATTCGAGGAAAGCACGGAATTCGAGCTACTCATTCTGGGCAGGTGAAAATTTTTGGCACTCTTTTTACACGTTTAGGTGAAACCTGTTTACGTTTTCTTCTTCCCATAAGTATCACTACCAAATTCTAATAAAATTAGATCTATATTCAATTAGTATAAAGAAAAGGAAAACTAAAATATTTTTGCTTTTATGTTAAAAGTGTCGAAGGAATTAGAAAATTTTTTTAGGAATGCTTTATTATTCTAATTACTCTTTTTCACTGAAATGTTTTAGCAGTTTTAAATATAAGGAGTGGATTTTAGGCATGGAACATAAAAGTTTAACATTAGAATATGATAAGAACTTAATTGATAACATTCTTGATAATATAGATATGAGATATATCATTCTTTTTATGTATATCATTAGGAACGATTTATTTAAAGATTTAACTGATAATGGTATCATAGAGTCGTATGAAAGAGTGTTAGTGTTAGATGAAATTTTTAAAAACAATGTTGTAAATTTTTGGGATGAGGAATTTATCGAGGCTTATATAGATTTAGGTTTAATTAAAAATGTTCGAAGTGTGAGAGAATTTCAGCAAAAAGATGATGATTTTATTCTAAAGTTAGGAGAAGAAACTATAACCATCGAAAATGACATAATTTCTGTACCTGATGACACACTTTATTTGATAATAAATAAGAAATTTAAATCTTTAACAAGAAGGAATTTTAATTTAACTCTCACTAGATTAAAGGGTGTTCGATGTGAGAAAAGTAGTATGATCCATCCATTAATTTTTGGAATTGGTGAACATGATTATACCTTATCTGACGATTTTTACTATATTTTAGATCAATATGGGAATATTTATCAAGCTATTAAAATTGAAGTTACAATTGAAGGATTTTATCAAAGATTTAATGAAATTCAAGAGAAAATTAATAAATTTATTAAAATTTTTGAACCAGCATTGAATACAAAAACAATAATGAAAAAAGTTACAAAAGCAATAGAAGAAAGTAAAGATATTTTACAATACCTTAAGGATGAGAAAGTAGAGCTCTCAGATAAGTTTAATTTTGATAATATAAATAAGAATGATGATATTTATCAAAAATGGAATTCCCAATTATTAATATTATTAAAAACTAGAGATCAAATAGAACAATTAGATAAGAAATTAATAGAATTGAAAAATAACTATTCAGGTAAGAATAAAAAATATAGATATTTAGAATTTATTGAAAAAATTTCTTTCAATGAAGATGAAATTGTAGACAATATTCAAAATTCATTAATAGACTATCGAAAAGAGTTAGTAAAAATAAATGAAGAAATTTCTAAAATAACTGAGAAAGAATTAAAATTATTAAATTTAGACTATGAACGATTAATAATAATGAGTAGTGAAGATTAAAAATGAATTGCCCTGCATGTAACATACCAATGCAAACTCTAGTAGAAGGAATTTATCAATGTCCTAATTGTAAAAAAATAATTAAAGAAAAAGATAAGGAAGCAGAAGCTAAGGAGAAAAAATTAACTGAAGAAGGAGCCTTTCAAGAAGGTGAATATTTTCATAACAATGTAAGTCTGAATAAACAATATGAGATTGCGGAGTCTGGGATTATCCTAAATAAAACCGATAATCGCTTGTTCGCAGTATTAATTTGTCATAGTGCATATTTAAAAGAAGAAAAATATGTGAGACTCTCTTGGTGGAAAAATTCTCAACATGTGGGTATGTTCAAAATCTATGACAAATACGTTTTAAATAACATAATTCTTGCTTTAGAAAAAATTGATGAATCTTTTGATGATATTTGGAGTTGGAAGGGGAAATATGGAAAACAAGAACCCAAAACACAAGAAGACTTAGAGAAGGAAAAGATTTTAGATATTATAAAATATAGAATTCTTGAAAATAAAACATGTCCTAAATGTCAGAAAAAGATGGATAAAAGGAAATCACATTATGAATGTCAGTATTGTGGAGAAATTGTTATATTAGAAGGATATAATCAACCTATTTTCAATATTCCTCCAGAAGACCTCGATCTACGATTTCACGCAAATTTACCAATAAATTATTATTTACCTGTGAGTGGAATAACTCTTAAATGGCTAATGGGTGAATGGAAAGCATTAGCAGTAATATATTCTAAGGATAATCCAAATAAAAAATGGTTAAGATTCTATTGGTGGGTACGAGATTTAAGTAATATTTTAAAATTTGGGCAGAGAGAAATGGGAAATGGTACTCAGATGGGATGGAAAACTCAAAGAGGTATTTCATCTCCAAATATTTATGATAAAATACTAATTAGACCTCTAATTAACGCTTTAAATGATGTATTAATAGAATTAAATTGGAATATTAAATAGAAACTTTTATTAGAAGTAGAAGGAAGAACATGTCAGAAGCTCAAGATACAACATGGAAAGAGTTGTTAAAAAATTTTCAGGACGGACTTGAAAAAGCAATAGAGGAACTACAAAAAAGAGATGTAGAGAACATACCCGGGGCAAAAGAAGCTTTAATTCAAAGATTAATCAATATGAAGCTTCATTTTCCAAAAAATAATGGAGATATATTTTTAAAATCAATTAATGATAAGATTCAAAATGCTTTTTTCCCTAATACCAATAATTTCGCAGAAGCTTTTGAAAAAATTTTGAAATCTAGAACTCATGAGCAAGATTATATAATTAATGAACTGTTAAACGGATTTGTAACTTCAAAAGCAAAAGCTATAGCATCTGGAAGTCAAGGACCAATAATAGATAGAATAGTTGAGGCATTTAGCAAGAGAAATGACTTCCATATCGTTGATCATCAATTTTTTGCCATGTTTGGAGATCCAAATAAACCACGCCACTATATTAAAAAACAGCTTGAAGAACTTGTTGATATGTTTGGCCTCGTGTCTAAAGAACTCGTGATTGAAAAAGATATAAGAAGAAGCGAAGAAAAGATTTATGTATTCTATACATTTCCAGATGAGATCATACAAATTCTTGAAGAAAAATATTTAATAATTGATGAAGAACTAGGATATGCTTATGTTTCAGAAGATTTTGATAGAAACGTTTTCATATGTATGTTTTTAGCAAATATTGCTATAAAAAGAGATGATCTTGAAAGGATTGGGGGTTCTTACACAATTAATGGAATTTCAGCAATTTTAGCTTTAGTTTTATTATTAAGTTTCATGCCTAAATTAAGAATTGATGAAACTAATCCAGTTTTAAATGATCCAAATTTTAATGAGAAAAATATGAGTGTTATTCCAAAATCTTGGATGATGAAACAAGTTTTAGAACCTTTATTTGAACCTCTCATTAAAATCATTGCATATCGAATAGGAGGAGGATTATGGCTATCAAAAATAATTGATTCCGAAATTAATAAGAAGATCCATAGTCAAATAAGATTTCTTCTTAAGGATGTAAACAAATGGATACTAGGGAATCTGTGTCGAGTTGAGATTCCTATATTTATTGAAATTTCTAATATTTTTACTGAAGTTCTAGTTGGATATGATGAACAATAAAAATGAAATAAATTAGAAAAAAAAAATGAGTTATAAGAAAAAATCTACGAGAACTGTAAAACCAGGAAGGAAAAGAGAGAAATGGACAGATATCCTCCCAAGATACCTGACTTTTATTAGTCATATGCGTCCTATCCTTAGAGAGACAAGAAGAATTCTTATAAATCTAGATGCAGATTTATTATTAGACACCGACGTTTTAGATAAAATTCGTCAAGAAGAAGAAAAAAGAAATATACGTAAAGTAAGAGCACTTTCTGAATTTTCTGCTATGTATAGATCAAATGTTTATGATATTATTAAAGATTTTATTATCAAATATAGAGATAATATTCCTATAATAGATATTAAAGATTATATTTTAGATTTTCTTCATGAATCTGTTGATGCTTTAAATGTGTTGCGCCATATAACAAATCCTGATGAATTAAATTTAGAAAATACTTATTTATTTCAATTGGTTAAATTCATTGAAAGGAAATTATTACCAAGAGGAGCAAACTTTAAAATTATATATAATAAATTACTCCAAGAATCTATCGATTTTTATGAATGTCAACGGCATATATTGCAGCCTCATACATTCTATCGAGAAAAATTAGAAAGTCCTGATTATTTCGAAATTCCTGGTATATCTCCGAAGGTATACCAAATAATTAACAATATAACATCCCTTTATAACTTAGATCCTAATTTTGGAGAATTTCCAGAAAGGGAAAATCACGAACTTCCAATGATCTTAAAAAATTATATATTTCTCCCATATATTGATTCAATTGCGAACCCTGAAGAAGAAGCTATAGAAAAAATCGCTGAGCGTATTGGGTTACGCTTGCTTGATGGAATTTTTTTAGCTCCTCAGGAAGATTTTGTTGAATTATTATTGGAAAATAATTTTTTGCGTGATAATAAGCAATCTGATGGAACTATAAGATTTTATCCACAATTTAGTAATGAAACTTTAATATTATATTATTTAGCTTTTGCTTCTCAAAGACGAGGTTTTTTATCAAAGGAATTAATTAATTGGATTTCAATGAATTTTTCTTTCTTGATTTATATGGGTATCTTAAAATGGAAATTATCTGATGAAAACATATTCTACGCAATTTTTAAGGATTTGCAAACAAATGAAAAAATCCTTCCATATTTAATGAAACTCATATGTTTTCCGAATTATCTTGGATTAGATAAGATGAAAATTCGAGATTCAGTTCAGTATCGAAAGGAAATTTTCAATTTTATTGGATCCCAAATTGATAATCTTAAAGAGTTTATTAATGAAATAGCAAATTATTGTAAAAGATTTGAAGATAAAAATAAAAAGAAATAAAACAAAAAAATTGAGATATAATGAGCAAACCAAAAACAGAAAAAGAAGAAAAAATTGTGTTTTCTGATGATGTTATAAAAGAACGACTTGGAAAATATGGTGCGGTTTATTTTCCTTCAGATATTAAAGAAACAGTAGATGATATTTTAGGAAATGAAATTAAAAAAGAAATTTTAAATGACTTTTTTGAAGCTTTAAAAAAATACGACGAATTTACTGAACAATTAAAAAATACTAAGTTAACTCCAAATCTAACTGTGCTTCTATATGGACCCCCTGGAACGGGAAAAACTTCTTTAACAAGAGGTTTTGCTAAGGAACATGATATCCCCGTATGTGTTGTAGAATCTGATAGGCTTGTATCACCTTTACTTGGAGATACTATTAAAAATATTCGAGGTGTTGTTGAACTCGCAGCTGAAATTGCTAAAGAACGAGGGGCTTTTATTTTATTTTTTGATGAAATCGACGCCATTGGCTCTGAAAGATCAAATATCCATGAGGTAGGAGAAATCAAGCGAGCTGTAATTTCTTTTCTACAAGTTATAGATAAAATAAATTATGAAGGCGTTCCACTTGCAATTTTTGGGGCTACTAATCATCAACATCAACTAGATTCGGCAATTTGGCGCCGTTTTACATTTCATTTTAGTTTTGATTTCCCAGATTTCAAGTTAAGAAAAAAAATTATCGAATCATTCATGAATCAACTAAAAAATGCAAAAATTGGAATTGATGAGTCTATCTTTTCGAATTTAAACAATGAATATAAAGAAATGCTTGTAATTTCAAAAGATCTAGAGGCTAAACTGGGACATATTGTTTCTGAATTTGATAACAAGATTTTATGGACAGAATTTTATAAAAAAAATAAATTTGAAGGCCTTTTAGCATTAACCTATGGATATTCTGGGTCTGATATTGAAAGGGGAACAAGAGTTGCATTATTAAAAGCAATTAATACAGAGCTTCTAACTTATGATATTTTTTATAATTCTTTAAAATTAGTTGGTGGGACTGCCATTCATGTTGAGAGACAAGACATATTAAGTGAATCAAAACTAAAAACGAATCGATCTATTGAGAATAAAAGAAGCATATCTGGACCTCCCGAAATTTAAAGAAAATTAAATATAGAATAATTCTATTACAGTTGTATTAGTATATACTATGAGCAATAACCAAATATTTGATCTGGATAAAATTAAGGAATTAACCATCCCAATTGAAGAACTTCAGATTATAATTAATCAATTGAACGATTCCTCTAAAAGAATTACAAAAAATATTCATATCATAGAAAATGAATTTAAGGATGAGAAGTTTCTTTCTCAAATCGAAATCATACAAGGATTATTAAAAAATATTAATGACAAATTGAATTTAGTTTCAAAAACAAATTTAAATAAATTCCTGGATTTTCAAGACCGCTTGATTAAAAAATATAAAGAAAATTTTAAAGAAAACTTAAAAAAACTTACCTTAAATGAAGAAATCACAAAGATAATTGGATTATTTTTTATAGAAGAAAAAAAGATTAGTAAAATCATCGATAATGTTTCTTTTATTCCTTCAATTGAAATTCCACAATGGTTAGAGCTTTTAGATTCATTAAACCATAATACTTTTTTTCTGAAATCAGTAGAAAAAATAGGAATTTATTTTCAAGAATTACTACAAGAAAGACTCGAGAAAGAATTGAAAAAAATCCCTAATGATACAGATCCAGTTTTAGTAAGAGATTATGAGGAATTTTTCAAAAAGAATCCTACTTTAGCATTTAACGACTTTTTACAAATTATTGAGAGTAAATTAACTCAAAAAGAATTAGACTCTAAAAAAGAAATCAAAAAAAGGATAAGAGAGAAAGATGAGTTTGAAAAATTAAAAAGAAACCAAGAAGAACAAAAAAAAACTTATGAAGATTATTTAAAACTCTCAGAAAGGGAATTTAAGAGATTGAGGCGGAAAAAAAGTAGAGAAAAATTAACAGATGTGTCTACAAACTCAAATATGGAAAAGGAAATCGAAATTAGTGAAGAGATCTCTGAAAAAATCAAAAAATTTAAATCTCAATTAGGAAAAAGCTTTGATGAAAAATATATGATTCAGAAAGATGATGAGACTGATCCAATTGATGTAATAAGAGAAAGAAAGAAGAAAAAAGAAAAGGAGTATAAGGAATATGAAGATCATTTTGAAAATCTATAATTAAAATCAAAAAGGGATTACACATTCAAAAAACCAATTTAAATATATCCATCGGTTCAACAGATGTTCCAATTCAAGACAGGTTCACATTGATTCATGGAAAAATTAAGAAAGAATTATTGAATAAATATAAAAATGATTTATTTTTTGAAATTTCTGAAGATTTGAATGTAATATCTATTGAAAAATTTATTAAGATTTTACAAGAAGAATCAAAAATATATTATACATTAGATGATGCTTTAAAATTATTAGATTATATTCGTGAATATCGTAAAATAGTTTCTAAAAATATAGCTACCTCTTTTCAATTCAATGAGATTATACAGCATTTAATTCTTATTTTTAGATATAATACTCTTTTAAAAAGAAAGAATCTCTTATTAAAAGAATTAGAAGTAGCAGAATATTATAAAATATCAAGGAATAAAACAACCATTACAGATTTACTGAAAAAATTGAATGAATCCTTAATTAATAACAATAAAAAATTAAAATTTCTGGAAGAAGATTATCTTCAGCGGAAAAACCAAGTTGATCAGATTAAAACTAAAATAGAAGAATTTAACATAAAAATTCAAGAATTAACTAATCAAAAAAAACAATATTTTAATCAAATTAATAGAATCACACGAAAAATGGCTGAAGATACCCAAGGAACAAAAAATGAGTCAAGTAGTACTGGTGAAGACTCCAGAAACCATTTAACAAATGCAGAAAAAATAAAAAATTTTCAAAACAAAGCAAAAGACATTCAATTTGAAATGACTAAAATTAAGTCAAAAAAAAATCAAACTCAATTAAAACTAGAAGAATTAAACCCAATCTTCGAAACTTATAGAACAGATTATGAAAAAGTCTTAGAGATAATCAATAATGAAGAAAAAAGAATAAATGAACTCCAATCTGAATTAAAAAAAGAAATAAGAGATAATGAAAATACAATCATTGAGGATCTTGATTTGATTAACTTGAAATCACTCAAACCCTTACAAGTAATTAAGGAGGATATTGAAAAAGTAGATATTGAATTGGAACAGATAATAATTCCAAAAGAATTTTATAATCCTCAGAATGCTGATGATTTATCAATAATCATTCAACAACTAAAAGAGTTAGAAGATGCGATTAAAAATCATGAATCAGAACTTACTATCACAGTAAATGAAAAGGAAACTATTAAATGCTTCGAACAATTTACAAAATTGGAAAATGCCATTAACGAAATAGAATCTTTGACCAATAAATTCTTGTCAGAAATTCATTTAATGACTCAATTTAGATTTATTTTAAATGATGCTAACAAGCGCTTTTTTATTAAAATAAAATTCATCAGAAGTGATAAAAAACAAGTTAATTTCGATGAATTGACTACTCCAGAAAAAATCTTTTTCATCATTGTATTTTATATCTCAATAAAGCTTCATACTAAAAGTGAAAATATTATTTTTTCAAACGTTTCACTTTTAAGTAAATATAATAAAGCAGGTTCTACATATAGAACAATTAGAAAAATTTTACCACTTTTCGAAAGAGATGATATTCTATCAGGATTTAATTTAGTCTTTATCATTTCAAACTTAGAATTAAAGAAAGAAATTAAAAATTTAAAAATTAAAACATTACAAGAGAGTTGATTTGGGTGTCAGATGAAATAAATAATATTAATGATATTGTAAAAAACATAACTAAAATTATTTTAACAAATCCTCAAAAAGTTATTAGAGAAGAAGATCTTAGAAATTTAAGTAGAGAGTTCCATTTTGAACAAATTATGAGTGATGTTTATTCGAATTTGAGAAATGTTGGTTTTGAACTTATTAAAACAAAATTCCTTGAACAACAATATTATATTCTAACCTCAGATGGGAAAGATGATAATATTACTCCTTCACAGTATGGAATTTTAGCCTTAATAATAGCATTAAGTAAGGAAGTTGATGAAAATATAAAAATCGAGGATTTAAAAGAAATTTTTGCTGATCTCTGGGAATCTAATGTTCAATTATTAATTAATAACGATTATTTGAGGGTTTTCGATGAGTTAGGAATAATTAAAGTCACTCCATTGGGAAAAGCAACAATGAAAAATGTCATCAAGGATTTACAATTACAAAATTTACTTAATTTATTTGAAAATAAATGAAATTCCAATATTTAAAAAAATAAAAAGAAGTTATTCTTCTATTGGATTTTCTAAATCCATCATAAATTGGTCAAAAATCTTTTTTACTCGATCTGCTGAAGGGCCAGACCCCCTTACTTCATTCTCATCAACAATTATTTTTCCGTTTAATATTGAAATTATATTTTGATCTTCAATATAGTTTACATGTCCTTTAGTAAATATAGTTGCTATTCTGTCTGCTAAAGCTTTCATTGGAAAAGGTTCCTCTTCTAAACTCACAAAGTTGTAGAAGGAATTCCTAATAAAAAGTTTTGGAAATGCTTTATTCTTTTCATTTTTAGCATTTGTTAAAATTAGATTTGAATCTTCGGAAACTCCCTTTAATTGACCGACAAAGAATTTATCCTTATCTAGATAAACTTTAACGATCTTATCAACTAATGATCCTAACTCTGTATTATATTGCCTTAATGACATGATCCATCAGAACTTTCATGTTTAATAATTTAATTATTTTATTTTGCTTTTATTCTTAATTTAACTAATTTAAAATACAATTTATAAGTTTGGAGATATTTTCTCCAGATGTAGCACTAGTAATAAAAATTTTAAGATTTGGATTGATCTCTTTTGCATCTTTTATCATTTCTTTAACATCTACATCTATAACATCTTTTAGGTCAATTTTATTAATAACAGCAATATCAGAAAATTTAAATAACATTGGATGCTTCTGAATCACCCAGGGCCCTTCTGTTATAGAGACTATTACAATCCTTTTCTCAGTACCTAAAATAAAATCAGAAGGACAAATCAAATTCCCAACATTTTCTATAAAGATGAGTTCAACTTCATCTAAATTATAATTTTTTAAAACTTGAGAGATATGATATGAATTTAAGGCACACTCCCGACCAGTGTTGATTTGTATTGTTTGGACTCCATATTTTTCAATTCTATCAGCATCTATTCTGGTGGCAACATCACCATTGATAACTAAAACTCTATAATCTCCAGCGATTTTTTCTACAATTGACTCAATAATAGCTGTTTTTCCAGCACCTATTGCCCCAACAAAATCAAAAGCTCTTATGTTTTTCTCTCTTAATATCTTATTATTTTCTTCTGCCAATCGATCATTATTTTCTATTAAATCTTCATTTAACTCAATGATTCGGGAAATTTTTTTTTCAGTCATAACAACAATCCTTTAGAAATAATTTTAAATTGGTTTAGGATATAAAAATAATGTTTTTGTCCTTGATATTTTTTACTAATATCAATATGAAAAAGATAAAATATAAGTCCTACTTTGTAAAGATTTTGTATCTATACACTATATATGAACCAAGAATACCTCCTAATTCTGGAAGATAGAGGAGAAAATATAAGTAAGAATAAAATAAGCCATATATTAAACCAAAAAAAGCCCTTATAAAAACGATCATGAATAAAAATGATTTTCCTGTCATTCTAACTCGTATTAATGTTAGATACGCCGAAGTTTCTCGATTCATACTAGGGAAAATTGTAAATGTAATTAATCCAAAAATTCCACCCCATAGTAATCCTACTCCATCAGCAAAAGCATTATTTGCAATAGGATAATATGCAATTAAAGCAAGTCTAAGAAGAATATAAAAAACAATTGAAAAAAAACCAGAAATTAAAAATAATTTAACGATAAATTTCTTACCCATGCCCATTTCAAGAAATCTAGCGAGTTTATATGTAAAGTATAGCATAATAAAAATAAATATTATCGAAAAAAAGAAAAATGGGTCGAGGGGGTTAAAATAATCAATAAAAAGAGATGTTATGAAAGTATGAAATGTAAATTTCGTCGCAACTGCATTTAAACTTAAAAATAAATATTCACCTATACCTAAAAAAGAAAAAATCACTGCTAATATAGAAAGTGAGATAATTAAGAAGAATAAAATATCTGTAGCTCTGTATTGCCTTATTTTATCTGAATATCCTCTCATTTGCCTTAATGATTTTGTTCTTTGTTTTTCTTGTCTTCTTAAATATTTCTTTAAAGTTCGAGGTCCCTTATCTAAATAAACTCGCGAATCAGCTTTCTTTAATGCTTCTTTTTGGTATTTTTGTTTAGACTCTCTTGGAGTTGTAGAAACAACTGGCACATGTTTTAACTCAAATGTACATTCATGATTTTCGGGCAATCGATGTTTTTTGCAAAAGGTTCCTCCACAGTATTTACAAGTAAATGGTAAATAACTAATTTGTTCACCACAAAATTCACAAAATGTCAGCCTACTTCACCAAAGAAAAATAAACTATTTTATTACCTTCATTAAAGAATTCAAAAGTATAATATTTTAAAATTACCATCCTTCATAATTTTTACTTTTTATATAACCGTTAAATCTTCGAAACTTTAATCTCTTAAGCATGATAAAATTAAATTTACTTTCATATCAAATGAAAGAAATGGAGTAAATTTTCTTATTACAGATTATTATTAAGGAGGATATATCAGATTTGTTAATTCAGGTACATAAATAATTGTATAATTTATTATTAACAACG
This sequence comes from Promethearchaeia archaeon, assembly GCA_036478875.1. Taxonomy (GTDB): domain Archaea; phylum Asgardarchaeota; class Lokiarchaeia; order Sigyniarchaeales; family SOKP01; genus Loki-b32. The sequence continues at coordinate 19,947 of JAZGEW010000110.1, read as the reverse complement.
TTAGAAGTGAACCAGCTAAAATAAAATACACTTTCTTTGACCATTTAAGAATATTTTGACCATCCAATATCCCTACAGGAATCATGTTAAATGCTCCAAGTAAGAAATTCAAACTGGCTGCATTTCCAATAAAATAGTTTAATGGCCAGATCGGTATAATGAAGGAAATTAGTAAAAGAATAATTCCATAAATAAGATTGATTGTAGGCCCTGCCGCCTTGCATAATCCTGTTTCTCTACTGATTTTATCTAAACCTAAAACTACAACCGCTCCAGGTAATGCCAATGTGGGAGAAGGAATGCCTGAGTTTATAGTAGATAGCCCCATTACTATACTGAATACTGTAAGCGCCATTCCAAATGTTAGTAATCTAAATTTAGTCTGAAAACCAAAGTGTTTTGCTACTTGTCGATGACCAAATTCATGGAATAGAAAAGCCGTCATGTAAAAACCGGCTAACATAATTATTGCCCACCAAAAACCAAAATTGATTAAATTCTCGCTGTAAAAATTGATTAAACCAATGATAAAAATTAACAGTGAACCAATTAATAAGTGTAAAAACTCTGATTTATGAGATAATAAAATTCCCTTAAACTTAATACCTGAATCTGGATCAAATGCATCCACCGGGACCTGATTTTCTTGGCGATACCAGGTATATGATCCATCTGTAGTCCCTCGAACTACTCCTGGTGTAGTTGGTTGTTGATATAATTGTTCTTGAGAAATAGGTGCTACTTGAGGGGATTGACTATAAGTTTGAGTTGTTGTTGGTGTTTGTTGGAAACTAGTAGAATCTCTTACAACACTACAATCATGATTTTCTGGTTCTTTATGTCGTAAACAATAATTATATCCACACTCATTACAATAAAAGGGATCTCCAATTAATTCATCACCACAATGAGCACAATTTGCCATGATTAATACCTTTATTATTTCAAACAATTATTTTTTATTAAATTATAAAATTAAAGATTTAAAATCTTATTGAGATTATTATTAGTTTATTTTCTTGAGTTCTTTAATATTCTCTTCTTATACTTATTAATGTTAAATTAAGTAAAATATATTAAGCTGAAGTTTACTATTTAATTAATATTAAAGATTTTGTAGGTCTATATTATGAGTGAAGATGAAAATGAAAATGAAGATGAGATGTCAATGGATGAGGAGCGTAAGAACTTAAAAGACTTGGGTGTCAATAGTACATGGGGTATATTAACCACTGGTGAAAAAAAAAAGAAAAAGCCCGAAGACGAAGATAAACCATCCTTTAGAGGATTTAAGTAATATTTTTAATAATTTCTTATTAGTTCTTGATGAGATAGCTACATTCCATTTATTTTGTTTACTATAAAATAATATTTCAATTATATGTTGTTATATCTACACCTGTTTCAATTCGCGATGGACCGTTTATAATAAATATATTCGCATTAAAAAGCTTTCTTATTTTTTATATTACTATTATTTGGTGCTCAATTTTCCATTATTATTAGAATTTTATTCATTTTGGTCGACCTGCGAAAAAATGGAAAAAAATGAAGATAATTTTATATTAGCTAAAAAATAATTATAATTCAAAATATTAAATTTAAATAGTATCAAATGATTTAGAGAAAGTATAAAATGGTTTATAGAGTATATTGCCCTACTTGTGAAGAAATCGTCACATTACGTCGAAAAAATTTTGAACATATTTATCATGAAATTTTATGTTTCATGGTAATCCTAACTCTTGGTCTGGGCTTTATAATTTACTTTCTCCTAAAATACGCTAAGAAACCAAACACATGTCCCAATTGTGAATCTGAGTTTGATTTAAAAAATCTTTCTACAAAAATGATCAATGTCAATCAGCCTATTGGTTCTGGTACTACATTTACCCTACCTTAGTTTTCATCTTTTTTTTGCATCTGGGACAAGTTATATCGTCATCAGTGAGCTCCTTTTTCCTTATTATTTTTTGGTATTTACATTTTGCGTTTGGACACACAAGAGTATATCTTGTTAACTGAATTGATGATTTTTCAAGAGGTTTCTTTTTCGTGTCTTTATTCTTACTTTTTATAGTTGGATCTGGAGATTCTTTATTTTTCTTCGTTTTTTTTTCCTTATCTTCTGGTTTGAGCCATTTATCTAAACCCATTTAAACTCACTTGTAAAATTTCTCGTTTTATGAAGACATATGATATATGTTTAAATAATTGCTTTTTATGAATAAAACCTAATAAATAAAAAAGAGAAAAAAATAAAAATTTGTTTATCGATACTGATTTATTAAAAAACTTGAACTTTACCTGCAATAAGTCTCTTTCTTAAATCAATGAAATTTTCCTTACTCAGTCTTTCAGCTGAAACCTCTTCTGCTATTTTCTCTACTGAATTAAAGTTCACATTTTCTGCTGGGATCAACTCAATAGAATTAACCCATGGGTCAGTTATGGGGCGCCCTATTTGAGATAATAGTTTGACATGTGCTTCTATTATATCCCCTTGACCTCTTTTCACGATCTCCCTTGCTATTTCTGTACTTAAAATATTATATAATTTTCCTACGTGATTTATTGGGTTTTTTCCACAAACAGCCTCTAAACTCATCGTTCTGCAAGGAGTGATAAGACCGTTAGATCTATTACCACGCCCTACTTCTCCATCATCACCTGCCTCGGCAGATGTGCCCGTAATAGTCAAATAGACAATACCTTTTTCTATATTGTCAGCAACATTTACTTGACATGATACGTCACGTTCGGGGATGATTTCTACTGCTAAATCTAAAACAGCTTCTTTAATTTGATTAGTATAACTAACATATTCGCTAGCATCGTTGACATATTTACTAACCATCGCTGCTGCAACAGTAATTCCAACGTTATTTCCAATTCTCTCTACCATTACTTTTATATCTTCCCCTGAAGCCTTACACTTATCCTTAAATTTATCCGAATTAATTAATCTCTCTGTTTCTAAAGTTATTTTTTCAACGTCAGAATATGGAGCATATCCTACTCCAAAACTAGTATCATTAGACAGTGGAACTTCTTCAGTATGATGAGAATCATCAAAAATCCCTGTCAAATCTATTGATCCTGGTCGAACTGCATAATCAAACTGGATATCCTTATTTAGATCAAGATTCCTAAAAATATCGGATAATACTTTACGCTGAGTTTCTATGCAAATAGTTGGAATTGGAATATATTCGAGCTTATGTGTACTATCATCACATTCTATAAGTATCTGATTTATAGCTCGCCCAACAATTAGAAAATATTGTGGTTGGATGATTAGACCTCCACCATATTCTGGTCTCGCGGTACCTCCAACGAGAGCAGCCTTATCAACGTTATGGTGATACACCCTTTCAAACTTCTCAAGATAATAAACACACAGCGCTCTGGAACAAGCATCGGCAACAGCATCACAAACTGTATCAGGATGTCCAATCCCTTTCCTTTCACAGATTTCTGGGAATTCACTTTTTTCAATTGGTAAAAAGTTAGCACGAGTAATTTTCAACATTTTGTTTAACCAATTTCTTAAGTATATAAATAGTTCTTTTAAATATGTTTTTAAATTAATTATTAGTTAAATTCCTTATTAAACGAAAAATGCAGTTAATACATTTTTTAATTGATCATAATCAATAACCTTTAAATATATTATTCTTATAATATGCATAAGAAGCATATATTTTTCTCATTAAACTATGGAAATCTTACCATCCTTAAGCGATATTAAGCGATTACGTAAAAAATTAAATATAAGTCAAAAAACTTTAGGAGAAAAATTAAAGCTCTCTCAATCTATAATCTCAAGAATAGAAAGTGGAGCAGTAGATCCCCCATATTCTAAATTAAAAAGGATTTACGAATATTTAGAGAATGAACGTAAGATAAGAGAAAAATCAAAAAAACATGCAGACGATATTATGACACGAGATCTCCATTCCATAATGCTTAACTCTACAATAAGAGATGCCGTCGATTTAATGAATAAATATGAAATCTCACAATTGCCAATAATAGAAAATAATTTAAATTTAGGAAGTATCACATCTAAGAAAATACAGAAATCCATAACAGATAATCCTCAGATTATCAGTATGGATGTTTCTCTTATAAAAGAATTACCATTTCCTGAAATCGATAAAAAATGGAGTGTAAAGGATATATCTGATCTCCTCTTGCAATATCCGGCAGTTTTAGTAAGAGAAAACAATGATTATATTGGAATAATTACAGATTCTGATCTTCTTAAAATAAATAATAAAAAATAAGATGCTCTCATAAATTTTTCAATTTTTCGTGTAGAACCGATATGTTTGTAAGGTAATATTACTTAATAGAAAAAAGAATAATTTTTTTATACAATATTGTTTTTTAAAGATTAGATTTAATGATTGAAACTATACTTCAAAGGATTGACCTTTTATTAAAGAAAGCTAATTATGAAACATTAGCTTTAGGAAATTTTACTGCTAAGAAAAGTAAATTCTGTTTTGATCTCTTAGTTAGGAAGGATGATTTGGTATTTAGTGTAAAAATTTTTCCTAATATTGATAATATAAACCCAAATGTCATACGAGATATTAAATCATTATCTACAATACTCAAATCAAAACCTTTATTAATTGGAATTAAGAATCGATATCAAAAATTAGAAGATAATACAATTTATATAAGAGAAGAATTACCATTTATTACTCTTAATACATTTGAGAATATACTTGATGATAAATATCCCCATATTTTAGCAAGAAGGGGTGGCGGGGTAGTATTTTTAGATGGAAACTTAATGAAAACATTAAGAGAAGATCATACTATAACAAGAAAAGAACTCTCTGAAAAATTAGGGGTAACGAAAAGAACCTTATGTGCGTATGAAAATGAATCTATGCGCCCATCAGAGAAAATAGCTAAAAAAATATTAGAAATATTAGAAAATAATGATATATTTAAAAAAATCAATATATTTGGGTGGCCTATTAAAGAAGATATCAATAAAATAGAAATTCTTGAAGGAAAGGAACTAAGTGAATTTGAAACTCACGTTCAAGATATCATTAAAGATATCGGACTTTCTTCTTATTGGTATAAAAAGGGGTCTATCCCCTTCAAATTATCTTTATACTCTACCTCTGATAAAATAGAAGCAGAAGGATTTTATCCTCTCTTTTCTGGTATATCGGAAGAACAAGGAAAAATCAATGAAATGAGTTTTAAATGTCTAAAAATGTTCACAGATTTATTCCACAAAACCTCATTATTCATTATAGATAATGGAATAAAAATTCCTGAAGCTTTTCAAAAAGATAAAATTCCAATTGTTAAAATTAAAAAATTAGAAAAAGTAGATAATGAAGAAGAGTTTATTGAACTCATCCAAGAATCATGAGGATAAAATAGAATTAATTTGTGGGATAGATGAGGCTGGTAGAATTTAATTCACTTCGAATTATATGTTAAAAGGCTCTGTCTTAGGCCCTATGGTTTTATGCGGTATTTGTTTTATTAAATCAAATTTACACTTCCTTTCAGAAATTGGGGTTAAAGATTCAAAAAAGTTATCTCCTCAGAAGAGAAAGAAACTAGCTGAAATTTTAAAAAAAAGCTGTTATTCACACAAAATAATTGAGGTTAGTGCCCGAGAGATTGATGAGAGGGAATTGAAAAAAATTACCATGAATCGACTTGAGGAGTTTAAAATGGCTGAAATTATAGACGACCTAAAACCCGATATTATTTATATAGATGCTGCTGATGTTAATGAAGAAAGATTTGGAATCTCTATTAAAAAACTAATAAATTATAAACCAAAAGATATCATTTCTAAACATAAAGCAGATGACATTTTTCCCATAGTTTCGGCAAGTTCAATAGTAGCTAAAGATAGAAGAGATAAACTAATTGAAGAAACTCATGAAAAGTATGGCAATTTTGGTTCTGGTTATCCGTCTGATACTAGAACGATCAAATTTCTAAGAGATTTTATAAAAAAACATAAAAAAGCTCCTAAAATCGCAAGGAAATCATGGGATACTACAAAAAGAATAATAAATGAAGAAGTATCAAATAAGAAAATAACTGAATTCCTTAAATAACTTCTTTTTTAACTATGAGTACTTTATGATTTGCGGCATATTTATGAATACTTACACTTTCTACAATATTTAGCCCTGCTTTTTCAAGAATTCTTTTTTCTTGGGCATATACATGTTCAGATTTTTTAATACTATTGATTGATTGAGATTTAATAGCAAAGATTAGCATACCATCATCTTTTAGGTAATAATTACAATTTTCTAACGCAATTTCGGCTTGCCGTGGTTGAGCAACGTCCTGATATATTAAATCTACACTAGTAAAAACATGTTTAGCATAATTTTCTGGAAAGCGAGCATCAGCTAATATTGGAATAATATTTGACCTTTTAGAAGAATTTTGAATTAATTGTCTCATACTTCTCTCTGCAAATTCAACACCATAAATTATTCCGGAATGTATGATATCTGAAAGGTGAGAAATAGTCGTACCTGATGATGCTCCTAAATATAAGCAACTCAAATCATCTGAAAATAAATTTGTTAAAGGATTTTCTAAAATTAAAGCCGCTATTTTACTTCTATAGGGATCCCATTCTCTATATTCTATTCCCTTATAACTAATTAATTTCTCTCCATATACTCTTTTTCCCTCAACCAAATTCTTTGTATAGAGCCTTAATCTTTCTTGAGGCCCAGAAATAAATATATTGCTATATTTAGGGTGATTTCTTATTTCTACTTTTGACATTTTTTAACAGTCTTCTCTTATTTTCTCTTTTTTGTTTTTTTTTTCTGACTTCTTACGGGTTGTGCTTTTTTTGGGGGATTTGGATATTTTACTTCAATTTCTTTTATTTTTTTATCAATTTCTTGTGACAATACATCTCCCATGAATTCACCATTAAAAAAATCTACTTTTGCTGCAAGTCCAACCTTACCTGCAACTACTCGAGAAATTTTACCTCTAATCCATGGTTTAGCAGATCTAATTTGATTCCATTGAAATATTAAGCCGTGTTTCGGTCTTTTTTCTCCAGTTTTAAGAAACCGATATAATGCTTTCTCAGCTCCTAATAATTGAATTCTTGATGCTGGCATATAAGCTAATTTTTGCAACCCACCCGCCTTAGCTATTAATTTAGCACCAATTAATGAACCAATTAGAGTATTGATGTTAGGAGCATTTTCTTCCATTAAAGCTTCCAAATAATTCTCTAATTGCTGACGGTACGTATCTAAAGAAATTATTTGTTCAGCGTAATTTTGTAGAATATTCAATTCAATACTCGCTCCCATTGACTCTAAAGCGTATTGTTCCAATGCTTTGATTTTACTTTCTTTCAAATCAAAGAATTTATCAATATTTTCAAATGTAAAATTTTCCCTTGAACCTAAAGTTGATATTAATTCAGCTAAAATGATATTATCCTCAATAATTTTATCAGTCAATTCTGGGAAATGTAAACCATACCATTCTCTAAGATGACTTGAAAATAAACTAAGTGATTTTTTAATTACATCTAAAACAGTAATAATTTGAGTAATAATATTATCGGAATGTCCGCTTGCTTGACTAACCTTTTTCCTTGTTAATTCCTCACTAACTATTTTGTATTGTTTAAGAATTTCTTCGCTTGTTTTATTTATGCCTATTTTCTTTAAATGGTCTTCTAAATTTAAGCGAAATGTTTTAAATTCTATTGATCTACTTTCAAAAAAGGTTTTTAGTCCAAATTTCTCTGAAATTAGTGATTCTAATTTTTTATTATCAAAAATAAATTCATTAAAACCAGAATTTTTTAATTCTAATAAAAAATGCTCAAATACTTTTTGAATAATATCACCATCTAGTGCAATATAAAATTCAATGACTTTCTCATAATCATCATCAAAATCAATGAAATTTAAGATGTTTCCAATCTCATCAAATGCGAAAATTCCAATTAAAGTATCTGCTATGTAAGACTTCATTTTGATTGGTTAATTTAAAGTTATTTTTACATTCATTAATAATTATTATAAAACTATAATCATTATTGTTTTTTAAAAAATGCTAGAAGTAAATCTATCTGGTTTAAAATTAAAATCTCCTATTATCCTAGCCTCGGGAATTTTAGGAGTTTCTTTTTCTTCAATGAAAAGGGTGTTTGATGCTGGAGCAGGTGCGGTCACTACTAAATCTATCGGTCCAAAACCAAGAAAAGGATATAAAAATCCATCCATAATTGAAATATATCCCGGAACTTTTATGAATAGTGTTGGTCTAGGTAATCCTGGAATCAAAGAATTCATCTCTGAAATAAAAGAAATAAAAAAACATAAGATTCCATTAATCGTGAGTGTTTTTGGCAATACTAATGAAGTTTATCTAGACGTAGCAATTAAAGCTGAAAATGCAGGTGCCGATGCTATTGAAATTAATATATCTTGTCCGCATGCTGAAGTATCTTCCATAGGAATTGATAAAGGTTTAACGTTTGAAATTGTAGAATTTCTAAAAGAAAAGCTTACAGTCCCTCTTTTTGTAAAATTAAACCCCAATGTAACAAATATAGTGGAAATCGCTTTAGCAGCTGAGAAAAGTGGTGCTGATGGAGTAGTTGCTATAAATACTTTGTCAGCATTGAAAATTGATGTGAATACCAAAAGACCAATCTTATCACATGGAAGTGGTGGTCTTTCTGGGAAGTTAATTCAACCTATAGCTATAAAGAAAGTATATGATTTATATAAAGTTTTAAAAATCCCAATTATTGGATGTGGAGGGATAGATTCTTGGCAAGATGTAATAGAATTCTTTTTAGCTGGAGCTTCAGCAGTACAAATGGGTACAGCTTTCTATAAAGGAACCGAAATTATTACTGAAATTAATCATGGAATAACTCAGTATCTTAAGGATAATGATTGTAAATCTATAAATGATATAAGAGGATTAGCTCATCAATTTAAGACTCAAGAGGTGCCAGATTTTGACTGAAAATACGATAAGGACAGTGAAAGTACAGAAAATTATTGATGAATGTAAAGATGTTAAAACACTTGTTTTTAACATGAAAATTAACATGAACGAGAATTATATTACTCCTAAACCAGGACAATTTGTTATGGTATGGGTACCTGGTATAGATGAAGTTCCAATGTCCCTCTCTGGATATGACAATGATGGAAATTGGTCAATTACAGTAAAAAATATTGGAGAATGTACAAATGCTATGTACAACTTAAACATTGGAGATTATATTGGAGTAAGAGGTCCTTTAGGTAATCATTTTAAACTTATAAATCTAAGTTCAAAAGAAATCTACTTAATTGGCGGTGGAATAGGTATGGCACCTCTAAAATTCCTCTCTAACCAGCTTACAAAAATGAAAATAAAACACACGATCATAGAGGGTGTAAAAATTGAGAATGACCTTATATTTAAAGATTATTTTCAAGAAGCTATAACAAATATTTCTGAAGTTCATTATTGTACTGATGATGGAAGTTATGGAATTAAAGGAGTCGTCTCTGATATTTTTAAAGAAATGCTAAATAAATTTAATAAAAATGCACTCTCAAATCTAGTTGTTTATTCCTGTGGCCCAGAAATAATGCTATATAAATTATTTCAAATATGCCAAGAACATAAAATTGAGTTCTATGCGAGTCTTGAAAGAATAATGAGGTGTGGATGTGGATTATGTGGATTATGTGCTTTAGATCCATTAGGATTACTGGTTTGCAAAGATGGACCAATTTTTAATTCAGAAACTCTAAAAGAAATTCAAGATTTTGGGAAATATCAAAGAGAATTCACTGGAAGAAAAATTGGACTGGATTAGCATAAAATTGGTTTAGAGCATTTAAATCACAAAATATTAACTTAATGTTGAAATATATTATTTGATTAAGATAGCACATGTAGAGAAAATCACAAAATTTTCTAACTTATAATATAATGGATTCTTTAGAGACTGGTAATCAAGAGAAAGTTAAAGCAATTTCAAGAGAGATAATAGATTTTTTAATTAGAAATCCCAAAACTCCCCGTAAAAAAATAACAAATATTAAAGGAAGAATTGGAAAAAAATACAAGCATGATAAAGTCATAAAAAATGCTACTATCTTAAATTACGCGACATTAGAAGAAAAAGAAATTATAACCCAAATCCTTAAAAGGAGAAAAACCAGAACTTTATCTGGAGTTTCTGTTATAGCTATAATGACTAAACCCCTTCCATGTCCTGGAACTTGTATATATTGTCCAGGACAAGATTCTCAACCTGGGCAAAAAGTAGCCCAATCCTATACAGGTCAGGAACCAGCAGCCATGAGATCTATTCATAACAATTATGATCCATACTTGCAAGTCCAAAGTAGAATTAAGGATTTAGAATCTATTGGCCATAATGTTGATAAAATCGAATTAATAATAATGGGTGGGACATTCTTATCAACTGATCCGGAGTACCAAATAGAATTCGTTAAAGGAGCTTTAGAGGGAATAATAGAACAGGAAACAGGCAGTTTAGAAGAAGCTAAGATATTAGCAGAAAAATCTAAACGAAGAGTTATAGGTATAACAATTGAAACAAGACCGGATTATTGTAAAGAAAAAGATATTGATAAAATGTTAAAGTACGGGACCACTCGAGTTGAAATAGGGATCCAAACAATATTTGATAACATATATAACTTAGTAAAGAGAGCTCACACTACAAAAGACAGCATAGAAGCAATCAGGATTGCTAAGGATGCTGGGCTAAAAATCAATGCTCATATCATGCCTAATCTGCCTGGTTCTAATTATTCTCAAGATATTGAATTATTTGATGAATTATTTTCTAACTCCAATTATCGACCGGATATGCTAAAAATTTATCCGACATTAGTAATAAATGGAACTGAATTGTATGAGTGGTGGAAGGATGGCAAATATTCTCCTTATTCAGATAGTGAATTAATAGATTTAATCGCAAAGGTTAAAACTAATCTTCCTCCTTATGTTAGAATTCAAAGAATTATGAGAGACATTCCTGCTACTTTAATTAAAGCGGGATGTAAAAAAAGCAATTTAAGGCAGTTAGTGCAAGAAAAATTAAGAGAGATAGATGAGTCATGTAAATGCATAAGGTGCAGGGAATATGGAATCAGTAAAAGAAAAGAAATTATCAAAGAAAACTCCTTCGATGAAATAAAACTCTATCGATTGGATTATGATGCTTCTCAAGGAAATGAGATATTCTTATCTTTTGAGAATAAAAAAGAAGATTATTTAATTGGATATTTACGCTTAAGAAAACCTTCTGAATTTGCCCATAGACCTGAACTAAACGATGGAAAAACAATGATCGTGAGAGAGATCAAAATTGTTGGCGAATTGGTTCCGAAAGATTCGAAACCAAATTCTATTTCCCAAATTCAACATCGAGGATTTGGAAAGTTGTTAATGGAAAACGCCGAAAAAATTTCATTTGAAGAGTATGGTATTAAGAAATTGGCTGTTATAAGTGGGATCGGTGCAAGAGATTGGTTTTATGAAATTGGATATCAACTTGATGGTGTATATGTTTCTAAGGTGCTCTAGTTTTAAAATTTAAAATATTTGAGTTTTATTTAAAAAAATTTATCTTTTTAATACTTTTTATATAATAATATCTTGTACTATATATAAGTCAAAATTCTATGAGGAATGGTTGGGAATGCCTTTACAAAAACCTTTATCAAAAAAGAAAATAACACAACAAACAATTTCAATTACACCTAAACTTAAAGATCAAATTGAAAACTACGTTATAGAAAATCAAAAAAAAAATCCCAATGATAAGAGGTTCAAAAGTATATCGGCGTTTTATAATTTTGTTATGGGGAAAACTATGGAAAATTTTGAAAAGGGTAAAACACTTGATGATTTTGAAGCATTTGTAGACCTTGAAATTAAAGGTTTCTTCGAAAAAATCTCTTTTAACGCTTTAATTCCTTATTATGAAATTGCTATAAGAACCAATCGTTATTCACATCCCTTTTTTGAAAAAAATGCCTTTTTTTACTTAACTCTAAGAAGACTGTATCTTGATAGGATGGATCCTTACAACATCTCTAGCATTAAAACCTTATTCAGTAGAATCAGAAACTATTTATTTTCAAATAATCTTACTAAGGAAGTTAATTTAGACATTTTTACTGGAAAGACTCGAAAAGATTTATCTGGAGTATTTGAATATGCTGGAATATACAAAAATTTAACTTTTGAAAATTGTAAATATAATGCTGCATTATTCGGATTGTTAGGTGTGAAAATAACAAACTATTTGTATTCAGATAAAGATAATTACTTCAGGTTCGATTTAAAAACTACAGATTTATTTTATAGAAAAGAATTGGTAAAGAAAGAGAGAATAAAATTAATCAACCATAATCTTTCTTATTTCTTTAATTATCTTAGAATTATAGATGATAAAGATTATTATTTTTGGATGAAATTAGCTGATGATAAACGGGTTATTATCACATTCAATAATGAAGAAAATAAAAATGATTGGGTAAATTTAATAGAAAGCGAAATCGAAAAATTTGGAGATAAAGAGGAATATCCTCTTAATATGTTAAAATTCTTTGAAAAATTGCATTGGATAGATATCGAAAACGAAGATGACCTTTTTTTTAATATTAGATTATCAGAGTCGAAATACCGTTATGAAAGAGAGTATTTAATGAAGGTTCTTTCAAGAAACTCACAAATCTTGCATGAAAATGGAGCATATTATCTGAAAAATCTAAATTAATTAAAATTACTAAGGAATATTAAAAAAAATTAATGTTAACAAAAAAAAGGGGGATATCTCCCTCCTTAGTCCCACTATTTCCCCCATAACTTACCTTTATGGCAAGGTTTTTCCTGTCAACCCATGATTTTTATCGTAAAAAACTGCCCAAATTTAGTTTTTCCAGATCGTTTATAAATATTGATAATGGAAATGAAATTGTTTGATCTTATTTTTAGATAATCCCAAAAAGTAAATATGGAAAGAATATGAAAACTATTATATAATTAGAAAAAAATGTATTTTATGATAGATTATAAATTCAATAAAATTTTTTTTTATTGGATAATGACTAATATAATTGATCATTTCAACTAATAAGAATTTAAATATAAAATAAAAATTGAAATATTATGACATCACAAAAACACCTTTCTATGAAAAAGACAGCACAGCAAACAATTTCCATTTCTCCGGCTCTTAAAGATTGGATAAAAAGATATGTAAATGTAAAGCATAAGAAAGATCCTAATGATGAGAGATTTAAGAGTGTAAGTTCGTTCATTACATATATTTTGGATAATGTTATGAAACTTTTTAAAGAAGGCAAAACCATTGATGATTTTAAGAGAGTAGAAGATCAAGTTTATAAAGATTTTTTTGATAAATTTACATTTAAAGCTACCATTCCACTTTATGATATGGTAGCAGAGAGTAATAGATATGTTCCAATTTCTTTTGATTTCATTACGCGTTTTGTTTTTGGAGTTTACTATTTTTATAGAGATATCTATTTAAAGGAAAAAAGTCATGAAAGGTTGAAATTAATATTTGAACGCTTTAAAAATCGAGTTCATCCTTCCAATTCCAATATCCTAAAAGAACTGAGACTTGATCTTTTTATTGATAAGAATAAAAAATTTGCAACAGGAGCTTTGGAATTTGTTGGTAAACAGAGAAATTTGCATTTTGAAAATTGTAAATTTTTTGCTGCTATTTTTGGCATTTTAGGGGTAAAAGTTACTGATTTTATTTATTCTCCTAAAGATTATTATTGTAGATTTGAATTATTAGAAACTGATCTTGTGTTTAAAGAAGAATTAGCCAAGAAAGAAAGAATAAGACTCTTAGAAGAAAATGTAACTTATATAACAAATTATAATAGAATGCTTGTGGATAAAGATAAGTATTTATGGATGAATTTAGCCATTGATAATGAGTTATATATATGTTTTAAGAGCAAAAAAGCTTTTAACAAATGGATTAAAACCATTGAGGAGGATTTGCGTAAGTTTGGTACACAGAAAGATTTTCTTAGTAAAATAGTACAATTCTTTAATAAGATACACTGGATTAAAATTGAAAATTTAAAAGACTTATCATTTCGAATTGAGCAATCTATTGAAAAAAATACCGAACAAAAGCAATTATTAATTGATTATCTCTCCCAATATAAAACACTTTCTCAAATTGATAATGTATATTATTTGAAATAGTGTCAGTCCAAGATGATATTATTTCAAGATATTGTTAAACAACTATATGAAAAGAAATTTCGATACTACTGGTTGTTAACTATTTAAAATAACCTATATTAAAATATCCCAAACCTTTTTTGAAAATAAGTATAAGCTTTATTACTTCACTATTTATAGTATTGACCAATCATTAAAAATAAAATTCGATTGAGTATGACTCAACAATTTGATTATGAAAAATTAGGTCTTAAATGCGGTCTTGAGATTCATCAGCAGCTTGATACTGAGACTAAGCTATTCTGTAGATGTCCCGCTAAACTTCAAGGAACACGAGAGCCAGATTTTACTATAAATCGAAAAATGAGGCCGGTCTTAGGTGAAATGGGCACTTACGATAAAGCAATGCTCACAGAATACGAAAAAGGGATGGGAATTACATATGAAGTCTATAATGATGTGGTGTGTACCTATGAACTCGATGATACACCTCCTTTTTCTTGTAATAACGAAGCAAGAAGTGTAGCGTTACAGATTGCTATGCTTTTAAATGCTAATATAATCGAAGAAATGCATGTGTGCCGAAAAAATTATTTAGATGGAAGTGTTCCAAGCGGATTTCAGAGAACAATGATTTTAGGTACCGACGGCTACGTAACTTTAGAGAGTGGTAAAAAAATTCGAATAGATATCTTGAGTTTGGAGGAAGAAGCTGCGAGGAAAATTAAAACTGAAAATAAAACGAATTTCTTTCGATTAGATCGATTAGGAATTCCATTGGTAGAAGTTACAACCAAACCTGATATAAACACACCCAATGAATGTCGAGAGTGTGCCGAAAGGATAGGATTACTATTATGGTCAACAAATGTAAAAAAAGTTCTTGGATCAATCAGGCAAGATGTTAATGTAAGTATTGTGAAAGGAACTAGGATTGAAATTAAAGGGGTTCAAAAATTAGGATGGATTCCTATCTTAATCAATCATGAAATTTCACGTCAATTAGGACTCATTGAAATAAAAGATGAACTTGAAAAAAGAAAGTTGAATGAAAAAGATATTCCGAATAAACCCGTTGATTTATCTGATTCATTGACTAAAACAAAATCCTCTTTTATTGACAAAGGTATTAAATCAGGAAAAAAGCTTTACGGAATAAATTTCAGAGGATTCAAAGATCTATTTGGAAAAGAACTAATGGAAGATTATAGATTTGGTACTGAAGTTAGTAATAAAGTAAAATTAATCTCAGGCCTAAAAGGAATTATTCATTCAGATGAAGATTTAAGTAAATATAATTTAACTAATGAAGATGTTAATAAAATTAAAGAGAAATTAGATACAAAAGAAAATGATTGTTTTGTTTTAGTATTAGGCTCTAAGAAAGAAGTGAATAAATCTATGGATGTTATGATTAATCGAGTTAAGTTTGCTTTTAAAGGTGTACCTCCTGAGACTAGAAGGGCTCTAGAAAATGGAAATACAGAATTTTTAAGAGAACTTCATGGGGGTGCAAGATTATATCCTGATACAGATTCAGAAGCCATTTTTAATTCTGAAGAAGAAGTCAATGAAATTAGAAAAACCCTCCCAGAATATCCATGGGTAACTATAAAACAACATTCTAAAAAATATAAAACGGAAGAAAGAATAATAAAAGATCTAATTTTTACTGGAAAACTCAAGCTATTTAATAATTTAATTAAATTGTATCCTGATAATCCTTCCTTAATCTTCACTACTCTATTAGAAACTACAACTGCTTTAAGAAGAGAAGGGAAAAATATTGAAAATATAACTGACGATGATTTTTTTGAAATTTTTACTCTTTTAAAAAAAAAAGAAATCAGTAAAGAGGCTATAGAAGAATTGATGAGCCTTAAAGCTGATTCTCCAGGGCTTTCCATTGATCAGATTAAGAAGAAATTAAAAATCGAAAGCATTTCTATTGATAATCTCAAAAAATTAGTAAATGAAATTGTTAAAAATAACCTCAATCTGATAAAAGAAAAAGAAATGAGAGCAAAAGGGCCATTAATGGGAGAAGTTATGAAAAAAGTAAGAGGAAAAATTGATGGTGCTTTAGTATCCAAAGAATTAGAAAATTCTATAAAAGAAACATTAAAAGAGATGAAATAAATGAGTGAAAAACTTAAAGGTTATAGAGGAGAAGGAAAAAAACTCCTCGAAAAGAATAAAATAGAGATCTGGGATATTGTTCAAATAAAAACAGGAAAAACTCAATATGAGGGGATAATATTACCAAGAATTGAACAATCCGCCCCAAATTTCATAAATATTAAATTAGAAAACAATTACAACATTGGAATTAAGGTTTCAGAAATTCAAGAAATCAAAGCGATTGGAAAAAGAGAAGCTTCTTATAAAATTCCTGAAAAAGAATTTCCTCAAAATAAAGATCTACCGAATCTAAAATTATTTGGAACTGGGGGAACTATAGCCTCAAGATTAGATTATACTACAGGAGCAGTAATTCCTTCCTTTACTCCTGGAGAATTGTTCAGTGCTGTTCCAGAATTAGCAGAAATCTGTAATCTTGAATGTGAAATTGTATTTGAAATTCTTTCAGAAAATATGGAACCTGGTAACTGGCAACAACTCGCAGAAAAGGTCAAAGATGCAGCAAACTCAGGGATTGATGGAATTGTGATTGGCCACGGAACCGATACAATGTCATATACTAGTACGGCACTCTCTTTCATGCTAAAAGATCTATCTATTCCAGTAGTTTTAGTAGGTAGCCAAAGAAGTTCTGATAGACCTTCTTCAGACGCTGCTTTAAACCTAATTAATGCAGCTGTTGTAGCAAGTTCAGATATTGCAGAAGTAATAGTTACAATGCTAGGATCCTCTTCTCATGATTATGGTTTGATTCATAGAGGAACTCTTCTAAGAAAAATGCATTCTTCAGTTAGAAACACTTTTAGAACTATTAATAGTATACCACTAGGGTTAGTTCAAAACAGAAAAATAAAAATGTTTACTACTGATTATAGAAAAAAATCAAAAATCAAAACCCAAACTCTTACTAATTTTGAAAAAAAAATTGCTCTTGTATATTCCTACCCTGGAAATAATAATGAACTCATTAATTTTTACATAGACAACGGATATAAGGGAATTGTATTTGCCGGAACGGGATTAGGACATGTATCCAATACTATATATAAATCAATTAAAAGAGCTATTCAAGAAGGTATAACTATTCTTATGGCAACTCAAACACTCCATGGATTTGTGGGAATGAATGTCTATTCAACAGGAAGAGAATTATTAAATATGGGTGTCATCCCTGGCAGAAATTTATTACCAGAAGTAGCATATGTAAAACTTGGATGGGTACTAGGACAAACTAGCGAACCAGATGAAATAATGAAATTATTATCACAGAATATTGCCGGTGAATTCCTAGAAAGAGAAATTCCAATAGCTTTCAACTACAATATTGATGAATTATTAAAAAGTAAAAAGCTTTAAAATATCAACTTATAGTTCAGTTGTAGCAGAAAATCTTATTTTTTAATTCTTTAGTAAATTTCAATGAAAAAGATAAAAAATTTAAAGTTTGTATAATTTAAGTTCATATCCAGAAAATAACGTGAAATATAATGGGAAAACGAATCTTAGCCCAAAGAAAAGGTCGAGGTGTTCTTGGTTTTAGATCTCCAAGTCATCGACACATCGGTCAAGTTAAATATCGCCCATTTAAGGAAAATGAGAAGTTGTTTAAATTTAAAGTAATAGATCTCATTCACTCTCCAGGAAGAGGCGCTCCAGTAGCTAAAATTCAATATATGGATAGTACAAAAGGACTTTGGCTACCCCCTGAAGGAATTTACGTAGGCCAAGAATTTGTACAATCTAAAACTGGATACGGGCAATCAGTAGATGTTGGAAATATTTTGCCTCTAAAAAAGATACCTTTAGGAACATTAGTATTCAACGTCGAGGGAACTTCTAAAGATGGTGGCAAGTTTGCGCGAGCCTCTGGAGTTGCTGCAATTGTTAGAAACAAATCTAAAAATAAGGTTGAACTTCTCTTTCGATCAAAAAAAACCAAATGGATACATGAGATGTGTTTAGCCACAATCGGTGTAGTTGCCGGAGGAGGACGTACAGATAAACCTTTTCTTAAAGCAGGAAATAAATTCCATTATGTGAAATCTAAAGCAAAAAAATGGCCTGTTGTTCGTGGTGTTGCTATGGTTGCTGCCTCCCATCCTTATGGTGGAGGAGCTAAACAGAGTCCGCATAAACCTACAACTACTTCGCGGAACGCGCCCCCTGGAAGAAAAGTTGGTCAGATTGCTGCTAGACGCACCGGACACCAAAACTAAATATATATCTACTCTGTATTCTTATAATTAAGTTTTTTTCTATACATATTTTTATAAAAATTGAATAAAGTAATTTGCTCTAATATTATCAATAAGAATTCAGAGATTACGCCCCCGAACCCTTATCTTTTGGAAAAAAAAAGAAAATGGAAAAGAAAAATATAGCTTATTATTGATTAACGTTAAAATTAAAAGTTATATTTTGTAAAAATTCTTTATATCTAGAACGAAGAGTTACCTCGGTGACTCCAATTACTTTTGAAATGTCTTTTTGGCTAACTTTTTGATTTTTTAGTTTTGATACTAAATAAATTGCTCCTGCACATAACCCTTTTGGATCTTTACCGCAAATAGAAGTGTTATTAATAAAAGTTTTTAACACATTTATCGCCTCTTTCTCTACATTAATTTTTAACCCTAAATCAGCGCAATAACGTGGTATAAGGGATACAGGATCAATATGAGGTGATTTTAAGTTCAATTCTCTTACTAAAATCTTATAGCATTTCTTAACGATATTATCGTTTATTGAAGCCTCATCTAAGATTTCTTGAAGAGTAATAGGAACTTTCTCCTGCTTGCATACATAATATGCACACGCTGCAATCATGCCATTTATAGATCTGCCCCTTAAGAGATTCTTTTTAAATACTTCTTTATAAAGCCGAACAGCCGACTTCTTTACCCGTTCTGGAAAATTAAGATTGCCACCAATCCTCTTTAATTCGGTAATGGCAATTAGCATATTTCGCTTTTCCCAGGATAAATGAGTATTCCATTTTGCTGCCCTTCGTAAATCGGGATTTTTAATTTTTGTCCGATCAATTATTGTGCTCAAACCTATATCAGGCATCAAAATTGAAATAGGACATCCGGTTCTTTCTTTTTTATCCTTCTCTTGCTTAGAATAAGCCCTTATACCACTGTGAGAAACATCGACGGCTTTTTCAGATACGACTAAACCACAATGTTGGCAAACAATCTCCCCTCGTTGATGAACATCAATCGTTGATCCCCCACATTCAGGACAAAAACCTGTTTGAGATGATATTTCTACAACCATAAATCATAACCCTTATCAAAATTTTATAATATTTGTTTTTTTACACACACTTTTTACAACAACTTTTTTGTTTGTTGTAAAAAAACAATTTTATTGTTACAAATATTAATGTTAATTTAGTATTTAAATGTTATTGTGATAACAAATTCTTTAAATATGATTCCGATTTGTATAAAAAGTTGTCTAGATAAAACTTTTGTTGTAATTATTGTTAGTACAAAATATTAATTTTTTTATTTAAAATCAATA
>JAZGEW010000109.1:0-6646 GCA_036478875.1 Promethearchaeia archaeon | reverse complement strand
ATTGAAGAAAATTTAGTAAAATATCAAATCGAATATATAGGATTAAGTAATAATTTACTATTTATTGAGCATAATTATTTATTTCTAATTTTAGAAAATCTAGATTCTGAATATATCCACCGTATTCTAAAAGACCACTATCCAAAATACTTTATCTACATTTTGATATTAAATAATTTGGGCTATAAGAAATTATTGGAAATGGAATCAATAAAATTTATGGAAAATATTAAAATCATTCATCCAGAAGAAATTCAAAAATTAAATTATCAAGAATTTAAAAGAAGTTAACAGTTAAAAGATACCTAAATCAATAGCAATATCTTGAGCTGAATATTCCGGATGTAGTTTGATAAAAGCTTTTTTCTCTCCCTTTGATGTAATCATTGTATTTACTTTAATCACTTTTACATTATGTAATTTTTCAATAGCTCTTTTAATTTGATTTTTATTTGCTTTTCTATCTACGATAAATACAAGTTTATTTTCTTTTTCAATTAAATCAAAGGTTTTTTCAGTGATTAAAGGTTTTTTAATAATTTTATAAAATATTTCCATTTATACTGTCACCTCATAATTATTCAACTCATTAAAGGCAGATTGGGTCCAAAGGATTAGTCTACCTGATGTTCCACCGGGAGATAAAGCATTAATTGATAAATTTTCAACTTTAATAACATCTGTTCCAGGAATATTTCTTGAAGCTTTAATAATACCATAATCATCTTTTATTACGATTAATATTCCTTTCTTTTTTTTATATTTCCTACCTCTTGATTTACCTTTTCCAGCTCTAATCTTTCTGGATTTCTTAGTTTTAACCAAATCTTCCTTTAATCCCAAGTTACATAATATTGAATAGATTCTTGCAGTTTTCTTTATTGTTTGGATTTTATCATCAATAACTAAAGGAATTTCAAGCACCTTTTCAACATAAAAACCTCCCTTTTTAATCCATAATTTGTCACCTGAAGCTGCAATTGCAGAAAATATGGATTGCTTATTCATTTTCCTGTTAACTTTTTTTTTAATTTTTTTATCTGCTTTTATAGGATGTGTACGCCGACCTCCTTTAGCAAAGGGAACTCGCCCGACATGTCTAGCTGTAATAAACCCTCCTCCTTTAATTCTAGGTGCTCTTGAGACGCCGTGTCCGGTCCCCCAACCCTCGGCAGTATTTCTTAACCCAGCTCTTCTATCCCTTCCTTGAATTTGCTTATTTTTACTTTGAGATATTGAATTAACCATCCGAATAAGATCTATCCTAGGTTTTAAATCAAATATTTTTGGTTTATCAACAAGGCTTTTTTTCTTTCCTTCTAAATTGTAAACATTTATTTTTTCCATAAAATCACCGTGATATTAAAAATTATCTTCTTTGTTGACTTTCTCGGCTCACAAATGTAATTTCTGGAGTATTTAAAATAAAAGATCTTAAGGGTCTAATCGTTTTTCTTAATCTAATTAATCTTTTTTTAGGTCCAGGAATAGATCCTAGGATTAATATATAATCTCCTTTAATTTTACCATATCTAATAAATCCTCCTTTTGGATTAATTTCCTCTTCATTTTCACCAATTAACATAATCCTTTTATGGTATTCTGTTCTTTGATGAAATCCTAATTGACCCGCTCTTGGAACAGTATAAAGAACTCTAGCTGGATGCCATGGACCGATACAGGCAACAGCTCTCTTAATTTTATTGTTTTTACGTGTTAAAATTTTAATTCCGAATCTCTTAACCGGACCTTGAAATCCTTTTCCCTTTGTTACTGCGATTGCATCTACTAGTTCTCCTTCTGTTATAACATCTCGTGCTCTAATTTCGTTACCTAAGTTACCATAAGCGAAATTAAATTCTTCTTTAGGCTTTTGTTTTGAATTAATCTTTATTTCTATAATGTCAGGTTTTTTTCTTGGTATTGAAGTATTATATGGTTGTGTTTGAAAGACTCCTCTAATTTCACTTGTTTCGTTTAATTCATTCAAAATTTCCTTTTTAGTTTCTTCGGCATTATATCTATCTAAATTTGGAAGATTTATTTTCCGAGATAAATAATGGTTAAATTCATGAGTATACAATTCTCCAACAATATATTTACCATACTCATCTTCATTATAAACCCTTATCCCAATAAGAATCAATGGTGGAACTTCAATAACTGTTACTGGTTTCATTAATTCTTTTCCAAAATAGGGACTATTTCTTTGATCCTCTATATATGTAATATGAGTCATTCCTGCTTTAAATCCTGCAAATCCAAGAAAATTGATATCATCTGAATTATCTAGCCAGTGTCGTACACGAGCTTTTATTTGTGTTGCTCTCTTTCTAGGTAGAAATGCTAATGATCCATGTCTCGGTGCATGTTTTTTACGATGACCCATTATTTATCACATTTACTTTTGGAAATGAATTTTTTAAAATAAATAAATTTTTTCATTTGAAATTTAATTCAGAATTATCCGCGAATAGATAAAAGGGGGCTATTTAAATTTTTCCTTATAAAAATAGTATAAATGGCTCTTAAAAATCTAACTTATTTTAAAGAAAGAGAAAATTTTGATGGAAAAAAAGATCTAATTTTAATTTTAGATTGTTATAAATGCTCTCAAGAAGAAAAAAATTTCTTTAAAACTAAAAAATGTATACAATGTTTTATAAACACATTATTCAAAAATAGAAATCGAAAATTTAATTATGTATCCATATTATGGAACGAGTTATTGATTGAAGAAAATCAATTAAATTATTTTTTAGACTATTTTAAGGTTTTAAAAAAAATAAAAAGAATTTATCAAAAAATCGAAAAGAATAGAAATTTTAATTGTAAATATAGAGAATTTAAATGTAAATTATTTTCTAATTCTTCATCGTATAATCTCAAAGAATATGAATGGTACGATCCAATTTTTATTTATAATTACTTTGTAAACCAACTTTCAATTTTAATTAAAAAAGAAATTATTGATTCATTTTGTCAAAATTGTTATAATTATAAAAAAAAATCTGAAACCGACATTCTCGAAATTCTAAATAATTTGAAAATTATCCAAAAGTTTAAAAATTTCTTGTCGGAGAGTAAAAATCATGAAAATCACGATCATTTCTATGAATATTTTCTTATTAGAACTTCATACCTAATAAATAATCTTCAAAAATTTCAAAATAAGGGTATTAATAAAGATAAAAAATTATTAAATTCATATAAAACTGGAAAATACAATACTTTTAAAGTTTATATTTATGAAAATTCAGAAGAAATTGAGAAAAATTATAAAGTCACTTCATTTTATAAGGGGGAAAAACAAGAGGATTATTTTGATAAAATAATCCAAGATATCAATCAAAATATAGAACTTGCTGAATTTGACCAGTTAATTCCATCAGATAAGTTAATTAAATTGTATAAAAGAGAAGCCCTAAAAGTATTAAACTTAAAATATGATATTTCAAAATCAATTAAAAAAAAGATTGGGTTTTTAACAGCTCTAAAAAAAATAAATTTAGATAAACTATTTCCATTACTAATCGACGATTTTATTGAAGAAATCTTCTTAGATTCCCCGAAAGATGAAATTTACCTAAATCATCAAATATATGGTCGATGTCGAACAGAATTGAGCTTTAATTCAAAAGAAATCGAAAGGATTAAAACTCTAGTAAGGTTATATAGTGGTCAAAGGCTTGATTTCATGAATCCAATTATTAAATTTGTTATTAAGAATGAATTTTTTTATTGTAGGTTTTCTATTGATGTTGAGCCTATTCAAATAAACAATTTTGCTTTAGACATAAGAAAGTTAAATAAAAACATCTTAACTATACAGGATTTACTAAAAAATGGAACCTTAGATCCATTAATCGCATCTTTTCTTTACTTTAACATTATAAGAAGAAAAAATATTACAGTCACGGGTGAAACTAACACGGGAAAGACTACGTTAATTAATGCATTAGACTTATTAACACCAAAAGAATTCAGAAAAATCTATATAGAGAATATTACAGAGTCATTAAATGAGATCGAGTATGGTAAACACCAATTAAAATATAAAGTGGATTCATTAGAAGAATCGCTGATAAAAAAATATTCAAAAAGTAATCAAATTAAAACACTTCTACATAGAACGCCAGATATTATCTATTTAGGTGAGATTCTCACAAAAGAGGAAGCATTAGCCATGTTTCATTGTCTTGCTGCGGGTTTAAGAGGTTTTCAAACAATCCACTCTAAAGATATCGATTCCCTTATGAACCGATTTCTTTATCACTTTGGAATAGATACGTCGTGTCTAAATGATCTTGATTTAATCATTTTGATGAAAAAAGACATTAATAAGAGAAAAATTATAGGAATCTTTGAAGTGTGTAATTCTGTAGATACAAAAAGTAAATTCTATGACTCAATATTTGAATATAATCCAGAAACCAATAAATGGATTTTAACTAAATCGCTCTATGAAACAAACGTAACCTTAGATATAAAAAAATATGAAGTCTTACCTAAAGAAAATTTCTATTTATTTATTAAAATATATAGCGACATATTTGAATTTTTAAGAAAAATAAAGAAAATCGAAAATACTAGCTTAGTTGATTTATTTCATCAAATTTCATATTTTTCTTTAAAATCTTTTGAGTCTTTAGAACTTTTTTGGAGCAATTGGAAAAAGAATCGAAGTTTAAATCTTTAAATTTTTATTCAATTTTATGACAAACCTAATAGAAAAATCTTTATTATTGGGTTTTGGAATTTTTACAATAACTATTTTTTCCACTATCTTAATACCTTTCTTAGGATCAATAGTAGAATATAATCATAAAGAAAAGGAGTCTTTAGAATCTTACATGATTTTTATAAATAAAGTTGATCTAGGCATCATTTATGTAAGTCAGCATCCTAAAGAAAGTTACATTAAGGAGGTTGATTACCCTAACAATTTAAACATTACTTTTTATGATCATATTGCTAAATATGAATTTATCTTGGAAAATAAGATTTGTGTTAGATACATCGAATATAATATTACTTTTATCAATTCTTATTTTCATAGCATTCTCCCCCAAACATATCTTTTGAACATTTCTCAACATTCAACATTAATTAGAGTTAATATTAGTAATATACACTAAAATGATAAATATATGAAAAATCTTGAATATTATATCAAATTTTGTTCTAAATTCAACAAACCTAGCCTACCAAAATTAAAATTTAAGGTATTAAATGATAGGTATAGATATTTCTATAAAAACAGATATAATATTAATGAAAATGACATTAATAGAGCGAGTTTTATGATATATATACTCTCCTTTAGCATCATTATATTACTCTCACTCGTTTTTCTCGAATTGAACATTATGATAATAATTTTATACTCTGCTATTTTATCATTTATTTTCTCATATCGATTCAATTTAGTGCTCTATTATGAAATTACCAGAATTGAAAAAAAAATTAATGCTATGCTCTATTTAATTAAAATAGATTTTTCCTTAATACAAAAAACTATGAATTACAATTCTGATTGCTGTTTAAATTTTATAAAACTGATTAAAGATTATAAAATGCCGATAGTAGGCAATTTCAAAACTATTTTTAAAAGAATTCATGAAGGCAATAAACCTGAAGATGAATTAATGAAAATTATAACCCCTTCAAAAGATTTTAATCAATATTTAAGGTTCTTATTAATTAACAATTTTGATTATAGAGACGAAATAGATGAGTTTACAGAAAATACATTAGAAAATAAATTTAGAATTCATTTAAGGGAAATTCAATCAAAGATCAGTATTATCTTTTTTATTGGTATATTTTTTCCTATAGGGTTATGTTTTTTGAT
This sequence comes from Promethearchaeia archaeon, assembly GCA_036478875.1. Lineage (GTDB taxonomy): Archaea > Asgardarchaeota > Lokiarchaeia > Sigyniarchaeales > SOKP01 > Loki-b32. The sequence continues at coordinate 792 of JAZGEW010000109.1, read as the reverse complement.
TTTGTTTCAAATACTAGATTTAGTAATACTAATTCTTCTAATCCCTTTTTTTTTATACTTCTTAAATTTACTCTGTCGCAAATTTGTTAAAAGAAATACTTATTTAATGGGTGTTTTAAAAGATTATTCAAGTTTAGAAAAGAAAAAATTTAATGACTTTTTATTATTTTTAAATAGTTTTGCCATAAATTTAAAAAATAACATTTCACCTGAAATAGCTTTTTTAAAATCATATGCACAGAATAAAAATCTTTTTGTTGTACTTGAACCAACAATTAAAAATCAGATCTCTAGCCTTTTGAATTTTAAATTGTCTTTTCATGACATGATACAATTTTTTAAGTTAGAATTAAAATCTATTCGATATGATGTAATACTTGATGCAATAGAAAAATTTATTGCAGAAAATGCGAATTATTCTTCCGAAAAAATCTTCGAAATTCTAAATATTGTGCATAAACATCAAAAACTTGAAAAAAAATTAGAGATTATTATTAAGGGAGAGAAATTTAAAATATTTTTCTTTATTTTTCTCTTACCACTATTAATAGGGGCAATTTCAGGCATGTTACCATTTTTTCTATTAATAACAAAAAATTCAAATTCAATAAGCCCTATCATTTCAATAGATCGTAGTAAATTAATCAATATTTATTATATTTCCATTATTTTTTTAGTATTTATTTCAAGTATATCCATAACTTCCAGTAATTTTTTGAAAATTATTAATCTTCAGAAGAAATTTCTTGTAATATTTATTTCTAATCTTATCTTTATTTTAACTTTTATAAT
>JAZGEW010000108.1:0-49105 GCA_036478875.1 Promethearchaeia archaeon | reverse complement strand
TGTCGATTTCCTTATCATCTGTTGCGGCGATATTCAATAACTGTTCAGCATCAAGATAAATTGTATTGGTAGGGCTCGTAATTTCAACAGTTGGAGCTACTGTATCAATAGTAAGTGTGATTGAAGTTGAACCTACTTTCCCCACTGAATCATTTGCCCATACATATATCGTGTTTAGACCTTCGCTGAACGTAATGTTTTGCGGAACCGTATAGGTCTCGTTGCTTCCCTCCCAGTTATACCAGACTGTATCGATTCCATTATCATCTGTTGCAGTGATATTCAATAACTGTTCAGCATCAGGATATGTTGTATTGGTAAGGCTCGTAATTTCAACAATTGGAGCTGTTGTATCAATGGTAAATGGGACTGAAGTTGAACCTACGTTCCCCTCTGAATCATTTGCCCATGCATATATTGTGTTTAGACCTTCGCTGAACGTAGTGTTTTGTGGAACCGTATAGGTCACATTGCTTCCCTCCCAGTTGTACCAGACTGTGTCGATTCCGCTATCATCTGTTGCGGTGATACTCAATAACTGTTCGGCATCAGGATAGGTCGTATTGGTAGGGCTCATAAATTCAACAGTTGGAGCTATTGTATCAATGGTAAATGTGATTGAAGTTGAACCTACGTTCCCCACTGGATCACTTGCCCATGCATATATCGTGTTTAGACTTTCGCTGAACCTAATGTTTTGTGGAACCGTATAGGTCTCGTTGCTTCCCTCCCAGTTGTACCAGACTGTGTCGATTCCGTTATCATCTGTTGCGGTGATATTCAATAACTGTTCGGCATCAGGATAGGTCGTATTGGTAGGGCTTGTAATTTCAACAGATGGAGCCTTTGTATCATTCTTCCCTTCTCCCTTAGGCCACAAAAATAATAAACCAAACACTAAACCACTCATTATTAAGATCGCTGTAATAAATATCGCAAGATATTTTTTTCCAATCATTTTAAGTTACTTTTCTTTAAAAATGTTTATTTGGGCTTATATATGGTTTTAATTAGGATATCATAAAAAGATTAAATATTGCTTTTTTTCATTTGTATGAATTAATATTGTCTTTAATTATATCTTATTATTTACCATTATTTATACTTTAAGAAATTCAGAATTAATTGATAATCCATCACTTCTCTCTTATCAATGGAAGAAGATAAGCAAAGGATTTTGAAACAACAACCTCAAATTGATTTTTAACTGTTTCACAGGTTTTCATATATTTTTCAAACTGTTTTTTAGGATTTTTCATAACTTAAACATTAATTAAGATCATTTTCTTACCTTTCTTAGCAATTAAATGCTTTATTCGATTAATTAAAAATGTCCATTTTTTTACCAAGAATCATCTGGATTTGTCATATTAAAAACATCATAAATTTTTTAGTTTTTACAGCACAAGATTAATATTTTTGTCTTATATTTGCATAGGATATTTATAAATAAAAATTATTTGAATCCCTTGAGTGCTGAATTTTTCTAAGGTTTTTCTATTCGTAATCTACAACACTCATACGCTTTATATTAATGTAATTATATTTTATGAGTGTAGTGTATGAAAAGAGCGAAGCGGTAATACAAGCGAGAAGAGAGTTAATTCAACAGTCTCTTGACAAAATTTGTGAAACGCGGGATTTTAGTGAGCTTAAACAGACGACATATGTTGTACTTGCTCATTTATGGCTTCACAAAAGAGCAGAACAAGAGAATCTATTCAACGCGGAAGAATGGTCGAATCCTGAATGTAGAGATGAGCTAATAAAAAAAATTAGGGATTTTTTAACTAAACATATCCGGTAATCGAAAAATTTAAGTTCATTCGGTCTTATTTTTTTCGGTTTACCAATTTTTCTTCCGGAACTTTAATTTCATCTCCTGATAATGTAATAAGATATTTTGTTTTGTGATCCTCACCAATATAAACCGTAAATCCCGCTTTAATCGCAACATCCATATCATCAGTTATGAATGTGGCATAATCATCTCCTATTCCTCCGTCATCATGTAATTTAATACCCAATTCCTTCCATTGCCGAAATTGGTTTGCGAGAGCCTCGAAAGTGTTAATAAAATCGTCTATTGTACTTGCATGAGAGGTGATCCACTTATTCCTCCACGTTGATATATACATCTTTCCTTACCTTTTAGTTACCTTAAAATCTTTAATTCTTTTTAGCTTACTGGATCGTCCCTTTTTTAGTTTTTCTCGGATTTTTTGTACGGTTTTATTTCTATCTATGAGATACTGAATATAATCATCCCAAAATGTCCATGGAGAATATTCTTCGTGTATTCCTACCATATTTTATCACTTTTCTTAAGTTGATTTTAATATTAGATAAATGACACTATTTTGATCTTATTTAAAGAAAAATTTTTTGAATTAAAGTAATATCTATATTGAATTAAGAGTTATAGGATGGTATGGATAGATGTCCAAGTTGTGGTATTGATGTCCGTGAGGACCAGGTGATTTGTGTTAAGTGTGGAGTGCAGTTGAGAGCGCTTAAAGTTGAGAAGGAGGAAGAGGAAGAGAATGAGAAGAAGAGTCCTTGTGTGTGGGTATTTTTTCTTATTATTCTACCTCTTTTAATTGTAATGCTTGTAATTATGTTCATACCCGGTTTGTTCTAGTAGCTCAGAGATGTGTGGAGTAGAGTGGTAAAGTTTCAGTGGTTAGTTTGAGATGGTAAGAAGGGACTGACTATTTTCTTAAGTATTTCTTTAATTTTTCTGTGCTTTTTTTATGATTTTACAAATTCCAAATCAATTGGTTTTCTCAGACGTTTCCAATTCTTAAAATCCTTTTTTAGTAATTTAATAGCTTGTTTATCCTTCTTTGGTGGTAATGATCCAAATTCGATTTTTTTAGCACAACTTATACACCATTTATTTTCATATATACAATCATGACATAAAATAGTTCCACATCCTTGACAGGTATAAAATTTGCTTTTAAGAGCACCCTTAAATATCAATGCTTGACATTTTTGACACATTCTAATATTTTTTGCGGTTTTTTTTTCTGTAGGATAATCAAGTACCTTTGAACTAATTATTTTATCATCTTCAAATTCCACTCTAAATCGAGTATATTTATCAATTTTAAAATCGATGGCTGTATAGAGTTGCCAATATTTAAAAATTTGATGTATATCAATACTTGCTAATTTTGGTTTGCACACTCTTGTATAAACTTGATTATTTTGACCACGATACTTATGTCTTTCAGTTCTAAATCTCTGAATAAATTTTCTCAGCTTATCTCTATTTATTGGTGGAGTAGCTTTCTTTTTTAATGGAACATCCTGTTTTTTTAATTGTTTCTCAATATTTTTAATATCTGTTGCGTACTGTAGTTTTAAATGCTTAAATTTCTCATTTAATAATACACCTTCTTCAGAAAAGATATATCCCACTCTTGGATAATGCATATGATAATAGAATGAACCTGAAGGATTTTGAAAATCTTGATCAACTGTGGCAATTACAATTGTATAAGGTACATAAAAAAACGGTAAGTAAGTTGATTTTTGGATAAAATTAATAGAAGTTTTTGGATAAGTAAATATATAAGATTCAATTGTTCGGTGAGCATCTTCCATTAGCTTATCCAATTTAATAGGAGTACAATAAGAATCAGTTCTGGGCACATTATTTATAAAGTATTCACAAGTTTCAATAAACTTCTTTCCATTCATAAGTTTTATATTTGCAGTACGAGCGTATTCTATTGCTTCAGGCGTAAATTTTGAGGTTGTTACTACCATACCTTTATCAACTCTTTCAGTAACCATAATTGAATGAAGTTTTTGTATTACCGGACGTCCAATTTTTTTTTGATGCTGTTTAACTTCTATATAAACTTTCCTACCTTTCTTATCATAACCAATTATATCTCTCCCTTTATCAGCACTTCGGCTTGTTAATTCAACATTTGTCCATCCTTTACAATAAAACATTTGAGCTACCATATCTTCGAAATCATAAGGGTTCAAATCATCAAATCGATTCATATAATAAAACAAATTTGAAATATCAAATTCAGACATTTTGGCATTCCGTTTTTTAGTTATACAATAATGTATATAAATGTATAGGGGTAGTATATATTTTTTTCCAATCCATGAAAAGGGTTTTCATTTCATTATAATCATGTTAAGTCTTTATATCCCTTCTTATGTCTTTAGGACATGATAAATTTATTCTATAAAATAATATTTTTATTTAAAAATAACTAGATTATTTAAATTAGAAATCTCATATTAGGAGATTAAAAATATATAATAGATAAATCAATTATCTAGTAATATGACTCAGAAATCTGAAGCATATATTAATCCAAGGATTTTAAAATGGGCAAGAGAACAATGTGGGTATACACATGAAGAAGCTGTACAGTCAAACTTTAATCCGGAAAAATTGAAAAGGGCTGAAAAAGGTGAAGAACCTCTTAGTTTTAAACAATTACTATTTATTGCTAATAGATTTAAAAGATCCCCCGCTTTCTTTTATCTTAAAAAACATCCTGATGACGAGAAGTTAATCCATGATTTTAGAAAAACTGATCCAAAAAAGATTAAATTTAGCCCTTTTTTGAGAAATCAAATTATAGACATTAAAGAAAAAAGAGAAATTTCGGTTGAATTTAAGCAATATGGGGTTGAATATGATTATAGATATGTCAATTCAATTAATATTGATCAAAATCCTGAAGATGTAGCAATTGAAATTATCAATTTGCTCAATTTAGATATTGAAGCACGTACAGAATGGAAAGACGAATATGAGGCATTTAATTCATGGAGAAATGCTTTTGAAAATATTGGCATAATGATTTTTCAAGTATCTAGAATTGATGTTGAAGAAATGAGGGGTTTTTCATTTTCTGAAATACCCTATCCTTCAATTGCTTTAAATCGTAGTGATAGTCCATTAGGAAGGATTTTTACACTAATCCATGAATTGAGCCATATAATGCTTAATAAAGGAGGGATCTGTACATTAAGAACTGAGGATGAAATGGACTTTGAAATAGAAAAATTTTGTAATGCTATTGCAGGAGCTGTTTTAGTTCCTGCGAATGTTTTGATAGAAATAGAAACGGTTAAATATCATGAACAAAGTGAAGAATGGGTTGCCGAGGAGTTATTTGACTTAAAAAGGATATTTTGGTGTAGTTCTGAAGTCATCCTAAGACGTCTTTTAATAATTGATAAAACTACTCATGAATTCTACCAAAAAATGAGAGAATATTGGCGAAATTTACCAAAAACCTCTAAAGGAGGTCCAGAAAAGACCTATGAAAGAGTATTAAGAACTAATCCAAAGATCTATATTAAAATCCTATTAAGTGCGATGTATGACCATAAATTGACCATGACTGAGGTATCGAGTTATTTGAATATGAGTTTAAAACACCTTAAAAATCTTGAAAGTAAACTTGAGTGATAATCATTTCTTACCCACGTCAAACTAAGTTATTACCGGAAAATCTTTATCCAAACACTATTTATAGTTTTGATACCAACGTGTTTATAGAAACTTGGCGGGATTATTATCCAATAGACCTTTTTAGTTCACTTTGGGATTTTATTTCAAATTTAATTACTCAAAATAAAATTATAGCAACTCATCTAGTAAAAGTTGAATTAGGAGAACAGAGAGATGAGTTAGTAGAATTTGTAAATCAATTTCAAAATTTATTTGTAGAACCAACACTTAAAGAACAAAAAATAGTTAATGAAATTATTAATCATCCTAATTTTTCTTATTGGGCAAATGGGCAAAGGAACAAGGCGGATCCATTCGTTGTTGCACTAGCTAAAGCTTTTGATCTAGTTGTAGTTACCTATGAATCTCATCACTCACCCAAAAAAATACCTGCTGCTTGCCGAGAATTTAATGTTGAATGCATATATTTTATTGAACTCTTAAGAAGGGAAGATTTTAAGTTTTGATTAATAAATTTTTCAATAAAAAAATTAATCTACCTGATTTTTATGTATCTTACTTCGCTTTTCTTTCCATAAAGGATTTGGAAAATTATTTCCGAATTTGTGGATTTTACCATGGCAAGATCTACATATCTTTATGGTTTTTGGTGGGTCATATGTGATATGGTGTGTTAGCTCTGCTTCTTTTCTTTCACAAAGTTCACACAAATTCATAGATTTTAAATTTTGTGAGCGAAATTTTTTCTTAGAATCTTCAATTCTTCGGCAGATGTTGCAGTAGTTTAGTTCCAAATAGTAATCAGTTCCTTTTTCATAAAGAGAATAGATATCCTCTAAGAGAATGTCCCAATTTACATTGTCAATGATATCTTTTCCACATCTTTTACAGTATCCCGTTGGAATTTCACCGTTATCTAATAGGAATCCCCACCCATCTGGTTCGCACATATCATAAAAAGATCCTCTTGGGTCACATCCCGATCGATTTAATCGAACCACTTCTTTCATAAAACTATTGAAATCAAATGTTTTACTTTTGTATACTAGAGGTCTGGGATCTTCCCAAATTGGTACATCTAAAGTTCCTCTCAAATCCGCGAATATACAGTCTCCTTCAATTGATTTATAAAACAGATTAGGCTTATTAAAGCTTTCACTATAGGCTAATTGTTTTAAGATTTCTCCAGTTTCCATCAATTTTTGCCAAATTTTATCGCTATAAATAGATCGTCCATCCTTATTTTGCCTTATCATTTCCATTACCTCCATTTTTTATTCTCTTGAAAAAACAATGATAACCCTGTGGAATATCAGATTCGTAATAATAATATTCCTTTATGTTTACCAAATCCCATCCATGACTTCCAAAATAATTTAGTATGTCATTAACATATATACAAGTGTTATTTTCCTCATCATGTAAGCGAAACCATCCCTGACCATTATATTCATTGAATTCCCAGTAATCTTCATTTTCATATTTCCCACCTGAAAGAACACTCTCAATAGATGAATTAATTCTTTTTTGAACTTCTCTTATTCCAATTTCCTTGTATTCCCAAACTATATTTCCATTAGGAGCGGTTTCTTTTTTTTTTCTTAATATTTTAGTCAAATCTTTGTCTTTGCAGTGGGAGCAGCAAGTTATAATGTTCTCCCATGCATCCTTATCTTCCTTAATGAGTGGATCTTTGTATCTCACAATTAACTCATCAGGTTCAAACATATTTTGGCATATCTGACATTTGTTCTTATCCCTGTAAAAAAATATTTCATTACAGTTTTTATTTAATTTAATAATTCTAGGGCGTTCCCCTTCAAGCATAAAATAATTTGAATTCCGATTGATTCGTTGCACGAGTGTATTCGTATCAATTTTTAAAAACTTCGCCAAGGTCTTATAGGTTCTTGGGCTAAAAGATGTTTTAATAAAAACATCAAAAATTTGTTGAACTGATCTTGGGATTGAACTTTTCAACACTTTAATATTACCTACTTTTTCAAATAACTGTTTTTTGAGAGATATAAGGAGAATCTCTTATTTAAATGTATCTCTAGAGTGACATTTATATAAATTCAATATGACATTACTAATAGTAGAATACCTCAAGGGATTTTAAAAAAAATAAAAATATATTACTTAATTTAGTTTCCAGTTGTTCAATTCATAATTTTGATTTTCAATCATAAAGAAAATAAAATCTTGTATTAAATCAAGTAAATATTAATTTTATTATCTTATTATAATTTTCAAGAGACATCACCTTTATAATATCTTAATTAATAAATATTAACTAAGTTCATCATAAATTATTAAAACTTCAACCTAAAAAGAATATGAAGTTGATCAATTTCCTACATTTTTGATACATATTTTTCTGGACCTGCTCAATCCTGGAGATCGTAATTTCTTCTATTCCCTATTTTTCTATGATGCATACCATGAATTATTACTCCTATTTAATATGCGTGACGAGGATAAATCGATAAACTAAGTGCCAATTTAGGAATAATAATTTAAATTCCTATGAAAAATTAATAATTTACATAACAGTACAAAGGTGAAGATCATTAGTATAACATTATTAGATATTTTAAGTCTGGGAAGCATCTTAATTACTATGTTAGTAGCTATAAGTCATTTACTATTAGATATTTTAGAAATTAAAAGAAAAAAAAGGTTTGATGAAATCAAAAAAATACAAGATCGAGAAAAATTAATACAAGAGCAACAAAAAATATATCTTGAACAATCTAAAATGAATTTTCAATGGTTCATAAGTGCTTTTCCTGACTTTCCAAAATTGATAAAAGAATGGTTAGAGAATCCAGAATCATTACAAAAACTTTACAAGAAGACTAAAAAATTTGCCAAACATATGCAAGAGTTCCATGAACAAGAAAGAAGTACAAAGGTGATCAAAAATGGCTAAAAAACCAGATTCAGGTCCAACATTAAAAACAGTTATAAGAAAATATCTGAATGAAGATTGCTTTATAGAAGCAGAGCATAAACATGAAAATCATGAGTTTGTATTTGAAGTAAAATATCCTAAATTACAAGATGAGAAGGGAAATCATAAAGGAAGGATTGTTGCAGTTTCGAAGCAGAAGAAACAGAATTATCTGAAAATCTCTAATAAAATATTCTTCAATGAGGAAGATCTAAAACTGATTCAAGAACTTGATAATAATCGAAAAGAACTTCTCATTAGGGAAATTAGGTTTTTCCTTATTAAGCAGAATCTTTTGCAATTAGTGAACTTTGAAAAAAATGAAATTTACTTCTCCGATAATTTATATTTCAATGGTTCAACTTTTCCAGGAATAAATGAAGTTTATCATTCAATCATAAAGATAATCAATTCTCAACTTGTTGTCATGGACATTCTAAATAGAAATTTGGGGATATTAAATACCAATAAGCTGAATTCAGAAGGTAAGGATTCCTATTTTCAGTAATTAGGATATAATATATTATTTATACATTAATAATCTTGAAAGAGGTATTTCAGGATTTTTTTTGAGGGTATTAATACCAACTATGTGAAAAAGCGATATCTCATAAAAGGTCTAAGTTTTTTTTTTTTCTCCTGATCATAATTAGATGTAATTATTGTATATTAAAAGCTTTTTTTTACAAAATTAATCAAAATTTTAAAAAAATAATTATTTTTTTTTGAGAAATTTATATTGTTTTTTTTCATGCTCTGCCCATCTTCTATGTCTTTCGAACTCATAAATATCGTTATATTCTTCAATTAATTTTAAAATTCTTTCAGGTTTCACATAGCCAGCCTTTTTTGTAGTTTCTAACATTTCGTGCTCCTGTTCTCTTAAGTAATGAAAAATTTGGTCTAAAGCGTCCCTTTCTTCTCTTATAAATATATTTTCTTTTTTACGTGCTGATTTATACATATTTAATACAGTTGGGAAATTTTCTATCCAATTTTCATGTTTCTCTTTATATTTTTCTACTTGTTGTACTCGATACCTTAAATTAGAATCTGCTATATTGTAGAGTTCACTTAAACCTCCTTCGAAAATAGGAATTAACTCAAAATAGTCTGATACCCTTTCTTTTATGTATTTTTTATATTTTTTGAGGTTTTTATTTAAATTATCAAGATTATTTCTACTCACTCCAAGTATTTTTGTTTTCTCTTCCTCTGCTATTTCTTTCAGAAAAGGAATAAGGTCTTCTAAAGAATGATCATCTCTATAAGCTAAGAGAATTCTTTTAAGCCCTTCAATATAATCTTCTTCTTGATAATTTTCTAAAATAGATTCAAGGATCCAAAGAGTATGTATATTTTTGTATAAGTTTTCTAATGCTTCAGATTTATCAAATTTTAATGAAATTGCTTCATTTATATCCAAAATTCGTCTTAATTCATTTAATTTTTTTTTAAATAATACTCTATACTCTTTTTCGAGTTTGTATTTTCTTAATTCCTTTTTAAGAGTTTTTCTATTTTTCCTATATATTCTAAACCTTTTTAGATTCCATAAAATCTCCTCTATTAAATCCCTCTTTTGCATGTGTTTTTTGGATAAATCTATAATATTCTGTAGTTCTGGTTTTTTATCTTTGAATTCTTCTTGTTTTAAAATCTCCTCTAAAAAGTCCTTTGAAGATTTTTCTAGATTTTTTAAAATTTCTTCGATGTTTTCCTTTTCCACTCGTAATTTTTTGAAATTCTCACAAATTTCTTTATAGAATCTTGTTTTTTCTTTTTGTATTCTCTTAATAACGTCTAAAATAGTAGTCATGTTCATTTCTCACTATCTAGAATATTTATTGTATAATCTAATGTTTTAATGAGATATTTTTCTCCAGTTGCTCCATTATTCACTAGTGCCAATCTATTTTCTAATTGGGTAAGCATCTGTCGCTCGAAAATATCTTCTGAAAAGAGAGTATTATTGGGATAATCCTGTCTAAAAATAACCTTTATACTCGGCTGAGAAACAACATCCTCAAACAATTGGGAAGGAGATTGATCAGCTATGACAAAACCGACTCCTCGGCTTCGGTATTCCTTGAGTAATTCTGAAAAAATTTTTGCCATCTGTTCTTTCATGATGAAATCAGCATCATCACTGTTGTTAGTAATGGGTTTTTCCAATATAGCATGAGCTTCATCAATAACAATCAGATGTTTTAACTCCTCAGCTTCACTATCTTTTGTGAGGGTTCTTACGAACTGAAATATCGCATTAACGATTAACATTTTTACAAATTTACTGCACATGGATAAATCTAAAAAAACATTATTACCATCCAACCAATTCACAAACCATTCCGGTAATGCATCAGTTATTTTTAAAACTTCTTGAACTTTATTTTCATCAAAAACGTTCATTCGATTTCTGAATACTTGCAATAAATTAGCTTGCTCTTCAGGACCATATGGATTTTTTTTAACATATCTTTCCACAGCCCTTAGTAAATCAATAAAAAAGTCAGGTAGTTTGCCCTTTAATTCTAAGAAGCCGACCTCAGTACGATAGATTATCTTTTCAAAAACATTTTTTAATCCTAAAGATGCGCATATATAGGTCGCAGTTTCTTGTAACCGTTTTTTAAGGATTTCTTTTTGAGAATAAATAAAATAAGGAATATGAAAATCAATATCAGAATATTTCACTTTATCAAAATTATGATAGAATATTTCTTGAGACTCTTTAGCTACATTTAGAACTAAAATCCCGACATTTTTAGCTTTTTTAGTAAGTTCTTGTATAAAGCGAGCGAGAAAATAGGTTTTTCCGCTCCCCGATTTCCCAAAAATTGCCATATCCTGAGGAAGTTTATTAATGGGAATAAACGTTTCATGATCGGTTATTACACCCTCTTTTATATGCTTTCCAACACTTATCGCATTTTGCTTAAATTTCTCGTGGATATCGATGTATCTCACATTTTCATTAGTTAAAATGGGTAATCTAGGCAAAGGCAGATTCTCTGGAAAATCAAAGTTAACATCTTCTTGGACAAAAGTTCTCAAGGAATCACTACTATCATTAAATACTTTCCCTTCCAAAATGTTGAGATGTGAAACGTCAGAAGGATTAACGAGCTTTGCACGATCCCCTTTTTGATTTTCAATATCCATTGCTAAAAACTCTATAATACCTTCAAGTTTTAGTTTGTCTTTTACATTTGAATTGTTCAAATTGTATTTGATAAAAACCCTTATATTAAATAAATTAGATTGCTCTTGGGTCTTCTCTAAATATGGTTCCCTCTGCCATAAAATAATTAATTGTACCCTATGACCCGTTTTAAAATAAAACGCCTTGATAAACCTTTCTACTAAACTAATTTTGTTTTTAGTATATCCTATAGGCAGAACTATCTCAAATAACTGACTTTTTCTCAATATTTCTTGGCTATCCTTTTTTATAGGCTTTGCCTCAACCAATCCATCTACTCCTACAAATTTATACTTCAAATTTGAAAGCCACGCATACCCTAATTTGATTGCTTCAGATTCTGCTTCGAACTTGGTGAAAAAGACAACTTCTATATTGTCATTTGCCGTTATTTCGAGACCATAAGTCCCCGAAGGATTCTTCCCAAAAGGATCAAAAAGAAACGAGCGGATATTCTCAGGTTTTTGGTAAAAAGGTATCGCACTCTCGGGAATCATTTGAGGCTTAAACGGTTCTGGAGCTTGGATTAACTTAATTCGAGTTTGCCAAAATAATATATTATTGGACATTTCAACCACCACCTCCCCACTCTCCGCTACCAGAAGCCTTTTCCGCCTGTTCGAAATCTTCATAATCTTCATAATCTTCACCCTCAACATCATCAATCCCGTCATAATCTCTCCTCAGCTCTTCAGATTCACCCTCTATCCACCCATCATCACGAACATCCTCAGCACTATCATGTTCATCTGTAAATATTCCCTCTTTAAAGTCACTACTCTCCTCATTCTCATATGACTTATCTATGCCTTCATAATCATTACTTACATCAGACGCGCTATCAATTGAAGGGTCATTAAAGCTGTTATAGTCTTTTTCATCCGAACTCTCATATAGTTCCCTATTTTCCCTATTAGCTTTTATTAAATCATCATAATCTATCGGGAAATTGTACTCATCAATAAATCCATTAATTTGCCGAGAATGATCACTGGATTCTTCTTTACCCTCTTCTCCAAGAATAGCATCCACTATATCTTCTCGTGAAGCTTTTCGAGGAGGATAACTTGTTTCAAACTCTTGCTCTTTCCCCAATTCTTTAGTAGATTCTTTAGATGGATAATCCGAAGGTTCCTCTACTGATTCATTTGCTAATTCTTCCTTAACCTCCTCTTTTTCTTTTTCAGTAGGCTTCTCAGATTTTTCTTCAGACGGTACTTCACGCTTCTCCTCAGTTGACTCCTCCTTACCTTCTTCAGGGAATTTTTTCTCCTTGCCTTCCTCTTTGGGCTCTTCTCTTTGACCTTTTTCTGAGCCTTTAGATTTGCCTTCTGACGTCTTATTTTCAGTTTGCCTCTCAACACTACGCTTCTCGATGTCTTTCAAAACATCATCCAGATTTTTATCTTGGAGATACTCTTTTGCCTCTGTATAATTCTTAACTCCATGCTCACCCAACATTTCTTCTATTCTTCTATTAACCGTCTTCCCCCCCATATTATATTTTTCAGCAATATCCTTTCTCTGCATGTTTTTAATATCTTTGAGAAATTGATGTTTATCCGTTATTTCCTTTCTGTATTGGCTATTAATTTCTCGCATCTTCTCGAGCCATTTTGGGTCTTTTGCTCGTGCTCTATTTATATCAGTCATTTTCTTTACCCATTCTGGATTCTTTGCTCTCTCCCTCCTTTCCTTAACCTGTTTTTCAGCATACTCAGGATCTTTATCATATTTCGTTTTAATAGCTTTACTTACATTTTCTCGAAATTTTGGATCTTTCCCTTTCTCTCTATTTATCTTAGTCATTTTTTCTCGGAATTCTTGATTTTGACTTAATTTCCTACTTGAATTTAATTGTTTTTCTTGATATTCCTTCTCTTGCCATTTCCTTTTCATAGTTTCACTCATTCTTTTCTTATATTCTGGATCTTGTTGTCTTTCCTTACTAATTTTACTCATTTTCTCTTTGTATTCTGGTCTTTGTGTGATTTCTCGGTTGATTTTAGTCATCTTTTCTATTACTTCTGGGCTTGGTCTTCCTCCCTCTCCACCTTCGGTCATGTTATAGCCTTTATCGGGATTCATCGAATCATATACTTTAACATAATATCTCTCTTTCTCATTCAACTCTTCTCTACTAAAAGCTACGTCTTCCTGAGTTACGATAAATGCATCGGGACCATACTTAGCTAAAGCATTATCTAAATGAGTTCCTTTAATTTTTTGATTAGGATTAGCTTCTCGTGCTAGTTTTAATACCCTAGCATTTTCCAAATGTTTACTCCATCGTTCATCTATATCTTTTGTTTTGCCAATGTAAACCTTTCCATTGGTTTTATTTGTAATTTTATAAATATAACCAAAAGGAGCTTTTTCACTCTTAACCATTTTTGAATTCTTGTCTGTTTTACAATGTATTTCAAAACAAGTATTTAAACTTCAATTGTTAAGGAAAACGTCTTATAGACCATCCAAAAAAGAAATTTTTGTTTAAATAGATACAGACAGAATACTATTAAAACAAGAAAAAAATGGAGCTGATTTAAAATAACAGAAAATCAAATAAAGGATAAAGAAAATGAAAGCCCAAAATATATGGCCATAGACGAAATAATTAATTTACTTGTAGAAGTGAGAGTTGATTTGACCGTATTAAAGAAATCGGTCACCTCAAAAGAAATTAAAGAACAACTTAAATGGGCAATTAACGGAATAGATATAGTTGGTTGTGAACTCGCCCAAAATATCTCTAAAAAGCTAAAAGAAAAATAGAAAGAAAAAATAAATTAAGGAAATATTTAGATTTACATCATACCAGGAGGAGGCATACCGCCCATACCCCCCATACCACCCATTCCTCCCATACCACCCATTCCAGGACCACCTGGAGGCATTGGAGGCATTGCAGACTTAGCAGAGGCGATTACATCATCGATGCGTAAAATCATTGAAGTTGCTTCGGTAGAGCTTTTAATTACTTGTACTTTTACGATAGTTGGTTCAACAACGCCAATACTCGCCATGTCATTGACAACATCACCAGTGTCTAAATCGGTACCAGCAAACTTATGACCTTGTTGATGAGCAGCTCTTAATTTCATGAGTGTATCGATTTGGTCTAAACCTGCGTTTTCGGCCAAGGTTTTTGGAATAATATCGAGTGAATCAGCAAATATTTCGACAGCAAGTTGTTCACGCCCACCTAGCGTAGAAGCAAATCTCCTTAGTTGAATGGCAGTTTCAATCTCTGGAGCGCCACCACCACCGACAAGTTTTTGATCTTCAACAACATCCCTGATTACGCAAAGAGCGTCATGAATAGCTCTCTCAACTTCATCGACGACAAGTTCAGTTCCTCCTCTTATAAGAATAACGACTGATTTAGGATCCTTACATTTTTCGATGAAAATCCATGAATCATTCATAATTTTACGTTCTTCTACTAATCCAGCCCATCCAAGTTTATCGGTGGTAATATCATCAAGGTTAGTAAAAATTGCACCACCAGTAGCTTTTGCGAGTTTTTCAATATCAGATTTCTTTACTCGTCTTATTGCCATGATACCAGCTTTAGAAAGGAAATGTTGAGCCATATCATCAATTCCTTTTTGACAAATTACGATATTTGCTCCAGAATTTTTGATTTTATCAACCATAGTTCTTAGCATACGTTCTTCTTCATCTAGGAATTGCTGGATTTGTTCAGGGCTAGTAATTTGAAGTTTGGTATCAAATTCAGTTTTTTCAATTTCTATTGCGCTTTGCAATAGCAAAATTTTTGCGTCGTTAACATATTTTGGCATTCCAGGGCTTACAACTTCTTTATCTAGGATAATACCTTTAATTAATCCGGTATCATCGATTGATTCTCCTTCTTTCTTCTGAATCTGGACTTTATCAATGTCAGCAACCCAGGTTCCATCTTCTTTTTTCTCAGCAACAGCTTTAATAGCAACCATACAAATTTGAGCTAACTTTTCTCTTGATTCTGAAACAATTTTACTGGACATACAAGTCATAGCAGCGTTTTTTAATCCTTCTTCATCTTCAATACCACTTTTATTTGACATTGCATCAAGAATCTCAACGGCTTTATCGGCAGCTTTCCTGAAACCCTCAGTTATCACTGTTGGATGTATTTTCTGTTCTAAAAGTTTCTTAGCTCGTTTTAGAAGTTCTCCTGCAAAAACAACTGATGTTGTAGTTCCATCTCCAACTTCTGAGTCTTGAGTTTTAGCTATCTCAACCATCATTTTAGCAGCAGGATGTTGTACATCAATTTCCTTTAAGATTGTGGCGCCATCGTTCGTAATTACCACGTCACCAAATTGGTCTACGAGCATTTTATCCATACCTCTAGGACCTAGTGATGTTCTAACAGCTTCAGCAATCACAATTGCGGCAGCGATATTATTTTGCATTGCATCTCTACCACGTGTTCGTTCAGTACCTTCCTTCATTATTAATATAGGTGTTCCGCCTAATTGTGCCATAATTTTTCACTTTTTGTTAATTTAATTATTGAATAATTTTTTTGAAATATTATTTTATTTATATAGATCTCTAAGTCATAAAATTAAAAAAGTTTACGAATTTAGAAATTTAGAATTTAAATCACTACGATATTATGATAATTCAATTTTGAATTAGGTGATTTTACTAAGATTAAACCAAAAAATTCTATTTTATGAATTTATAAAAGAATTAGTTTTCTTGTGATGGTTTTATTTAATTAGTTCTCTTCGTTTTAATCGCAGATCTTTTCCACGGCATCTACGGCATTTCTTTGCTCTTAGAGGATTAAGTGCACCACAACGCCTACAAACAGTTTTTTCTAGGAGATGGTATCTTGCTATGCGTCTCTTGGTTGGGTCATCAATGGGGGACATTTTTTCTCAGTTTTTGTTTTCTTGTTGTTTTTTAAGACCTAGCTTAGATTTTAATAATAATGAGAATATCATCTAAAACGCATGATTCAAAATAAAATTTTTGTTTAGGGTATTGGAAAATATGATAAAATTAAAATTCTATGAATAATAGATCTACTCATACTTTACATTATGTAGTATTAGTTGAGTTAATGTGCCAAGAGAAATTTTTGATGAAGAAAAGTTTAGTGAGCTCTCTGAGTATGCAATTCATTGTCGGGTTAAGCGTTTAAAAGATATAGTAAAATTAAAACTAAGAACCAAGAAAACTCTTTATACTTTTAAAGTAGACCCGATGACAGCAGAAAGGTTATTAAGAGATATTAGTTGTGATATTATCGAAATATAAAATCTCTTTTGATTAATTCCTTTTGTTTTATTTCACATATTAAATTAGAGAGTAAATTATTCCAAGGTATAAGAAAAATTTCCTTGAAATAAAGTTTTTTTTCATTTAATCTTTATTTTATGAAAAAGATAATTATAAATTATTTTACAGTTTTTTTATTGTTATAATAGATAATCGTTAAGATATTTTTAAGATGATACAGGCGTTATATATCTTTCAGAGTAATACAAAGGATCTTATGTATAATAAGAATTTTCAAAGTGATGAAAAATTAGAAATGTTCGATTCATTTTTTTCTGCTTTGCAAACTTTTGTTTCAGAACTCACTGAAAGTAGTTCCGAATCATTGAATACTATTGAATTAGGTGAATATTTCGTTTTAATTACGCGGATACTGGAAACGATATCTGATTTAGTAATTATTACTGATAAGCATGATATAAAAGATGTTCAAAAATTAATACCTAAAATAATTAAAATTGTCCTGAGTCATCAAGATTTGTTTATTAACTGGGACCGTAAACCAGAAAAGCTTGAGATGTTTGATTTAAAAATTATTCAACTAATTTTTTCAGATAAAAAATTAACTTCTGGATCATCTCTAACTACTGACCAAAGTACAATTTTAAAATCAATATGGGACCAAAAAGGTAGTTTATCTGAACAGTTAAGAGAAGATATGTTAAAAGAAAGGGAGGACTTAGAAGTAAAATATTCAACTGAAGAGAATTTTCTTAAAAAGTATGAGTTATCAAAGAATTTAATTGAGATCTCTGAAAAACTTCGAGATGATGAGAAATTTATAGAATACCAAACAGAATCTAAATCTCTTAAAGATGAAATAAAAGATAGAAAATTAAGGTTAAATTATTATTTAGGTAGAGTAAAAGAATCATTGGCCTATTCTAAATATGCGGAGACTTATTCTTATCTTTATTCATTCTGTTTAAAACTTGCAAATTTTGCTGATCCCCAACTTATCTTAAAATATAAAACCCTCGCAAAAACATTACTTAACCGAAGTAAAGTACCTAAAGAAGAATTTAGACGAGTAAAGGATGATATTTCAATGATAGAGAAAGAGATTAATGAACTTTTAACATTAAAAACATAATCCCCTTTTGTAAATTTACAAATCAAACAATTTTAGTATTTGACCGCCCATAATTCAAAGAATTTTTTGAATATCGGGATAGAGCCTTTTTAAAATATAACATATAAGAGATCTTATCATAAAATTAATTAACCATTTTTAATAGAGATCAATCACAATACAATTTGTCAAAAAGATATAATAGAATAAACTTAAAGTTTAGATAATCATTCTGGTTTAATATAGATGAAGGTTCTTCCAGCAGATAAGACGTGTATAAATTCCGGCTTTTTATGTTCTAATTGTCAAGCTAGACTTGATGCGGGAGAAATAACAGAATTTGAGATTGATTTAGCAAAAGATCTAATTCAATTAGAGGAAGAAGAAGAAAGATTTGCTTTTCTCAGAGATATTTCTTTTTATAAAGCTATTGATTATGAAGATGTTCTAATCCTCATTGTAGCGAAAAAAGATAAGTTAAAAATAACACAAGAATTAAAAGATTGGATAAAAGAAACATATGAGGTCGATGAAATAATGTTAGTTGAGAAAACTAATAAACCACGCCCCGTTGTAGAAGCTTTAATTAATCCCTATAAATTAGTATCATTAAACGAAATTTTCCTTGCTACTGGCGATATTCAATTTAGGGCTGTACTTTGGCAAGATGATAAGGAACATTTTTTATTTACTCAAGAAGAACTTGAAGAACTTATCTTTGAATTAACAGGAAATATTACTAGAGTTGAATTTCAATAATCAGTAATGTTTAATTATCTAATTTCTTAATATTAGATAGATTTACTGTGGAAGAATATAAACAAGTAATTTTAGTTAGAACAGATCTTAAAATGGGAACTGGTAAAAAATGTGCCCAATCATGTCATGCAAGTGTTTCTGCTTCAGATCTAGTAAGAATTCAAAATAAACCAGCTTGGAAGAATTGGAAGAATTCTGGACAGAAAAAAGTTGTTCTTAAGATACAAGACATGGACCAATTAAAAGAATTAGTAATTAAACTTGAATCTTGTAAAATATTATATTTCATTGTTAATGATGCTGGATTAACTCAATTAATACCTGGTACAACAACAGCGATTGGTATTGGCCCTGTATTATCAACTGAAATTGATAAAATAACCGGAG
The DNA here is from genome assembly GCA_036478875.1 of Promethearchaeia archaeon. GTDB lineage: Archaea > Asgardarchaeota > Lokiarchaeia > Sigyniarchaeales > SOKP01 > Loki-b32. The sequence continues at coordinate 29,964 of JAZGEW010000108.1, read as the reverse complement.
ATTTAAAATTATTATAATAGTAAAACTATAGGTTAATAATTTGTCTGACATAGAAACAGAATCTTATTCTCTTAAGGAAAATAGTGAAAGAGATGTAGAAATTTTTGTTGGAATTCAAGCTTTTGCCACTCAAAAGATGGGTTCTATTGGAGGAGAATATAAAAGTAAATTTAAGGATTTTATTGTCAGAGAAATTGATACTCATGGAAACATTCTTGACATAAAAGTTGATTCTAAAAGTCATTTATTTTCTAAAGAATTAAAAGATAGATATACAACCTTTAATTTAACAAAAATTAATAAAGATACATTTGAAGCAATAAGAAGGATTAGTAAATCATTGAAAATTCCTTATGATATTATAAATTATTCTGGTTTAAAAGATAAGTTTTCAATTTCAGTTCAAAAAATTTCCATTAAAGGAGATCAAGTCCAAAAATTAAGAAATCTTAAGATTAGGGACATTTTCATTAGAAATATTATTCCCACTAAAAAACCTGTCAGGTTGGGAAGTCATTGGGGTAATCATTTTACAATTGTACTAAGAAATATCGAAGATAATAAGAATTTAAAAAGCGAAATAGAGAATTATACAAAATTTTTAAACAACTTTGGCTTTCCAAACTATTTTGGTCTTCAAAGATTTGGAAATTACAGGCCTAATTCGCATATTGTTGGACGTTGTCTTCTAGAAGGCAATTTTAAGAAAACATTTGAAGAATTTGTTTCAAAAACATACACAACTGAAGCTATTATATCAAGACGGGTAAGAAAAGAGTTTAGAATAACTGGAAATTTAGAAAAAGCATTCAAAGAATTTCCAAAGGGTTTGAATTATGAAAGAAATATGATTCAATATTTACTCGAAAACCCAGAGGATTATGAAGGTAGCATTAATACATTATCTTTTGATTTGAAGAAATTATTAATTAGTTCCTTTCAATCATATATATTTAACAAGATGCTTTCAAAAAGAGTTGAAAAAGGGTTTTCTTTGTTTGAACCTATGAAAGGTGATGTTATTTGTATATTAGATGATTATAATGGGAATAAAACTCAAGTAAAATACATTTATGGAGGCAATTTGGATAATTATTTGAAGAAAGCATTAAATCTAAATCGAGCTGCAATAGTAATACCTTTAATTGGTACAAATACAAATTTAAATGATTTTCCGTTCATGAAATTATTTTTCGAAAAAATTGTAAAACAAGAAAACATTGATAAGGAAATTTTTAATAAAACCTTGAATTATGGAGAAGAATTTAAAGGTTCTATTAGACCGATGATTGTGAAACCAACTGGATTAAAAATATTGGAATTAGATGACGATGATCTTAATCCAGGAAAGAAAAAAATCAAGTTTGAATTTTCTCTTCAGAAGGGAACTTATGCAACAATGTTGATTAGAGAGTTTATTAAATAACTTGAATAACATATGATTTTATAGTTTCAATCCCAAAAATATCAACTATTTTCACTGATACTTTATAACTTCCTGATTCCTTATAGTTATATAAATCTGATTTCAAAGAGAGTGTCCTAATTTTGGGTGTTCTATAAGAAAACCACATATTTTTAAAAATATTATCTTTAGAATTAAAATCAATGGACCAATAATCAATCCAGTCTGAATATGACTTTATATTTTCTTTAATTTTATCTGAAACAAAATTCTCAAAAGATATGCTGTAATCAATCAATTCCACTTTAATCTTCTTATCATCTTGATGAATTTTAACAATAAAATCAGTGGATCCTTTCAATTCAATTATTTTTTTATTCCGAACATCTTTACTTATAAAAACTTTAGGTAAGGAATTTTTTTCATCCCTTTTATCGATTCCTATGATTTTAAAGGAACTAGGATCTCTATTATAACTCTTTTTCCAATTTATTATGTCATTACTTTTACTTAAATTGAGAATTCTTTTCCTTATCATATGAATCGAGTACATATTTGAATCACATCCGATCCATTTTCTACCGAGCTTTTCTGCTACTGTTAGTGTAGTCCCTGAACCGCAAAAAAAATCAGCTACAAGATCATCCTTGTTTGTAGATGCTAAAATAATCCTTCTTAAAAGACGTTCTGGTTTTTGAGTTGAAAAACCTTGATATTCTGCTGTATTTGCCCGAATATAAGGAATGTCGTTCCATACATCTCTGGGAAATATTCCTCCCTTATCTATATATACTTTCCTAGATAACTTCTTTCCATTATGACTCCCACCTCTATAGTAAAATACGCCCTTATCATCCTTCTTCAACGCATTTTTTACACGATCAGAAAATTCTTGGTATATTTTTGGATTATCATTAAAAATATAGTCATCAGATTTTGAGTAGAATAGTATTGTATCATAAGATCTTATAAAAAATCGTCTTGTTTTAACTGAAGCAGCAGGATAAGCCCAAATTATCTCATTCCTAAAATTTTCAATTCCGAAAATTTCATCCATTATTAATTTTATATAATGAGATATGTGCCAATCTAGATGTACATATATTGAACCATTACTGGATAATAACTCTTTCATTAGAACAAGTCTTTCATATAAAAAGTTCAGATATGAGTCTATCCCTTCTTTCCACTTATCTTTATAGGCGATATTGTCTAAATAATTTCCATTTTCTCCTATTTGAATTTTAAGATTGAATTCACCTCCTGTTGCAAAAGGAGGATCAATATATATAAGATTTATTCTATTTTTGAACGTATTCAATAATGATTTCATTACTAATTTGTTTTCTCCCCAAATCAGTAGATTTTTCCATTCGTCTTCTAATTTGAATGAACGTCTGTCAGAAGAGTAAATATCAAGAATTGGATATGGACTGGTTTCGTTTACTTCTAAAAGAATATCATTTTTCTTTTTTTTACTATTCCATTTCAAAACTACCATAAATTATAGATAAGAAGGCAAAAATTTTATGTTTACTTTAACTTTTAAAATTATATTTTTTTAATTATTAATTACATGTTGATAAGATTATATGCTGGATAAACTAGGAGATTGGAGAAAAACACATTATACTAAAGATCTCTCTCCAGATATTGTTGGAAATGAAGTAATTTTAGGAGGATGGGTTCGAAATTACAGGGATCTCGGGGGATTGAAATTTATCTCTTTACAAGATAAGTATGGAGAACGTCAAATAACCTTAAAAAAGGGTGTTGTTTCTGATGAATTATTTGAAAAGACAAAAATTGGTTATCAATATTGTCTAATGGTAAAGGGAACTGTAAAAGCATTCAACGAAGCACCTGGAGGTATTGAAATAATTCCATCTGAAATAAAATTATTAAATACAACACCAGAAAAACTTCCGATAGATATGACTGGAGAAACTGTATCTGAACTAGATCTGAGATTAAATCATAGAGCATTAGATCTAAGATCCCTTAAAAATCAAGCTATTTTTAGGATCAGAGGAGAAATGCTTAGATCTATTAGAAAATTCTTATTCGAAAGAGATTTCACGGAGATTACAACTCCCAAAATTATAGGCTCTGCAACAGAAGGAGGTACTGAATTATTTCCAATCATATATTTTGATAAGGAAGCATTTCTTACCCAATCTGCTCAATTATATAAAGAGCAATTGAGTGGAGTATATGAGAGAGTGTTTGAAATAAGCGATTGTTTTAGAGCTGAAAAAAGCCGTACAAAAAGACATATTTGTGAGATTTTTACTTTAGATATAGAAATGGCTTTCTCAACAATGGAAGATGTTCTGAAAATATTAGAAGAAATAGTTCATAGCACCATTAAAGATATAAGAGAGAATCAGATGTCAGCATTAAAATATTTAGAAATGGAAGATAAAACAATCGTACCAGAAATTCCTTTTCCAAGATATAGATATGAAGAAATTATTGATTTATTAAATTCTAAATACAAAATTGATATTGAGTTTGGCGAAGATATTTCTACCGATGCGTATCGAAAATTAGGTGAAAAACTAACAAGCTATTATTATATAACTCATTGGCCAATGGCTATTAAGCCATTTTATATCATGCCTTCAGAAAATCCTAAATATAGTGAATCTTTCGATTTACAAAAAGGAATGTTAGAATTAACTTCTGGTGGAACCAGAGTTCATAATAAGCAACAATTAATAAATGCACTTGAGACTCAAGGTCTTAGTCCAATATCTTTTAAAACACATTTAAAAGCATTTGATTATGGAATGCCTCCACATGCAGGATTAGGTTTAGGTATAGATAGGTGGCTTACAATGATTTGTGGTTTAGATGATATCAGAGAAGCCGTTATGTATCCTCGAACTCCCGATAGGTTGACACCTTAGTTTATCTGTAATAAATAAGTTTTTTGAAACTATGAGTAGTTATAATTACATTCAAGATTAGGAATATATTTTTTTTGGATGATAATATTTTTCAAAAATTAATGCTGAATCTCCAATATATGCTCCACAATCAAGAAAATCTCTATTATACACGGATTTAAGTCTCATGGGGGAATTACTGCATTCTCCAAGATATCTACAGAAACCCTCGATATTGAAAGTGATCTCATCGGAGGATATTTAACTGCTATCAATCAATTTGGTGATGAAATTTTTTCTGGAAGGGCTTGATCGCGCTAAATATGGTGAATATACCGTTCTTATGAAATCTGTTGATACTTTTTTGGTGTGTTATTTATTTAAGGGTCAATCATTTCTCCCAAAACAAAAATTAGCTTATTTTGCTGATTAAATGCAAGATCGTGAGTGTTAATTAATATAATCTTAATCGCCAAAACTTAATAAGGAAGTTAAAGAAATATGAATTAGTTAGATCTATTTGATTTAAGTGGGGATCAGCCTATGATGTATGAGATAGTATCAATTATTATTTCAGCTGTTCTATTTATAGCGATAATGGTAATTTTTACAAAGGAACGATTAGATTATATTTCTTTTACATTACTATCAGCAGTTATTGCGTGTGTTATTGCAAGTATTACCTTTGATGTTGGGTTTACAGAATTTATAACCTATATCGAATTTGAACCGTTATTTTTTATAATCTGTATGCAAATTATAGTTGCCATTATGGAAGAACAAAAAATATTTAGGTGGATCGTCTTAAAAACCCTTCATTGGACGAAAGCTGATCATAGAAAATTCTTCTTTTTGATCTGTTTTATTGCAAGTATGACATCAGCAATTATCTCTGATATTACAGTAATATTTATTTTTGTACCCGTCGTTATACGAGCTTGTAAAATCCTGAAAATAAATCCAGCACCTTATCTTTTTGGTCTTAGTTTTACGATTAATATTGGGTCTATTTATACTCCTTTTAGTTCAGCTGAGAACATTCTTATAGCAAACGCTTTTTCAATTAATTTTACTTACTTTATATCAAATTTTACTCTGATAGTTATTCCAACCCTAATTTACACCCTTTTTCTTATAGATTTTACCATGCTTAGAAAACAAGAACCCCCTCCTGAAAGTTATAAGAAAATTCTTCTTGATATCATGGATCCTAACATAATTATTGTTAATAAAAAGAAATTTGTCCTCAATTCAATATATTTTGTGGGTATAATTATTGGATTGATCATTTTCCCTGAACCTTATTTAGTCGCTGTTGTTGGTGCGGTTATAATATGTCTTTTAAATCGAAAAAACTTTACAGAAATTCTTCTTAAAACTGATCTAAAGGTTATTATATTCTTTATAGGAATATTCCTCCTTATGGGTACAATGCAAATAAATGGAACTTTTATAATTCTTGGTGATTTAATAGATAACTTTATCTCGGATAATGCTCTTATTGCTGCTATAACCGTTTTGATGATGATAAGCGTATTATCAGGTTTTTTAGCCCAAATTCCAACAGCTCTCGTATTTATCACATTAATGCAAAATATTTATGGTATAGGGCAAGTTCCTAACCTTATTATTATGGCAATCCTCCTTGGGATAAATATTGGCTCTAATTTTTTACCACAAGGAGCTGCATGTGATTTAATAACCTTAAATCTAGCAGAAAAAAATGACGTGTCAGATTTTAACTATAAATCATTATTAAAATATGGTTCTATGATGACTTTAATACATATTGGAGTAAGTATAATCTACTTAACTTTATATTCATTAATTATTCCCTAGTTTAATACAGTTTAAGATAATTAACCTGAATTCCACCAGATAAATTTTAAATATTAAGTTAGATATTATTATTTTTTCTTATAGTGTTAATTAATATAATATCAGAGGTTTTTCTTTGAAAACGTTAATTGTTGCTCTTGGTGGGAATGCATTAATAAAATTTGGAGAAGAAGGTACTACAGAAGAACAATTTCGGAACCTTAGAGTTCCAATAAGTAGGAAATCTCCTACTACAACAAGAAGTTACTAAATTTGTATCAAAAAGACCTTTACAGATATTAGTAGCAGAAACTCAAGGCCAAATTGGGTTCATGATTGAGAGTACACTGGATGAAGAGCTTATGAAAATATGTCTTGATGAGGAAAAGCTTTTCTTAACGATATTAACTTATGTAAAAGTCGATTCAAAGGATCCAGCCTTTAAGAATCCTACAAAACCAATTGGTCCTGCGTATCCTGTCCGTACAAGACCAGGACAAAGATTATTGAACGAGATGCAGAATTTTTATACATGCCAAATTCAATTATATTTTTGGAGAATGCAGCTCACAAAGAAATGACCCTCGATAATTAAGATGAGGCTACAGAAAATGCTCAACATTACGATAGAATTATTCCATACATGAATTCCTATGTACCATCCTTACAATTCGCAAGTTTAGATAGCGGCCTCTCACTTCCGGAATTTTACCTTGATTATCCTATTTTTGTTTCCAGTGATGAGTATGAAGATCTAAAGGATGAAGTTCATAAAGTTTACAAAATCTATGATGGAACATCCGATTCAGTGCAATTAATCCCAGAAGAGTATTTAGAGACTCACACTTTAATGTCTGATATTGTATCAGTTACCGGTTATTACTGCGATTCAATCGGTAATGAAGAATATCTAATACAATATAAAGAAGATGTGTATGACTTTTACTCAATTACAGGAGAATTAACCTTTGCTCCAACTCAAGCAGAACTTTCAAACATTTTCATCGACGGCAAAGAAGAAATATATAAGGATATTAATGACTACGAGGGTTGGATTGTACTCGAAGTGAATATCGAGAAATTCAGAAACATCAGCTCAACAGAACAATATCAAGTAGAGATTGCTCCAGAAGAGGCCAACAGAATAGCCACAGCTCAATCGGCTCATGCGAGCATGTTAGAATACCTATATCAATTTACAATTGCCCAAAATACACAGCAGAGATTATCAGAAATTGCATATACCTCATTCGTGACTATAGTCTCAACCCTTATTACAATTGGTATTACTATGGGAGTTGGAAAGCTTACAAGTAGCCTTGCTGAAAAATCGACCGCATTTAAAGATCTTGCTACAAGTTTTGGCTCAAAAGTTGCTGAAAATGTTGGAAAGAAATGCGCAGAAGAAGCTACCAAATTGTTAGGGAGAATAACAAGTTCTACATCATATCACTATCTCTTCCTTAAAAGTTTTTTTTGCTTGCATGTCACCTACTTCACAGAGCCGGTTTAGTAAAGGAAATGCTAGATTTGAATGAAGTAACTTAGTATCATAGCCATTTTCAGCCCATACTTGAAGATTTGAACAATGAACGAGGAATTCTGTCTCTGGGGTGATATCATCTTTATCAATTTTGTCAGTTTCCTCAATTTTTTTATAATAACTATTCTCTAAGTTATCAATAGAATAAATATCTTGTAAATCATGCAAGTCCTTGAATGGGATACTAATAGCAATATCCTTGCAGATTATAAATTCTACTCCCTTCACCAAGATATTGGTACTACCGTTTTTCAAGCTGACGTTAATATAATCGTTAATTTTATACTGTTTCTCAATCATATTGGAATAATCTTATAAGGTAGAAGATATTATACTATTTTTTTATGATATATTATACTATTTAGGATATTTATATGTAAATGTTTTATATTACTCTAAAGAGTGTATAGGATTTATAGTAAGTAAGTGTTAAAATTTTAAATGGTTAAAATAAAAAAGAAGTATAAGACCTACCCCCCTTCTAATCACTAACCTTTATTTTTGACCGATTTGGCTACTTCGGCAGAAAAAGACTTCCTTTATTAGTCTTCTTCTTCCATATCAACCTGATCAACACTGTGGAGTGTGCAATTCATTGAATCCAAGATTTCAATTATTTCATCAAGCGTAAAGTTAGTTCCTTCAATGTTTATATGTAGAGAAGCTGTTTTTTGATCTAATTCATCAACTTTAATGCGAACTTTTGTTACTCCATTAATTTTCAATAGATTACGAGCTACTAAATCAACTCCGGGTTGGTAAGGTTTTAAAATATCGAGATAATACCCTACTTTCATTATTTTATATTATTAAAATTTTAAGTGTAATTACACAATAATAGTTTTAGTTGATATTTTATTATCCTTTTTTTTAGTTAATAAAAATTTCTCAAAAGATTTTCATCATGAAGATACAAGGTTAGAGGGATATAACACTAAAGCTTTATTTAAATTATTTAATAAATACTGAGGTAATCCATCCTTTTTACAAATGATAATTGATAAAGTGCAAAATGAAGTGGTTACATTGAGGTGCAGATGTCATCACTCTATAATTAATTCTCCTTATTTTATTGATTTCAAAAAACTCATTAATTGGGAAAATATACCAGAAGAATTTCCTTATAAAGACATATTTGATCTCGAAGCTGAAATTATTCACATACTTGCTAAGATTTGTGTATATAATCTTTATCAAGGGATAAAGAATAAAAAACATGAATTAGATGGGGCAATGAGAAGGATTTTTTTCTCTTTAAAAAAAAGATATATTATTGATCGCATTCACGGAGGAATTTGCCCCATTTGCGGAGAGTTTAATACAAGAGATCATTTACCCGCATTTGAGTTTAATCATTTATATACCATGTTATATGAATTAGGAGAAATAACATCAGAAGAAATGGAAGGATACAAAGAAAGAAAAAGAAGAGTTCCAGATTTATATAATCTTCCTTGTTCTGAGCTTGTCAAGGAAATGGTAATTGAAGAAGGAGGTTATGTTTGCGGTAACTGCCATCGAGTAGTTCATACTAAGATACCATACATCGAAAAAATTTACAACGATCCAGATTTATGTAAAAAAGCTCTTAATGATAAAGAAGATAGTATAAAATTGAACAGACAATACCTTATTCATGGTACAAGATCGATTGGAGATCCCTTAAAGTTAGAAAAGAAGAATTATACAGGATTTATGGAAAACTTAATCGCACTTTTTGAAATTTCAAAAAGAAAGCGAGACGGAGTCACTCGTAATGATCTAGCAGATTATTTAGAAATGAGAAGCCAAGATGTATTTGAAAAGAGAAAATTCTCTAGAAAATATGTAAAAATTGTTGCTGGATCGGGACAGACATCACCGAAGAAATATTATATTACTCTTGAGGGAAAAAGAATTGTTCATTTAATATATTATTTTAGAGATTATTATAAAGAAAGAAACCTGCAAATCAGAGAAAAAAAACTGAAGTCTATGAAATATTATTCATAAAGAATATAACATTCTATTAAGACATCTTCTTTAATTCTTGGTGATTTATATTTTTAATCTTAAGTAAATAATAAATAATACAAGCTTAATGATTAAATATTTATTTAATGAGAAATTCCAGATAGATAGATTGACACCCTAATTCTTTTCATGAATTATTCAAAATGAGCAAAAATTATATCCAAGACTATATAAAGGCTGGAAATGCTGTAATCGCAGCTAAAAAACTCGCCCGTAGGATTATTATACCAAATGCTTTATTTTTAGATATAACTAACCAATGTGAAGCTGCGATAATGAATAGTGGATGTGAATTAGCATTTCCAATTAACTTGTGCTTGGATAATATCGCAGCGCATTTTTCCAGTCCAATTGACGATCAAACTATAGTGCCAGAGAAAGGTTTATTAAAAATTGATATTGGATCACACTATAATGGATATATAGCAGATTCTGCATTTACAATTAACTTAGATGAAGACCCTAAGCTTCAGAATTATATTGAGGCTGCAAAAGAAGGTCTTGAAGCTGCAATTCAATTATTTAATCCGGGAGTCAAGTTATATGAACTTGGAGAAGTTATTGCTCAAAAGATAATAAATCGAGGATTACGACCAATAACAAACCTAGGTGGTCACGAATTAAAACAATATAATTTACACGCAGGTCCCTTCATCCCAAATTATAAAGAAAAAATGCATAATCAAGTTCTAAAGCCTGGAGATGCCTACGCATGTGAACCTTTTACAACTTCTGGAATAGGTAAAGTTGAAAATGGAAGAGAAGCTTATATATATCGATTTGTAAAAAGAATAAAAAAAAATATGCCCTATGAACACCTAGATTATATGAATAAAATTGAGAAAAACTTCAAACACCTTCCATTTTCCCCAAGATGGATAGAAAATAATTACTTAATATCTAAAAATAAAATACAGAGAACTCTTGAAACTTTCTTAGGAAAAAAAATCTTAGATAAATATCAAATATTGCTAGAAAAATCAAGAGAACCTGTAGCTCAAGAAGAGCATACAATAATTTTGGATTTGGAAGGGAATAAGATTGTCACTACTAGAGAATAAACTTAAAGAAAAATTAACTATTGTCATTTTATGTGCTGGTGAGGGGAAAAGACTTAAAAAAATTGCTAAAAATACACCCAAACCTTTATTGAAAATTAAAGGATTAGAGAATGAATCAATCCTCCAAAATACTATTTTTAAATTAATAAAATTAGGAATTAAACAAATCACAATCATAATAGGACATTTAGGGAGCACAATTCGTGAATTTGTTTCAACCTTAACAAAAAAGGATCTTTCTTTACAAAATAAATTGGTAATAATTAATTCTGAAAATCAATATAAATTTGGACCATTATATTCTTTATTATCTATAACCAAGAATAAAACCATATACAATAAGAACAATTATTATTTATTAATTCCAGGAGATACTCTTTTTGATTTAAACCTATTAAAAGAAATTTTATACATAATATCGAAAAATTATGAATCAATTCAGAAATATCCGTTTGTTTTCTATCGAAATATAGCGATAGAAAGGTTGAGAGAAACTCATAAAAAAAATAAGGTAATCTCTAATGCTGAACTTGAGATGTCTGGTTCAGAAATTGTATTAAAAAGAATTTTTCCTTTAAAAATAAGAAATATTCGTTCAGAAGCTAGAGTAAATGAAATTATCCCTGTTTTTTCCCTCACTTATGATTTAATTAATGAAATCTTAAATTTAAAAGATCAAATTCCAGTTAATACAGTTTGGGAAACGCTGAATTATTTAATTTCTAATAAAAAGAGAATTATTGCTTTTAATATCGAAAACAAATACAAATTCTATGATATTGATGATAAAAACGATCTAAAAAAATTAAAAAAAAAAGAAAAGGACAATAGGTGCTCCGATTATACGGTTGTTAGCAACTGATTCAGAGGAAATATCCAATGAAGCAATCAAAGCTCCTATATTAATTAATCATTCTGGTTGACTGGTATAATGTTTTATAGTCTCTAGTATCAATAAAAATTTATAGATATTCAACAAGAACTCAAATTTTCTATTTATATCATATACCAATATCGTGATAAAATTAAAAATTACCGCTCCAAAGTGCTGTTGAAATTTTACATCAAACTTCTCATATATACATTCTATGCACTACAGGAACAAATGAAAGTTATTTCGCATGAAATCGAACAAAAAAAAACTTAATTCGGTTAAAAACTCTAAGTACAGTGTGTCCTTTTCAGATAACTAATAACAATTTGACTATTTAAATCTTGTTATTAAGGAAAATAGTTAAATTTTCAGAATTTTCGACTAAAATATTATAGATTTAAGAGTCAATTTAATATAATATAAATATCAGAAATTACATTATTTATAAAATATGAGTGTACCAATAAAGATTAATTTATTTGGAATCGGTACTATTGAAGGTGATATTATCCGCTATATAGCACCTCTTACTGCAGATGCGGTAATTGATAAATTACCTCTTGTTTTAAGAGGTAGATTTTGTTTTGGTTCAAAGAAATATTGGACCTTACCTGGGTTAGAAATATATAAAGGAACCAATTCTAAATCAATAACGATGGTAGAAAAGGGTGATATTTTATATAATCCTAAAACAGATGAATTAATAATTATCTTGGAAGATATAATAATGCCAAATAAAGTAAATAAAATTGGGAAGGTTAATACCAACCTTGATATATTATTACAAGCAAGAAACGGATTAAATACAAAAATAGTAAAAAAATAATGGGAAAATGGCTGTTTCGAAGAATTTAACTATTGTTTTTACAACTATTTATTTAATCATTATTGTTTATATATTCCTTTTTCTATATATTCCTGATTTTCAAAATTTGATTTTAGCTTCAAGGCAGAATCTGACTATAATTACGGAAGGGTCAAATTATTTTTGGGCTCTTTTAATTTCTTTTGGAATTTGTTTTTTAGGTTCAGCGTCAATAGGATTCCCTGTACCTTTTCCATTTGTATTATTTTCGCTCTCAAATTCTGTATATCTTAAATATTATAATAAGGGATTAGAAATCACACAAATCTTGCAAACGGGGCCATTCTGGCTAGAGATTCTTGCTCTTGCCTTAATAGGGGGTTTGGGTAGTGCTTTAGGAGAATCTACTGGTTATGCTGTTGGTTATGGGGCAAAAAAATTAACAAATGAAAAAGATTCAGAATTATTAAAGAATGTAAATGGATTTGGTAAGTTAATCTTAGAAAATGAAAAACGAACCCCCTTATACATATTTTTATTCGCTTTAACCCCTCTCCCAGATGATATTTTATTTTTACCTCTTGGTATGATTAAATATCCTTTTTGGAAATGCATTATTCCTGGCTGGTTGGGTAAAAATTTTACAACTATGCTCTACTGTTGTTGGCCAATTTTTGTAGCAATAGGGTTTATGGCTCAAGGAATTCAATCTAATAATAAGTCAAGCATAATTACTGAAGCAATTTTATTACTAGTAACGATCACTATTATGTTTTTTATTATGGCATTTAATTGGACCAAATTTCTTGAAAAGAGAAGCCAGAAGAAGCTCAATAAAAAATCAGATCTATAAATACTCATTATAATAATTATTTTTTGTAAAAAAATTTTTAAAAATCGAAATTATAAACAATAATATGAGTAAAATAATAAAATGGGGAATTTTAGGTAGTGGAAGGATAGCACATAAGTTTGCTGAAGGATTAAAGGTACTTCCTGATGCAAAATTGGAAGCTGTTGCTTCTAAAACAGAGGGAAAAGCTGAAAGTCTTAGTAAAATGTTTGGTGTGAAAAATATATATAATAATTATGAAGACTTAGTGAAAAATCCTTCTGTAAATGTTATATATATTGCGACCACTCATAATTTCCATTATGAAAATACATTACTCTGTCTAAATAACGGAAGACCTGTTCTCTGTGAAAAACCTTTAACGTTGAATGCCATACAAGCTGAAGAGTTAATTAAGACTGCCCGTAACAATAAATTATTTTTAATGGAAGCAATGTGGACAAGATTTTTACCCTGTATTGTAAAATTAAATGAATTGTTAGACAAGGGAATATTAGGAGAAATTCGACATTTTAAGGCTGACTTTGGACTTAGACAGAAATTAGATCCTAACGGACGTTCATTCAATCCTGATTTAGGTGGGGGATCATTACTTGATCTGGGAGTTTATCCTATTTCTTTTGCAAGAATGATTTACAAACAATCACCTTCAAAAATAAAAAGTAATGCATATATTGGAGAAACTGGAGTGGATGAAAAATCTTGTTATTTATTTGAGTACGAAAATGGACAAACTGCTATGCTTTCTTCTTCAAATAGACTGATTATGCCGCACAATGCTTCTATCTTTGGAACCAAAGGATATCTGGAAATTCCTAATTTTTATCGCCCCTCAAAAATGATTTTAAAATTGGAGGGGAAAAGAAAGAAAACAATTAAAATACATTTTAAATCAACAGGTTATAATTATGAAGCAAGGGAAACAATGAGTTGTCTAAATGCTGGAAAAATTGAAAGTGAAATCATGCCATTAGATGAAACTTTAGAAATAATGAAAACTATGGATATTTTACGCTCTCAATGGTATTTTAAATATCCTGGAGAATAAAAACGTAATCTTGCTTGGTAGTAAGAAGCTTCCATTCTTTCAATTTTATGAATATTTTTTAATTATTTCTTCAATAATCATGTTATTACTTTCATCAACTATTTGCCATGAAGGATTATTTCTATAGAATTCGATAATCTCTTTTACTCCATTTTGAAATGCTTCAGTACACTCAAATTCGGGAACAAATTTTTTAATTTTGGAGTTATCAAAAATCACCGAATATGACTTATCACCTAAAAGACCTGCACCAACCTTAGAGTCAATTTTCGCTATTTTTTCAGAAGTTACGTGAACAGCTGTGAGTGGAACCCCTAATTCATCCGCAAAAGTTTGGTATATTTTATTCCATGTTAACAATTCATCAGAAGTAATATGGAATCTTTCACCAATAGATTTTTTATTTCCTAAAATTCCTAGAAAGCCTTTAGCAAAATCTTGATGATGAGTCATTACCCAAATACTAGTACCATCTCCATGAATAATAATTTTTTTTCTTTTTTTCATTCGGTCGATGGCAGTATAGCCCCAACTCAATGGAATTGAAGTTTTATCATATGTATGAGAAGGTCGAATAATCGTAATTGGAAATTGATTTTCTTTATACATTTCTTGGAAAAATTTTTCACATACGATTTTATCCCTTGAATATTGCCAAAAAGGGTTTTTTATTGGAGTTTCTTCTGTAATCGGCAAAGTTGGAATTGGTTTTTGATATGTAGATGCAGAACTAATAAAAATGAATTGATTTGTTTTATTTTTAAAGAGATAATATGAATTTTTTGCATGCTCTATATTGAAGCAAATCCAATCAACAACAACATCAAATGAATAGTCCTTCAGCTCATTTTTTGCTTCATTAATATTTCGGATATTTCCAATTATAGTTTTTACTCCATCAATATGTCGATGACTCTTTCCTCTATTAAAGTGATAAAGATCAATTCCTTTTTCAATTGCTAACTGTGAACAAGCTGAACTGATAAGTCCGGTACCACCAATAAAAAGAACTCTCATATTATTAATTCTCTTTCGAAATATAAAAGATTATTGTTTCAACTGTTAATCAAATTTCTATAAAAATTTATAAAATATTATAAAAATCTAAAAAATATAACATCATAAATAATTAAGAAAAGTATCAACTGGAGATTATTTTTCAAGTAAGATTAATGATTTCATGATTTAAATTAAAAAAAATCATGTGTAATAATGCAATTATATTATTTCACTATTAAACCTTGATAGAATTCATCATCCATTGAATATTTAGCTTTAGCATCCTTTTTCTTATAGTAATACCCAATTAGTAGTCCAACTATACTCCCAACAACAACCGCAGTTATATTTAGTATAGCTAAATAAATAAAATACCAATCAATGGTCATCTGATATAGTATACATATATAAAGAGTAGGGGCAATAGTAGATAAGGATCCTCCAACAATACCTACCATGATACCTATTTTTAAAGGAGATTGATCAGGTTTCCTCTTATTCAAAGCAAAAATTACGCTGATAATTGATCCAAGTAAGAAATCGATATCTCTGAATAATAACAAACCCCAAAAATTAAGGAACATTATGGAGATAAAAGTGATTAAAATAAAAATAAGGATGCTATAAATTATTATTGGGATTTTTACTTTCTCGACCTTAACCTCTTCTTTAGCTATTTCATTTGAGTTAGAAATTTAAACCACTAAATTTTATTGTTATTTCTGCGAATTATGATGTTGAGATAATAAAAAAAACAATAATTTAAGAAAGTTATCTTAATTGATTTTTTTCTGTGATATCTTATCGAAAATGTGAATCCTATTAGTATCGAATGAGATCCATACCTTTTCTCCTACATTTAGATCTCTATTAGTAATAGATACTGCAATGAGCGGTTGACCATTAACTATCAAATGAAAAATATTTTCCCTCCCTAATGGCTCAATGACGTCAACCTCTGCCTGGATAGCATAATCTTTGCTCTCCTTTGTAATGGTAATATTCTCTGGTCGAATTCCTAACATAATTTCGGGTGTTTTTGTCTTCTCCATTATTTCAATCCCATTTGAAAGTTGATATGAAGAAAATCCAAATTCAACAATAATTTTTCCATTTCTCTCTATAAGAGTACCCTCAATTATATTTATAGGAGGGTTCCCAATAAAACCAGCAACAAATAAATTTTTTGGATTTTCATATATCTCTTCTGGCGTACCTACTTGTTCTAAAGCTCCATCGTTCAAGATTGCAATTCTATCACCCATAGACATTGCCTCCATTTGATCGTGGGTAACATACACGATGGTTGTACCCATATCCTCATGCAATTTCTTCAATTCTGCCCTAGCATAGCACCTCAATTTGGCATCAAGGTTTGAGAGGGGTTCATCCATCAAGAAGATTTTAGGATCTCTAACCATTGCCCTCGCTAACGCCACTCTCTGCCTTTGTCCACCACTGAGCTGTTTTGGCTTTCTGTCCAGAAGTTTAGATATTCCTAAGCGTTGGCTCACATCCCTAACTTTTGATTCAATTTTACTCTTATCCATTCTCCTAATCTTTAACGGGAAAGCAATATTATTAAATACTGTCATATGCGGATAGATTGCGTAATCTTGAAATACCATAGCCGCATCTCTATTTTGTGGTCTTGTAAATACACCACTTTCTGAGGAACTAAGTATTGTTTCTCCCAGTCGTACTTCTCCCTCATTTGGTTTGATCAATCCTGCGATACACAGAAGAGTAGTAGTCTTTCCACATCCAGAGGGACCAAGTAAGATAAAAAACTCTCCATCCATTATCTCAAGGGATACATTCATAAGAGCTACAGTTTTTCCATATTTTTTCATCAAATCTTTTATAACAACGTTTGCCATTTCACATCACTTTTAACCTTTAATAGCTCCTGCCATGAAGCCTTTTATTAGATATTTTCCAAGTACTAAATATACAATTAATGATGGTATTGTGTACCATAAAGTTCCTGCCATTTGAACATTCCACGCAGTAACAAATCCCCCTTGTAAATTTAACAACGCTACCGAAGCTGGCTGTGATATGCCTGCTCCTGTCAAAACTAAACCAAAGAGCAAATCATTCCAAACTTGAGTAAATTGAAAAACTACCGTGACCACGAATGGTGTAACAGAAAGGGGTAATATTACATGAAGATATGTGTTCCCTATTCCCGCTCCATCGATTTTTGCTGCATTTATAAGGCTATCAGGGATACTATCATAGAAACTCTTGAAAAGGAGGGTACATATGGGGACTCCGTATGCAGTATGTGTTAGGATGAGACCACCTATCTCGCCATATAAACCAAGCTCAACCATAATCTGAACTAAGGGGATAAGTACTGATTGATAGGGAATGAATATCCCAATGATAATTAAGAGAAATATAGTATTGGCTCCCCTGAACTTGACTTTGGTCAATGCATAACCCGCCATGGAACCTAAAATACAAGATAGAAGCGTGGCAGGTATCGTAAACATAAGACTATTTAAGATAGGGCCTCTCAATTCATTAAAGGCAATTCCAAATGGTTCCAAGGTCGGTTTTATAGGTAGCTCTACTGGATTTGAATAGATTAAAGCCTCCTGTGTTTTTAAAGCAGTCATAATGGCACTCCAAAGAGGAAGGAGCGTCAAAATTATTAAAAATATAAGCAAAAAATAAAGGAATACTCGATTAAGATTTGGTAATCTCTTTTTTTTTGTACCAATTTTATTTGTTTTCATTATTTTTCCCTCCTATACGTTAAATAGAGATAAGGTATAACTACTACCATTATCATCACCAGTAGTATAGTGGAGATAGCGGACCCATAGGAAAAATGGTTCTTGCGAAAAACTTCCTTGTACATTGTTATTGGTAAAATCTCTGTGGCATATCCAGGACCTCCATCAGTTAAAATAAATATTAAATCAAATGCTTTAAGAGCAAATACAATGAGTATAACAAATCCAGTAAAGATCGGAGCTTTTAATTGAGGGATAATAATACGATAATACATCTGAAATCCTGACGCACCATCCACTGCTCCAGCCATAATGTGAGATTCGGGGATGGATCTTATGCCGGCTAGAAAAATTATCATCATATACCCTGAATATTGCCATATGAGGACCACACAAACCCAAAACATAGCCCAATCTGCATTTAGGATCCAGTTATTACTAAAAAATCCAAGCCCTATTGCCTCCAATATGCTGTTTAAAACTCCAACTCTAGCATTAAACATCCAATTCCATAAAAATCCGGTAACCACGAAAGAAAGTGTAAAAGGGAGCAGGTAAATAAGTTTAAAAACATTTTCCTTCCTTACTTTTTGATCGAGCAGTATTGCTAAAAAAAGACCCATAATAAGGCTACCTGGAACAAAAATTAATATTAATACAATATTATTCCATAGAGATGTTAAAAATATATCATCAGTAAATAAATCTATATACTGGCCAAACCCTTTAAAATCATAGCTTGGTCTCAAGCCCTCCCAATCAGAAAAAGATACAACTACATTCCAGATAATACAAATATAGACAAAAATTACTACTAGCACTATAGGTATTATAAGAAATAATATTGTAGATATCTTGTCCCTCGTTATGATATTTTTGAAAGACTTCATTCTTTTCAATGGTTCTAATTTTTTGGCATATTTTTTTTATACGATTGGTTAATTAAAAAACTAACGTTTTTTTATCCATTTGGAAGCCTATATGGGAGATTTATCTGCAAACTGAGCAGATCTCGGTAGCCCAAATAAACTTTAGTGATACTTAACTATATTAAAAAAAAAAAAATTAAATATTTAAATTTATATAACTGAGGTTAACATTCAATCCAGCGCCCACACTGTAGTATAATCGGCTGCGTTATCGGATGCAAGGTCAGCTATTGCGGCAGCAGTTGCAGCTGCTGATGCATCATCAGTGCAAAATGCATTTATTACATCACTTAATTCTGATGAGAAAGATTGAGGTGCACCACTTCCATGAACTACGCTTGGGAACATATATGTTACAGACTCGAAGTCAGCAAAAGTCCAATCATGATATGGTTTATATAAAGTAAGGTCGGAATCAGTACGCGCAGATATCGAACCTTTTAAGGGATTAAAGGCGTCTTGACCTGCTTTAGAAGCAACAACCCTCAACCATCTATCTGAATTTGCTGGATGAGCAACACCTGCTGGATGTTGAAAAGCATCAACAACAAGGCCATACATATCATCGGTTCCAGGCACTGCAATTGTTCCATAATCATCGTCATATACGGCGTTAGCAACTAAAAATTCTCCATTGGCCCAATCACCCATAATATTAAATATGCTGTCTCCCTTGATTATTAAATCGGTTGCTACATCCCATGATATATCTAAATCTGCGTTGCTATAACCCAAGATATCCTCCAAAATATCTAAAGCGGCTAAAATGTCGGTGTCAGTTGCAGATGTAATGTCTCCATTTATCC
The DNA here is from genome assembly GCA_036478875.1 of Promethearchaeia archaeon. Lineage (GTDB taxonomy): Archaea > Asgardarchaeota > Lokiarchaeia > Sigyniarchaeales > SOKP01 > Loki-b32. The sequence goes on along the minus strand of JAZGEW010000108.1, from coordinate 10,172 downwards.
AATCCTCATAAACATCGATTCCTTGGCCTGCTAGAATTTGCTCGAAAAGATGTGCTTGTGTCCATTTTTCTCCTAATGATATAGCATCTTTACCAGGATTTGCTGTTTCGAAGGCCTCACATGCTGCAAAAAACTCTGTCCAAGTATCTATATCCTTGGGATCAACAGTAATAGCTTCAAGCTCCTCTAAATTATACCATACTACATTAGACCTATGGATATTCACAGGAACCATGAAATAGTCCCCATCGAACTGACACATACTTTGCACTACATCAGGGATGACATCTTCAAGGTCCATATCGGCCCATATATCATTTATATCTTCTAAAAGATCAGCCTTAAAATACTCGATACCCTCGTATCCAGCGTGCATCTGGAAAGCATCTGGTGCTTCCCCTGCAAGTACTAAAGATGTAATAATTGGAATCATTGTTGTCCCAGATCCACCTGCTACTGCCAATTGTGTAACTATAGTATCAGGATATAAATCCTCAAAAACATCTACTAAAGCCCCAACTGCAGCGGCTTCTCCACCTGATGTCCACCAGTGGTATATTTCGAGTGCATTCGCTTCTTCTTCTGGAGGTGCAAAAATAAAATAAGACACTCCAAAAACTATTGCTGCTGTAGATATTACGGCAATCAAAACAAAAACCACAGTTTGTTTTTTTGAATCCATTTTTTTTTCATCTCTTTTTAAAATATTCTATAAAAATGTGTTTAAATTTTTTTTTAGATATCTAAAAATATATATGACGTTATTAAAGGACATAAGGACTAATATTTTCCAAAAATTTTTAAAGTATTAGATGATTTTATCAGAATTGACTACTAATCTCAATTTAGTTTACTTTTACATTTTACATCAAACCATATTTGATAATTTTTCCAAAAAATGAAATCAAAAAATGTAAGCGGATCAATATCATTAGAAAACCCTAATATTCAAAAAATTATAGAAATTGCAAAAGAATTAATTGAAAAAAATAAAGTTATGAAAGTAAAAAAACTTTACAATATAGCTGTTAGATCTTTGAAAATTTCTGGTAAAAATATAATGGAGTTAATACATTTTTTAAATACTAATAATATTCTAATTGACGGCTCAAAGCATACAAGAGATACGGTATTATTCAATCTATATAGGAATAAGATGTATAATGTGATAGATAATAATAATGGTGCAACTTTCTCTTTTTTAAGGGAGAAAGTATTTACAAATCATTCTGGAAGTGCAGGACAACTTATTTGGCATTTAAAGATGCTTCTTAAATTTAAATATATTAAAAAAATAAAAATTGGCAATTATTCTTTATTTCTTCCTATGGATATCGAAGATGATTTCGGAAGATTATGTTTTTTTATGAAAGATGATCTTAATCGAGAAATTATCGAGTTATTTATGTGTTATGAAAAGATTAAAAAACCACATGTTTATAAAAAGATTAATTATAAGAGGGAAAATGTTAATTATCGATTAAAAATCTTAATAGAAAATCAAATTTTAATCTATAAAGATGAATCTACAAAAGAAATTGGTCTTTCTAAGAGGATGAAAAAATATCTTTTAATAAATCTAAAACAAAAACTATAATTTGATAAAATAAAATAATTAAATATGGAAATATAAAAGGGGAATCAAAGTGGATATACTTTTTATTTTAGAACTTTCTACTTTAATTTTAATAATAATTGTCTGTCTAGTTATAACTATCGCAATACAAGTATCTAATATTACTAAAAGATTTCCACTCTTATTTTATTTAAGGCTAACATCATGGTTTTTAGTTTTATATTATTTAACGCGTGTTATTTCTATTATTTTTACAAATGGAGCATTTTCCCGGATTCATATTATGATTATATTCCCATTTACATTCTTTTTTATTTTATTTTATAATAATATATTAAAAGAATCATATTATACTTTTGGTCTTATTTTGACCTGCTGTTTAGGATTTTTGCTTATTTTTTTAGGAATACAGCCTAATGCTGTCCAGCTCGAAATAGAAATGGGAATTGAAAAATATGTCCCTATTGGATTCTTTAATATTATAAATAATGTCTTTTATTTTTTATTCATAGGTTATTTATTTATCTGGGGATTTAAAACATGGTTAAGTAGCCCATTTTATCTTAAAAAAAAATCTTTTATATGTTTAATAGGAACTATAATATATACTGGAGGGTTTATATTTAATTTACTCTACTACTATATTAATCCAATTTTTAATATTTTCATTCATCTTTCAAATTTGATAGGTCTTTTAATATTAACAATATTTATAATGAAAAATGTTAAAATTCTCTACGTTTTACCTTATATTATTTATAGAATCTCGGTAAGAGACAATAAAGGTAATCCTTTATATGATCATGACTGGTCAGAGTTGAATATAAGCGAAACAGTTTTTTCAGGATTTCTTAATGCCATGGAAATAATGAGTGAGGAAGTAATGCATGTGGGTGGGATCCTTGATATCAATCTAAATAAAGGAATTCTTATTGTGAATAGATCTAAATATATCACTATTGGATTACTTGCATCTAAAGCATCCAAATTATTAAGAGATTGCGTGATTAATTTTGCAAATGATTTTGAAAATAAATTTGAAAGATTTCTAAAAAAATCTTGTATAGATATGAAGGAATATAATTCAGCTTTTGAGTTTATAAATAAATACTTCTCACTTATTCCTTATCAAATTATTAAGAGTAAAAACCAACTTCTAACATTATCTTATAAATATTATAGTTTGCCAAAACAACTTCAAAATAAGTTTAAAGACATTTTCGATAAAAATGATGAATATGAAAATGTTCTGAATGACTTAATTAAAACTCCTTGTTCAGATCCTTCCGAATTTTTTGATCTTTATAATGAATTAAAACATGAAATTACTGAATTTGAATTAAAAGACTCAAAGGAACAAGATAAAAAAATTTACTTAGAATAATCCAAAAAAATCATCATTTATTAAAAAAACAGAAATTTTATTCCTTCATATTAATTATTAAATTCTTTTATTTCATTTTTTAATTATTAAGATTGTTTTTAGAGAAAATAATGAAGATTGAACATATTGCTATTTGGACAAGAAATATAGAAGAACTTAAGTTATTTTATGAAAAATATTTTAACGCCAAATCTGCCCAAAAGTATATCAATAAAAACAAGCAATTTGAATCTTATTTTTTAAAATTTGATTCTGGAGCAAGACTTGAGTTGATGAGTATGACCTCAATTCCAGAATCCAAAAATGACGTGTTTGTCCAGTTTACTGGTTTAATTCATATAGCCATATCAACAGGCGCGAAAGAAAGAGTTGACGCATTGACACGGCAATTAAAAAATGATGGTTTTCAAATCTTGGATGCTCCCCGAATAACTGGAGATGGTTATTATGAAAGTATCGTGTTAGATCCAGATGGAAATAGAATTGAAATTACTGTTTAAAATACTCCCTTCTATAATTAAGGGTGGAGATTCTTTCTTCACAGAAAATCGCCTAAAAAAGATTCGAGATTCTTTAAAAGTCATACATCTTCTCAAAAAGTGTAACTTTTAAGAATTACAATATTTAAGAGAACTCACATATAGCAGGAGTTCTTGTCTCCGAGATCATTTCTTGAAAAGAGAAGCCAGAAGAAACTCAATAAAAAATTAGATCTATAAATGAATGTGAAAATATACCTACTAGCTCCTGCTATTGAATAAAATAAACTAAAATTACAATTATTTGAAAAACTAAAAGCAAATTAACTATTTATCGTTATTTAAACAATTTTTGCAAACAAAAACAGTTTTACTTTTCTTTTCAGAGTTTTCATCATAATAAATTCGTTTATAAATGAAATTATTACAGATCTCACATACAGCAGGCGTTCTCATCTCTTCCAATAAGGGCCCTAAATGTTCAAATTTAGCTTTCATAACTTATGTCATTGATTTGGTTTGAAGCGTAATTTCAATATTAGAAATTATGTCGATTTTTTTATTATTAACCCTATTACTTTTACTGTGGTATCCACGTTGTCTATTATTAAAGTAGGGGCGACTTCCTAAAGAAATATTTCCAATTTCTATTCTAGGATACATTCGACTTTTTAAAATTTCAGCTACTTCTACTGCAGTACTAATTTCTTGACCTTCACCTTTTATCAATAGTGATTTCCTACCTCCAGAAAATGCAAAGATTGCATCCTTAATTGACTTATCTTTATCATTTCTGTTTCTTATGATAATTGTAGTTTCATGTACCATGAAAATCTCTTTCGCAATAGAAATTTTATACTTTATTAAAAAGAAGCTCGGTTTGATTCTTAATAATTTATTATCAATAAAAAATTTTACTAAAATTCTTAATTTGATTATATTATTTAATATTTTTAAAGTTTGATAAATATAAAATAAAATATTCTTGCTAATTTATGATTAGATTTAATTCTGAACGATCATTTAATTCATCTAAAATCTTACAATATTCAGAGCTTCTCTCTTCTAAATATTCAATAACCTTTCTTTCATTAGTGTCTAAATAAGAGAAATAAGGGAATATTATCTCGCTTCTTTTAGAGAGGTCATTTATTAATTTATCATACCATTCATTTGGTGTTTTTAACATATTTTGTATTTTTTTTTTTAGTTTTTCTTTTCTCTTTTCATACTCTTCTTTTTCATTTTTCCCAAGGAGATCATCTAACTCATCATAAGCTGTGGCAATTACATTCTCAATTTTTTCTCTAAATTTTGGAATACGATATGATTTTTTAAAAAAGTCAGGATCCCACTCATATAAAAACTTTTCATCCTCTTCTGCCATTTCTTCATTATCAGTAATTATAATATCTTTTTTTGGTATGAGGATTAATCCATAATTTCTTTGTAATTGAGCTAGAGCTTTTTTACGAAGTACTTCATCAATGTATTCAATTTCTTTTAACGCTTTTTCAATATTTTTATTTACTTTTTTTATTACTTTTTCAGCTTTCTCAACCATTTCCTCTTTTTTAAACTCAAATTTCAAATCTATTAAGTTATAAGTTGAGGAAATTCCTAATTCCGGATCTTTTAATCTTAGTCCCGCAATTCCCAAAAAATGTGAATCAGATTTTTTTTCACAATGGTCAAATATTAATCCCACCGCATACGGATTAGGGATTTGATATCCTAATTGTGTCATACAATCGATTGGGCTATAAAAAAAACCAAATCCTGGATGCGTGTGGAACCAACCTATGATAAAATCAGTTTTATCATCTTGAATAGATCTTTCGAATACAGAGGCATCAATTTGAGCCATATCTACGTATTGTTTGTTTTCATATTTTACACCAGCTCTATCTCCAACTACCATTGGAATTGCATCTTTTACAATAACTTTAGAGTTTTCTATAGATCCAATTAAAATTCCATATACTTCACGCCATTTATCAGAATTTAAATCATCACTAGCATATCGTATCGCATAACCTACAATTCTCTTATATGCTTTAAGAGTTAATAACACTGGCGTGTAGAATGGATCGATTTTTTTATTTTTGGGCATAAATTTTGAATTTATTTCTTTGTTATGTTATACTTTAAAAATTTTATATCTTATTCTATATAGAATTTAATCAAAATCTAAATATTTAAATTATATTCAATGAAATTTTCATTTAAATATGAAAGTAATAGCAATTTGTGGTCTTCCAGGTTCTGGTAAAACAACCGCTATAGAGGCAATAGAGGATTTAGGAATCGTTGTATCAATGGGCGACGTTGTTCGTAATGAAGTTAGAAAGAGGAAATTAGAACTTTCTGGAGCTACTATAGGCAAAATTGCGAAAGAGCTTCGAGAAAAAGGCGGACCTGCTGTAATAGCTGAGAAATGCGTAGAATTAATAAAAGACTTGAATGCTGAAATTATTTTTGTTGATGGAGTTAGATCCCTCTTTGAAGTTAATATATTTAAAAAATTTTGGAAGTTTCCAATCATAGCTATTATTGTTGAAAAAAAAAAAAGATTCACCCGTCTTTTTGAAAGAGGTCGTAGTGATGATCCAAAAAGTTCTGGAGATCTAAAAGAGCGAGATGATAGAGAAATCCAATTTGGACTTGATAAAGTATTAGATAAGGCTGATTATATAATCCCAAACAATTCTACAATAGAAGAACTAAAAAAAAATACAAGAAAAATGGTTCTTGATGTAATTAATAATTACTAAACAATAATATCTTATTTTAAATAATCAGCAATTGTTTTTGCTAATGAAATTTTACTTACTTCATTATCAATTGAGTCTGTGCCAATAATTTCATCTGCTCCTGCTTTAATAATTCGGTATTTTGCTTGCTGTAGTAATAAAGCATGAGAAGCTACAGCAAAAACTCTCTGAGCACCACTTTCTTTAGCCATTTTTATTGCGGTTGCCATAGTGCCTCCTGTAGCAATAATATCATCGGATATAACAACATCTTTCTCTTTAAGATCCAGTGAACCCCTCATTTTTATTTCACCAGTATTTACATCTCGTTCTTTTTCAAATACTTCTACGGGAACATTCGCACCAAAATGTTTGGCAAATTTTTTTGATCTTTCGATAGCTCCTTTATCTGGAGATACAACAACAATATCTTTTGCTCCTTTAGATTTGATATAATCGGCTAGTACTTTCATAGAATCAATATTAATTGCTTTACAAGAGCATTCCTTTAGTATCAGTGGAGCATGTATGTCAATAACATATAATTCATTAATGCCTAAAGTATTTAAAATTTGGAGGATAACATAGGCAAATTTACTTTCTCCTGGTCGAAATATATCATCTTGACGTGCGTAGGCTAAATAAGGAGCAACTATAATTACTTTTGCGGCACCCATACGTTTAATAGAGTCAATCATCATAAAAAGCTCTATTAATTTAGCATTCTGATCAGAATTAGCACTTGGACCTGTTGATTGTACAATTATTACCTCCTTACCAGCAATCAGAGTTTCGTTTTCAATATTAATTCGTACATAATTTTCTCCGTCTGGAAATTTTTTAATTTCAGTATTTATTGATTCAATTCCTAGTTCTTGGGCTATTTTTACTCCAAGAATTTGTGAAGACGGTCCAACAATTAGTATTTTTTTCATTCTTATTCAACCTTTCTTTTTTTTTTGAACATTTTAAAATATTTATTTTCTTACTTACAACCTTTTTAAGAATTCAAGAGAGTATTTAAAAATTTCTTCTCTATGTCCTTTAAATGAATGACCACCATTATTAAATTTAATTACATTTTTTTCATCTAAGCCAAGATGATCTTGTGTTTGTATTAGGTTTTGAAATGGAATTCTATTATCATCTTTACAATGCGAAATTAAAATTCTATGATTATTATGAGGATTTCTTTCTAAAAAATAATGAGGACTAAATTTTCTAACAGCTTTTTCTTGAAATTTTATTTGAGTAGTATGATAATCATACCGAGGCGAAAGAGCAATCAAAATCTTTGCTCTGTTATCAATAAAACCATGAGAAAGAACAATCCCTCCACCTAAACTTCTTCCGAACAATGCAATCTTATCTTCCAATAATCTTTTAGATTGATATTCAATAATCCATTCTAAAACTATATGAATGTCTGAAAATATTAATGGAAAAATTTTATTCCATCTATAGCCATGATTTGATTTTGTCTCTCCATGAGCACGATAATCGTAAGACAAAACATAATAGCCTGCATCAGCGAATTTTTTAGAAAAAAATTTTACAAAACCATTCTGTCTATGCTCTAAAAAACCAGGTAAAATTATTATAAATGGTGCTTTAGAATTTTTCTTATTTGTATAATATATTGAACCTTTAAGTAGTATACCATCTTGTTTTGTAGGAATCTCGATGTCTTCAATCATCAAATCTATCATCAAAAATTTACGGTAATTCTTTTTGTTTAAATTTTTTAATTAAATCTTTAAGGGTTTCAATTGCTAAATGAGTGCAATATTTTTCTTCTTCTGGTAAGCCCATTAATGCATTATCAATGTCATCCGGCTTTAAGTTCTCAGCAAAATTTATAGGTTTATTTTTAATTAAAATTGTAAGTTGACTTCCAGTAGCAACCATGACACCACATCCATCTGTTATAAAATTAGCTTCAGTTATGTTATTATTCAATATCTTTACATACAAACCTAAAAAATAATTTTTTGGACCCCCTCTTCGTTCTACAAAGACTGTTATGTCGCTATTTAGAGGTTTTCCCCAATTTTTTGGATTATAAAACAAATTAACAATTTTTTCATTATGATCTTTAATATCTTCTTTTGTAATATTCTTTTGAAGCCTGTTCACGTATTCTTCAAAACTATCAGGCATATTTATACAATCGTTTTAGTTATTCTAAATGCTTTAAAACATGTTTTTCTAATCCAACAAGATCTTCTGGTTTTCTTTGATATTTTTTTAATATTTCTATAATTTTGTGGTTTAATTCATCATGTTCTTTTAGACAACTTGTTTTTTCTAAAAACTCTTCTCCTCGTCGAATAGTAGCGGTATTTTCTGTAATTTTGATTAGTTCTGTAGCAATAATACCATTGATATAAATTAAATCTGCTAACATATTTTTAATATATAACAGAATTGAAGTTTTTTCAGACATAAATAGAAAAAGTTTGCTTAGAATAAAAAGTGTAATTTTTGTAAAAATTGTAAAACTAAAATGAAGAAACGAATTAAACAAAAAATGAAATTATGATATATATTGAATAAAACATCGATCCAATTATTAATACAAGAATTACACCTATTCTTAATCGAAAAGTCCTAATCAAATCTCCTTTTAAGGCTTCTTTAAAAAACCCTTTTAAATTATTGTAATATTTCTGAATCAAATTTTTATGTTTTAATTTTAAAGAAATTTGGATTCGGTAAATTAGAGATGGTGTTTTAAATTCGATCACATCAATAGGGAGACAAACATATAAAATTATGAAAATAAAAATAATCCCCATATAAATTGTGCTAATTATATTATTGATAATTGTAGGAATTGTATCTGCTATAAACCAACCTTCGATTTGTTGTATTGTTAACATAACAATCATCGCCCCAAGCCCAAAAATATCAAAAAAATCTAATTTCCTGAACCATTTTCTTATTTTGATAGATTCAACGTTATGTGCAGATACGTAATGAAATTTTTTACAGAACCTTCGTCTAAATTTAAAAATTAAATTTTCTTTATTATAATAAAATTTGTCCTCTCCCTTCTTACTAAAATCAAAGGAATAGGCTTTAACTAATATCATAAAACCATACATGATAGCAACCCACCAAAATAAAGGACCAAATAATACCATATTAGTTGCCATTACAATTCCAGAAATAATCAGAAAAAGTCCAAATATCAAATTAAACAATTGAAAGTGAGTATTATCTAACTCTGAAAATAATAATTGAGAGTTATCATTTGCATCATCTCCTTTAATATCACACTCAAAGAAATTACTAAGATCTTCTGTCAACTCTGACCTGTACTTTAACTTAATGGGAGAAAACCACATTTCATATAAATGAGTCTTTGTAGCTATTTCAAAATAATTTTGCTGGAACATAACAAGTAATATTAAAACAATAATTTCTAAAATTGAAATAATTAAAAATGTCCATGATAAAACGTAATCTGGTCCAGCTCTTTCAACCATAAATAAGGGAATTGCAGTCATTAACTGGTACACTATAAAAGGCAAGATAAGCATTATCCAACCCAATTTTGGACCCAGATGATTGTTTTGATATCTTATTGCTTCAATATCTTTCTTAGGAACTTCAGTTAACCAAGGACAAAATGGTCGTAATTCATAAAAGAAATAAAAATTTCTTGATTGTGAAAAATTACCTCTAAAAGGACTTAAAATAAAATAAATAATTAAACCAAATCCTATTCCTAAAGCTGGCAGGCCTGTTACATAAAAAAAGGATGGTCCGCCGAGCGCTACAGCACTCCCATAATTTGTGTTATGATGTCCAACTTCGGCTCCAAAAACAAGTAGAGTTAATAAAACTACTATTATTAAGATAAAAGCTGCAATTAGTCGACTTATCGCGATTGAATTAAATTTTATATACTTATCAACAGGTTCTCTTAATTCACGTATCTTTTTAATTGTAAGTGAATTTTCTCGAAGATAATA
>JAZGEW010000107.1:0-2010 GCA_036478875.1 Promethearchaeia archaeon | reverse complement strand
AAAAGCATCATTTGATCTTTATGCTCCTGCAGAAGCGGGAACTTATACCCTAATGATGTTAGCTCTTGCTGGTGCTAATCAAAGCAGTGATTTTGCTGATACGGTAGAACATGCTGATATGAATATCACTTACGTTGAGGGAACTATCACAGTGACGGTTGTGGCGCCAGAAGCGCCAGAAACCCCTGCGGGGATCCCTGGATTTATGGTTCCCATTATGATTGGTACAGTTGGCGTAGGAGCTGCAGTCCTAATTAGAAAACGTAAGAGAGAATTATAAAGTAAAAACTTTATATACATTAATTAAATTTGTTTTTTTTTATTATTATTATTGAACGAATTCTTCAAATCAACACCTTTTTTAACATTAACTATAATAAAGGTTTTTCAATTTTATCTGAAGCTTCAGATTTTTTTTTACCAGTTAAGAAGCTTACAAATAAAGAAGGAGTAATTCCAATTAGTAGTATAAAAAAGCCTGCAATCAACAAAATATCTGTTAAAAGTAAAGTACCAGTTAAGAATCCCATAAATATTAATGATATTCCTAGATGGATGATTTTCTTTGAATTAATTTTGAAAAAATGTTTAATTCCTTTTTTAAAACTAAGATGTTTGATTATACTGATTATAGCCCCTACTCCGGAAAAGGAGAAAATGAGTATTGCAATAATCACTGGATTTGTCAAAACTCCGATTATTATCGACGCACCTACACCAATTATTAGTGCCACTGTAATCGATTTTAGACTAAAATCATTCCAGAGTGAACAATATATTAGGGTTAACGCTAAACCAATTGCAGGAATAATTGCTATCAACTTATAAAAATCAGTTCCAATGAAAACTTGATTAATATTTATGAATTCCGATAAATAAAATGTAAGAGGTGGAACAAATAGACCAATAATACAAACAAAAGAAAGCAAGAACAAAAAGAAATAGCTCAGATAATCTAAAAATAGCTTATGCTTCTTATAATCCTCTAAGAGATGAGTTAACACATCATTTATTATATAAAGTGTTAAAATAAGTAAAAGAGTTCCTATTATTATAACCCAGATTATTAAGTCTTGTCCTCCAGTAAAAGAATGAAGAGAATTTAATCCACCTCCGCGAGTTATCAAAGTAGAGTATAAAATAGAAAAGAAAATCATAAGAATTGTTATTATAGATAGTTTCTTATTAGATTTTTTGAATGATAAGGTATGAAAATATGCTGTACTAAAAAGCCAGGGAAGGAGTGATACAGTTTCAACGGGGTCCCATCCCCAATATCTCCCCCAAGTAAGAGCTATACTTGCCCAATAAGCCCCTAATCCGATACTTAATGATAAAACAAGCCATCCAAATTTTAATGCGAAATTGTTAAATGTTTTCTGATAAGAATTTTTTAACTCATTACTCTGTATTATTTCTTCTCTGACTTTTAAAAATTTAATTTTACTAACAAGTTTTAATAGCAATTCTGCAATTACTACTGAAAAAGGTACTAAAAATACTGCATATGCAATAAATGTAAAAAAGGGATGCCATATCATAAAAGGAGATAATAAAATCTCACTTAGGCCACTTCCATTAGGAAAAAATTCATATAGAATATTATTTTCAAGATTAAAAGGATCTAATGAAAATAGTATAATAGAAAATGCTGTTAATACTACTAAACCGATGATACAAGAAAGAATGAAGGTGTAATCCTCCTTATCGTGGTTTTTTATTCTATAAAAAAATAAAACGATAGAATTTAAGACCATCCATGTCATTATAGACCCCGATTCACCCGCCCATATCGCAACAATTTTATAAACCAGGGGTTGGGAAACTTCGCTATGATTCCAAATATAAAAAAATTCAAACAAATCGTTAATAAAACAATATTCTACTAATAAAAATAGTGAAATTGAGAGAGTCATGCTGAAAAAAACTAAAGGAGTATAATTAATTCTTTTTCTAATTAACAAAAATATATCTAAGATTGTTATTACTATAATAGAGATGATTAAAGCA
>JAZGEW010000106.1:0-14816 GCA_036478875.1 Promethearchaeia archaeon | reverse complement strand
CAACAGAGTTAAGACTTCACACGCTTTTATATAATAATTTGAATAATATTTAATAAAAAATTTAAATAAATCTTATGATTTTTATTAAAAAGAAGGATGATATCAATTCATTGATTTATGAAATTCTTTAATTTAAATAAATACTTATGAACTATTAAAATATTCAAAATTAGGCTTATTGAATAATTATGTCAAAAAAGGTTCTAATTACTGGTGGAGCAGGGTTTATAGGAACACATTTAGCTGATAAATTAATTGAACAAAAAAATTATGATATAACTGTTCTAGATAACTTAGATGAACAAGTTCATGGTAAATCAGGTAAACCTCCAGATTATTTAAATAAAAATGTAAAATTTGTTAGAGGTTCTGTTACAGATTATAAAAGATTGGAGGATTTAGTCAGGGAGAATGAGATTATTTTTCATTTGGCTGCTAAAGTTGGTGTAGGACAATCAATGTACCAAATAAAAAAATATATAGATAACAATATACTTGGATTAGCAAATTTGCTTGATATTTTGGTTAATAGTGAACACAATATAGAAAAAATTGTAATTGCATCATCAAATACCGTATATGGAGAAGGTAAATCTCAATGTAATAAGTGTGGGGTGATTATTCCAAAGTTGAGATCACTTGAACAATTAAAACGTAAAGATTGGGAACTTAATTGCCCTAAATGTGGATTTAAGCTTAAACATCTCTTAACTGATGAAAATTCACTATTAAATCCAAGTTCAATATATGCCTTTTCAAAACAGGCGCAAGAAAAAATGAGTTTATTAATTGGTAATACATATGAATTTAATACGACAATATTAAGATTTTTTCTAGTTTATGGTCCGAGACAATCTCTGTCAAATCCATATACAGGAGTTTGCGCAATTTTTAGTATTAGAGCACTTTACGGAAAACCTCCAATTATTTTTGAAGATGGTGAACAATCGCGAGATTTTGTGAACGTAAGTGATGTATGTCAAGCTTTAATTCTTGCTATGGAAAAAAAATCTGCTAATGGCGAGATTTTCAACGTTGGCACGGGAACTCCAATAACTATAAAGGAAATAGCAGAAACTATTACTCAAAAAATAAATCCAGATTTAAAATCTATTTATAATCAACAATTTAGGGTTGGGGATATAAGACACTGTGTAGCAGATATTTCAAAAATAAAAAATAAATTAGGATATTCACCAACTATAGCTTTTAAGGATGGGATAGATGAGTTAATAAATTGGATTAAAACTCAAAAAGAAAATGTTCAAAAACCTTCTCAGAAAGCTATGCAAAAATTAATAGAAAAAGGATTATTAAAATAAATCAATTTGATATTAATTAATTTGAGTTTAATATGGAAACAATACTTATTACTGGAGTGAATGGTTTTCTAGGATCCCATTTAACTGATTTTTGTATCAAGCAAGGTAAAATGATATATGGTATCGATCTTCCTGATCTCCCTTTACACAATTTAAATCATTATACTGATGGACAACTTAGTTTTTCTTTAGAAGAGAAACAAAAAGCTTTTAATGCTTCCATTCAGATACCAACTACAAATGAAAATTTTGTATTTTTAGAATGTGACTTGAATAATACTAGTTTATTAGAAAAAATAATAACAAAAATTAAGCCAAAATACATTTTTCATTTTGGAGCACAACCACTTGTTATACCATCTTGGGAAGATCCTGTTGCTACAATTAAAATAAATGTTATAGGAACTATTAATATTTTTGAAACAATTAAAAAACACAAATTGAAAACAAGAGTTATTGTAGCTTGCACAAGCGCTGAATATGGAACAACAACATCCTCAATCAATAGACCATTAAAGGAGTCTGACCCCTTATTAGCAATTCATCCATATGGAATTAGTAAAATAGCTACTGAACTACTTTCCAGACAATATTATATTAATTTTGGAATTGAGACTATTAATCTTAGGTTTTTTAATCAAACAGGTCCTCGAAAAAAAGGGGATGCATGTGCAGATTTCATAAGTGAAATAGCTAAAATCGAAAGCAAGTTATCAGAACCTATAATAGAAGTTGGGAATCTTAATCCATATCGCGATTTTACGGGAATAAGAGATTCACTTAGGGCAATTTGGTTGGCAGCGACAAAAGGGACTCCGGGGGAAACATACAATGTATGCTCTAGTAAAAAGATTCAAATTCGACAAATTTTATATATAGCTCTCAGTTTTTCATCAAAAAAAATTGAAGTGAGAGAAAATACCTCACATAAATTAAGAAATACAGATGAGGATATAATTCTTGGAGATAATTCAAAAATAAAAGAAGAATTAGGATGGAATATTTCTGTTCCTATTGAAGAAACTCTAAAAGACATGTATGACTATTGGTTAGATTATTATTCAAAATATAAGGATTAAGATTTATTAGAAAAAATAAATGTATTAACTCGAAAAATTCATCATTTTTTATTAAAACTAAATGTAATTGCTTCAAGCGTATTCTCATTTAAGTTATATTCACAGTGTGGACACTTAACATCTGCATTTTTCTTTAATTTTGAGATTATGTTATCCTTTAAGGCAGCAGCGCATTTTCTATTTGGACAAATACTTAATTTTCCTAAAATTTTACCTTTTTCTTCTTTAAAATCTTCAAAACTAATTTCAAGGTTGTGTACATTTATCTTTTCAGTGATTGTATCTTGGTTTTTTTCAAGAAAATTCTTTAAATATTCCGATTTCGTTACAATCTTCAAGGATATTTTCTCTTCTATTCTGAATCCATTTTTTTTACGAGTAAATTGAATATTTCTTATTAAATCATTAATTACTCGTTCGGCTAGCAATTCATCATCAATAGATTTATCTAAATAAACATTGCAGAATTTTGATTCGGCTTTAATTAAGTTATCTGATGGTTTGATAGAGTTTACAATTTCTAATTCCTTTACATTTCCAACTTTCTTAATTATCTCAGGAAATTCTATTTTTGGCATTCCTTCTTTAGTCTCTAAAATAATCTTTTTATTTGGCCATCTTAATCTAATTCTGTTTTCATCTTTTATGGCTCTAATGATTTCAATTAATTCACGTGTAAAATGCATCTGTTCTTCTATATCTAATTTAATCATTTTCTCATCATAATCAGGCCAATCTTGTAAATGAATACTTTCTGTTTCTTCAAAACCAATTGATCTTAAGTGTGATTTAAACATTTTGAGGAAAATTTCTTCACTTATCATAGGATTAATTGGTGCTAATAGTAATAAGACTTTATATAAAACACGATAGAGAACTGCCATAATCAGTAATTTATTAGGATCTTCAGAATAAATATCAAGTTTCTCTCTATTGAGCATTATATACCACCTGCTTATATCATTTACAATTAAATCTCTAATTTCCCCTGTAATCCATGGAAGTTGATATTCATCTGATAATTCTGTAATTTTTTTTATTGTAGAATTTAATCTTGAAATCATCCATTTATCTAATCTACTTATCTTATTTATGTCATATTTGACTTCTGAAGGATTAAATTCAGCTAAATTAAATTTTTCATTGGCATATACATAAACATTCCAGATTGTATTGATAATCTTATAAATATCTGCATATTCCTTAACGTTAAAGTTAAAATCTCGACCAGGTTGAGTCACACCAATAGAATAGAATCGAAAAGTTTCAATTCCTTTAATCTTTGAATAGGTTTTATTTCTTTTTAATTCATCCACCGTACCTTGAATGAGATCTTCAGGTAAAATTTGAGTTCCTCTGGACTTACTCATTTTTAATTTATTTCTTAACGTCCACCCATGCATGTAACAAGCGTGATAATTTTTTCGATTAGATGATACCATTGCACTGCATAATAGACTATTAAACCACCCTCTGATTTGGTCCTTTCCTTCAAGTATAAAATCGGCTGGAACCCAAGAGTCAAAATTCTCCATTTCTGGATCATAATATTCTTGAGCTGCCCAAATTACAGATCCAGAATCTAACCATACGTCTAAAATATCAGGAATTCTTCTTTTTGTTCCATTTGTGCAGGTTTTACATTTCCAAGTAACAGTATCAATCCAAGGACGATGTAAATCTTCAGGGCAATGTCCTGCCTTTTCCATTAATTCCATTCGTGAACCAATTACGGTTATGTCTCCACATTTTTCATTATCACAAATCCAGACACTTAGAGGTACTCCCCAAAAGCGTTGCCTTGATATGCACCAATCTTTTAATGTGCTTAACCAACTTTTAAACCATCTATTACCTGCCCAATCTGGTACCCAATATATTTCTTTATTTTTTTCTAATAAATCGGGAATAAGACTCTCAGTTTTAAAAAACCATTGATTAGTTGCTCTATAAACTAACTTTGAATCACAACGCCAGCAATGAGCGTATTCGTGCTCGATCTCATTAGTAAATATCAGAGTTCCTTTTTGTTTTAATAAATCCAGAATTTCGTCATTAGCATCAAAAACATTTTTCCCTTCAAATTTTCCAGCTTCCTTAGTATATACACCCTTTATATCCACTGGAGTAAAAACGGGAATGTTGTTAGCGACTCCAACTTCGAAATCTTCTGGACCGTGTCCTGGTGCAGAATGTACTAATCCAACTCCCTCTGATGATGAAACATATTCTTCAGATAAAATTATTGAATGTACAGTATTACTTTTTTTAGCTAATTCTTCTTGGTATGGAACTTCTTCGATTAAGGGATGAATATATTTCATTCCTTCTAAATCTTCTCCAAGATAATTGTCTACAATTTTATATTTATATCCCAACTCTCCTGAAATCAGATGTGTGATCGAAACTTTTGATAATATCCAATACTCATTAAGATCTTCTATTTTAACTCTTGCATATTCTGCATAAGGATTTGCCATTATTGCTTCATTCGCAACAAGTGTCCAAGGAGTGGTTGTCCAAATGATAAAATAAGTATTTTCCATATCTTCTGATTTTATCTTTAGAAAAAGGCTTGTATCCTTAATATTTTTATATTCATGCTCGTGTTTAGCTAGTGCTGTTGCACATCTCGGACAACAATTTAATGGTCTAAAAAATTGATATAATAGATTATTTTCCCAAGCTTTTTTTAAGGTCCACCAAATTCCTTCAAGGTAAGTATTTTTAAACGTAATGTATGGTTTATCCCAATCCCAAAAATAACATCCTAATCGTTTAAACTGTTCATTCATTATCCGGATATTTTTCTGAGCATATTCTTTACAGTTATTAATGAATTTATCAACGCCATATTTTAGAATTTCTTGTTTATTCTTAATACCAAGTTCTTTTTCCATCTGAACTTCGATAGGTAATCCATGGGTATCATAACCCGGCGTATCTGTAACTTTAAAACCTCTCATTCGTTTATATTTGATTAAATAATCTTTTAGAATTTTATTCCAGGCAGTTCCAAGATGAATTGAACCAGTAGTATAGGGTGGTCCATCAATAAAACGCCAAACTTCTTTTTTCTCTTCCTTTTTTTTTATTAATGAATAAATCTCTCGCTCTTCCCAAAATTCTAATATATTTTCCTCTAATTTTTTAAGATTCAGCTTTTTATCCAATAGTTCCACGAAAATCATCTAACTAAAATGTGATGGTTTATTATAAGAGTTCCAAATTAAAAAATTTAATGGATTTACCTAAAAACTTATATAGGGAAATTTTCAATTTAACAATAACACAAAATCATTCAGTAAAAGTGTCCATCTTTGATTTTGGTATTGTTTTATGCTAGAACACCATTGAACAAAATCATTTTTTAATTTTTTCTAGATTTTTTAAAGCTGAAAATGTTTAACTAAAAGAGAAATTCATTAAGATGATTTGATTAGATATGTTTAGTTCATTAGGATTATAATAGACTCAAAAATTACCTTAAACAAAAACCACATTTCCCAAATGATTTAATAGTTTGCTCCCAACAATGATTATGATATGCTCTATTACAATATGGGCATTCTGCATGACAGTTATCATCACCAGCAATTTTTTGAGAACAACTTGGACATTCAATTTTATGACATATAACGCAGGATACTACTGAAACTTCAAAAATTTTTTTAGATATTAAATTAAATAAATCAACAAGATAAGAAAACGGAGTCCATTCATTAAAAAAATCATTAAATGAAGCGTGCAAATCATTTTTTATTTTCTCATGAGCTTCAAGCTCGAATTCATTTATCACTTTCACTTCGGGCATTTTCATTGGATAATCGATTGGTAATTCAATTTGAAATTCAAATGTAAGATCTTCTGTTTTCATTTTACCTTTCATTTCTAAATGTAATGTTTCTGTAGAGGGTTCATATTTTATATTTTTATAATGATCTTTTAATAAATCAATTTCAAAATTAATTCTTGAGTTTTTATCAACTAACCAAGAGATTTCTCTTATCATTTCAACAGGTTCAGAAATATTTTCCTCCCATTTCTTATAAACATTTAATTCTGTGATGGGGATCGATATAATGTCTTGCAATTCAGAAGATAAATTAATATTAGGCGGTTTTGGATAAGAATCTAAATCAATAGTCATGGTGTATTCCTTGAACCCATATGTTAATAAATGTACTTTTAATGTGGTTAAACGCTCTGGGACATTTTCACACCGATATTCTCCTGAAATTTTTTTTGTTTGTAATTCGACATCTTTTATAAAAAATAATTTTTTCTCTAATTCATGTAAAATATCCACTAAATGTATTGGTTTTTTATCATTCCAACTTTTTAAAGTATCTAATGATCTATTTGGATCTCCCAAAATATTTTTTACATCATCAGGAAAAGTTATAGTTGGTTTTTCTGGATATTTCATGAAATCTATCGAAATTATAAACGTTTTTGTTAAGGTGATTGTAATATATATATTAATAACAGCTTCTTTGGAGCTAGGTTGATCATAAGCATATTCTTGTTGAATTAAACCTAATTCAGTATTGATTGCTATACTCAATTGTTCACTCTCTTCTGTAAGGCCTTCTTGAATGGGTAATATAGATTCTTTACCAAGATTCTCAATATTAGAAGTGATGAATTCTTCTGATTTATCATCATATGAATTCTCTGTATAAAATAAATTATCAGGTGAATCTGATGAAGTAAAATATTCATCATGTTGAAATTCTGGGGGATATGTATTTAGATCTGGAGTAAGGTATTCTTCTTTTTCAACAGAACTGTCAATACTTTTTTCTCCATCAGCAGGAATCATTGGTTTTTCAGTTATATCTTTTGGTGATTTTAAGGCATCTTCTATTTTTGTTTTAAGTTCATGAATGATATTTACAACCGAAGATTCGTGTGTCCAGCTAATAAGTTTATTTAACTGAAAAGGTCCTAATAATTCTTCAATCTCAGTATGATAAATCATTTGAGGAGGAGTATTTGGAAAATTTTCATCAAATTTAATTTCTAACTCATATTTTTTGTCTCCAAATTCATATACATAGCCATACAGATGAGATATATTGCCCGAAACCATCCAAAAGGAAAAATCTTTTGCAATTCGTTGAGCTTCTTTTAAAATTCTCTGTTTATCCATATTAATCATACATTTATTTTTTCCTTACTATAATAAAAAATAGACTTTCTTCTTAAAAATATTTACAATACTTCCTAAAATTAGATTAGCATACTATATTATTATATTAATTTCTTCAGTATAGTATATATATACTAAATAACCCAATAATATGGTAAATCTTCACCATTTTCTGTTTTAGCTGAAAAGATTCTATTTAAATAATCTAAATTATAATAAACATCTATTTCCTCCTCACTTAGTTGATCGAAAAATCTCCAGCTAAATGGTAAATAGTAATCCTCAGGTATAACTAAAATAACCTCAGTATTAAGAAAAGATTTCCAATTTTTTAATATATTAGAATCATTGGAAATATGCAAATTTGGATGAAGAAATTGATCTTCTATCATAAAGAAGTAATGAGTTGAGACTAAAGAAAGATTCTTATTTTTCTCTTCATAAGGATAATCGTAATATAAAAAAATACCGTGCCATCCAAAATTGGATATAATTATTTTTCCATTAGAACTATAATTAGAATACCATTGAATCGACCTCACCTCTCGTTCTTTTAAATCAAAATGATTTATTGTGGCTAAATCATATGAATAAGAGGTACATATTGAAAAAACTACAATAAAAATTAAAAAGAATTTGAATTTTCTCTTGTGAAAGGAGTTAGTTTTAATTATTTTATATAGATAAGATAGAAACCCTATCAAAATCATAACTAATGATACATTAATAACTCTTAAAAAAAAGGTTGTAATTCCAATCATCGCATCGAATAAAAATATTGCTAATATAAAGAAATCTAATGCTAGTCCCCAGATAAATAGAGGTTTTCCTCTTGGTTTATACTGAAAAATAAGAAAACCCCAGACTGAAAATGAAGAAATGAGTATCATATCTGAAAAATAAAAAATATATGTAATATCAATATTAAAAAGAAATAGAGTGAAGAGAGTAAAAATAAAAGAGATAATAATTGTTAAGCCAAAGATAAATGGAATAATGAATTTTTCTTCTAATTTTTTATATACATTCTTTTTTTTCCCTTCGATTATTGATCTGAATATTCCTTTTGTGAAATCAAGTGATTTACGATATTGTAACACAATCAAAGTTATTACCAAAATAAAAGCTAAAGCTCCAAAAAGTAAAAAGTACCCTGGTAGAACCTTAAAAATAAGAAAATGCTGGAAATGACCTATACTAATGTTAAAGTAGTAAAAAATCAAAAAAATACTAAAAAATAATACTAAGAGGAGAAAATCAAAACCTCTTCTATAATCTTTAACAAAATAAATTAAAAAAAGCCATAGATAAGAGAAAATTAAAATCATTGTTATCAAAGAATGAGTAAAAAAAGAGCTTATAAAAATAAACGTTAATAATATGTATGAAAATAATATATTTGAGAAAATTATTTCCTTTTTTGGAACTTCTTCTTGTGTTAAGTTTTGTAATCTAGTATAAAGAATAAAAAAAATAACTAATCCTTGTATTAACGTAATACCTGATGGCCAAAATTGAAACAACATAAAATAAGAAAATCCAAATGATGAAATTAATAAAAATATTCCAAAAATAGCTAAATTTTTATTTTTAAAGATCCTCATAAAAAGGATGTAAACTATTAATGATGTTAAGGGAATTGTATAAAAAGCAAAGTATTTAGCAAATAAAATTAAATCTAATCCAGAAAAGAAGTGAATAACTGCTCCAAATACATGTAGTCCTAATGCTCCATAATACTCATCCATTGGAATATAATATATTTCTGTTATATATTTCACGATTGAAATATGATGCCATGCATCTATTCCCGCAAAAAACCGTGAATTCACAACATTCAGTATACACGTTAATATTATAAAAACGCTTAATAGAACCACATTTAAAGAGATTTTACTTTTAATAAAAATTGTTAATGAAAATTCATTTTCAATTATTTGTTTATAATCTATAGTTTTAGTCTTTCTGAGAAAGGAACCTATTCCTCGCTTATAATCTTTAAATATTGCTATTATAAGAATAGATAAGTATGTTAGGATTAAAATAAAAAAGAAATATTCAAATGTAATTGGAAAATTAAGGAAAGATCCGATGTATCCTGTTATTATATAAAATGATAAATTGGAAACAATTGTAACTCCTAGTTTTTCTAGAATATTAAATTTATTAGATTTAAATAACATAAAAAAGAGAGGAAAAGTAGGTAAGAATAATATCGTAAAAATTGTACTTAATAATAATAAAAGCTGGAACAGAAAAATCAGTACAAGATTATTAGAATTCCCTATAATATTTTCAATGTTAAATAATTTTAATGATATAAAAAAGATACATAATACAGAGATAAGCAGTACTATTAGTTTTATTTTGTATCGAATTAATAAAACTATTTTTGTAAGATTAAGCATAATCCCTTTTATCCAATATTAATTTTTAATACTTTCCTATTCCTTTTTCTTAAATTATTCAATTATGTTAATTATTTATGAATTTTAGATTTTAATTTCTTATGTCTAATTTTGATTAACCAATTTTAAAAAAAGATCTTCAAGAGAGTGTTCTATTTCATTTATTTTTAATATTTTAAAATTACTTAAGATTAAAAAGAGATCTTTATAATAACTTCTATTTTTGAGGGAAAGAACTAATCCATCTGAGCCATCAGTAATGTTAATAACGTAGTTTAATTGATTTAATTCTGATTTAAGTTCATTTTTTTTCTCAGAGATTTTCAATTTCAATGTGATTTCTGTTTGTGCTAATCTCTTAATATTTTCTTTATCTCCTATCTTCAAAATAGTTCCCTTGTTAATAAACGCAATTCTATTACATAGTTTTTCAACGACACCCATGTCATGACTCGTTAAGAAAATTGTGCTATTTGATTCTTTTAATTTGTCAATGACAAAAGCTTTTGATTGTACATCTAAACTTAAAGTTGGCTCATCTAGAAGTAAAATATCTCGTTCAAGTAATAAGGTTCTACAAAGAGCTAGTTTCATTTTCATACCCATTGAGAAATTTGAAACATATTGATTAAGCCATTTTTCCATACCAAAATCTTTAACAATTCGATTTATTTTTTCTTTGTAGTTTGAAATTTTATATAATTTACAAATAAATTTTAAATTATCATAAGCAGTAATTCGATTATATAATAACTTAAAATCTAACATAAGAGCTATTTTTGGTTTTATTTTTTTTGGATATTTAACAACGTCATATCCATCAATTAGAGCATATCCACTTGTAGGTTGAATTAGGGTTGTTAGAATTGAAATTATGGTTGTTTTTCCCGCACCATTTGGACCTAACAAACCAAAAACCTCACCTTTTTGTATAGAGAAATTTATATTATCTAAAGCAGTGATTTTCCCTTTTCCTTTTAATTTAAATTCCTTTCTCAAATCAAAAATTTCGATAATATCATTAGACATTTTTAATAACCCTTAATTCCATATTTTTTAAAGATAAAATTAAAAAGGAGTAATCCAACCAATGGAAATCCTACTACTGAAACTAATAAAATAGTAAAACTAATTAAATTTACATTTATAGTAAAAAGAATATTATTGTCTATCCAAATTAAACGTAAAAAATCAAAAATATAATAAAATGGATTTAAGTTAATTATTTTTTGAAATAAACTGGGAAATAATTCAAATGGATATGTAATACAGCTAAGCCAAAAAACACCCATCAAAACATATTGTAAAATCCCCATAATATTTTCATTAGATATCGCAAAAATACCTACTATTAAACCGATTCCACTAAAAATAAGAGCAATGAGGAAATATGTCCCAATAATAAATAAAAGAGTAAAAACAGAAATAGGATAAATAATATAAGACATTATTAATAGAATTGTAAAAGGAATAGAAATTAATATTAAATGTGAAAAAAAAAGTCCAAATAATAAATATACATGATTAACTGGGGCAACAAATAGATTAGGTAATGTTTTCCAGAATTTTTCTAAATAAAATTCTGAAGGTAATACAGTCGCCAGATTACTAATAAGATATATATTATAAGCAAGAAATAAATAAATATAGTAATTTTCTTCATTCCAAGATCCAAATTGAGCATTATAATCAAAAAAGTTCTTTAAGATAATTAATGGCATGAGGATTGAAACAATTGGAAAAATTAAATGTAAACCCAACGTGATTTTATATCTCAGTTTTAATTTAATATGTTTTTCTGTTATAGCAAAAATTTGAGAGAGATTTTCTCTTATATTTTTTATCCTTATCATAATAAAGTTATTACTATTTTTCAAATATGGATTTTATCATTTATTTATTATTATACCGATCCCGCAATTGTCTTGATTCCAATCTTCAACAATTTCTATATAGTTATATTCTTCTTTTAATTCATTCCAAAATTTATTAACTTCAACAGCTTCTTCGATAGTTACTTCAACAATATCATGAAAAGCAATAATTCCATTTTGTCTGACTAGATTTCCATACATATTAAAGTCTTTTTTTACACCTTTGTATGTATGATCACCATCTATAAAAAGAATGTCAAGTGATTTATTATTTAAGACTTTCTTCACTTTTTCTAAAGTTGAAAATTTATGAGAGTCTTTTCTAATAATGATTATTTTTTGATTATTGTGAGCAAAAGATTTTAAAAAAAATTTTGGTTTATAATCAATTCCACCAGTATATAAATTCTTTTGTAAATCTACACTAATTATTATAGAATCAGGACGAGATAACTTTGATAATAAAAATAATGTCCCTCCATTTGCAGTACCTATTTCAAGAATTACTCTGGGTTTTAAAGAAAATATTTTTTTACAAAACCTATACAATTCACTTTTGATCTGTAGAGAAGCTATGGATATTTTAGGAGGAGTAAACCTACTAATAGAATAATTGTAAGAAAATACAAGGTCTACTAGTTCTTTCAGAGTTGTACATTTTAAACTTTTTTTTCTTAGATTCTTACTAGCAATATAATATAATAAGTTTAACAATAAATTTTTAGAGATAATTTGACGAGTTAAATTACTTTTTGCAGCAAAATTCTTAATTTGATTATACAGTTTATTAAATATGTGAAAATTATATTTTTCTATAGAATTCATTTTTACTATTTTTAATGTCTATGCCTTACTATTTACTATTATTTCATAAATTAATCTTCTTTTTCATCTTCTTTTTCAATTAATTAGAGTTTACAATTTCTTTGAAATATTGATAATATTTTTTAGCTATTTTTGACCATTCATATTTTCTAGCTATTTTTAGGGCATTTCCTCCAAGATTTTGTAATTTTTCTCTATGAGTGAGTAGATCAATTATTTTTTCTGAAAGATCTTTTGGATCATTTAATGCAAAGGTTATACCTCCATCTTCAATTATTTCTGACATTGGTCGTTTATTAGCACAAATAACTGGCGTGCCACTCGCCATTGCTTCTAAAAGCACTTGCCCAAAACCTTCTAAAGCTGAAGGAAATACATAGATATCACTAGTTGCATAATATTTTTGAAGATCTCTGTCATTAACAAATCCTAAAAAAGATACATTATTCTGAATTCCCAAAGATTCTGATAATTGTATATTTTTGTTTAAAAATTGTCCCTCACCTGCTAAAAGTAAGTGTACATCAGGGATTTCTTCAATTACAAAAGGTATAGCTTTTAGTAATACTGGGACTTTTTTTCGTTGAACCATCAGTCCTGTATATAATAAAATATTATTTCCGTATTTTTTTCTAATTTCGATTGAATAATTAGAAGGATTAAATCTCTTTATATTTATACCATTTGGAATAACCTTAATGTATTTCTCCTTTATACCATAATAATATATTATTTGATCTTTTGATGGTTCAGATATAGTGACGACATTTTTATGAATTTTAAATCCCGTCTTTTCTAATCTATGATAAGTCATTAAATTTATCCCTATAATATTCAAATAGATTTCTCTATGAATGTTAAGTATTCGTTTTAATATTTTTTTTATTTTCATTATTCACTCTCCTATATCATATTTATCTTTTAAACAAAATGATGAAAAATTGGAATAACTGGTATTTTTATTATTTTAAAAAACCGAGAAAAGAGAATAGGAGAATTTAACAGAATTATATCAGAATCTTTGTAAAATTTAAAATTTTTTTTTCGAAGTAAATTCAATCCAAATGTAAGGTAATTTATGGCATTCAAAATTGCAAATTCTTTAAAAATGGCTCCTGTATCTAGAATTCTTAAAATCTGTAATCCTTTATAATTGTCATATCTTTTACCCCCATTCCAATAACTAGTTACAATTTTTACATTATTACCTAAATCTTTTAGAGAAATTGCAAGATTTTCAGTATATCTCTCAACTCCATAGAATTTACCCCGCTTAGGATAAGGAAAATAAGGAGAAATTATCGTTATTCTCATAGTAAAAAAGCAATTTTATCTTTTTTTTTTCTAAAATGTTAAAAAAAATTTTGATTTTACTTAAAAAATTTTGATAGATGTATAAATTTGACAAGATTTTAATGCATTTGTTTTTTTAAAAGAAATGTATTAGACTATTTTTTTAATGTGTATATTTAACTGGTAAAGAATCATAATGAAATCAAAAATATCAGAAAGAATATTCCATATTCTATTTAGGATTAATAGTGCTTTAAAAACGGGCTTTACTAAGTTTTGGATTTTTATCTGGGATCTTGTTGATGAATTTTATCATTATAATCAGACATGGGTCTATAAAAAATTCAGATCCTCTTCAAGATTCAAATTAAATAATAAGATTTATCCATATTTTTATCATAATTATAATTTCACTTGGAGGGCTGAAAGAGCTGTAGAAATTCCAATTATTATAGAAATATTAAAAAGAAATAAAGGAAAGAGGATATTGGAAATTGGAAATGTGCTATCTCATTATTTTTCTCATAAACATGATATCTTAGATAAATATGAGAAAGGAGAAGGCGTTATTAACGAAGATATTGTTAATTTTTATCCAAAAAAGAAATATGATTTAATAATAAGTATCTCAACCTTAGAACATGTAGGATGGCATGAAGCTATAAAAGAACCACTTAAAATTTTAAATGCTATTGAGCATTTAAAAAGCTATTTAACAAATAAAGGAGAGTTCGTTTTTACAATACCAATTGGAGAAAATCCTTTCTTAGACAATTTGCTTAAAGAAAATAAAATAAAATTTTCTGAAAAATATTGTTTAAAAAAAATATCCTTTGATAATAAATGGAAACAAGTAAGCT
>JAZGEW010000105.1:0-6486 GCA_036478875.1 Promethearchaeia archaeon | reverse complement strand
TAATAACATACAAAGGGCTTGGACATGTAATTTATAAACCAAAAGAAAGACTAGCTGCGATATGGCATAATTGGCAATGGTTTGGAAAATATGTGTTTGGTGAGGATATTAAAATGTCATTAGATTAATTTTTTGATAAATTAACAAACATGAAGCAATGAAAAAGTTAGATTTCAAAATAGCGTTAGTATTATTTGTTCTTGGGTTTATAGGCGTTTTGTCATTATTAAAATCTGATTTACTAGGTGTTCTCCCAAAAGAATCTTTAGATATAGCCTTACAACAGTTTTCTGAAACACAATTAAAACTACTTACTTTATTATCTCCAACAATATTATTAGTGTTATCTATAATTATTGGTGTATTTACTTTTAAAAGAGTAGATTTAAGTGTTCCAACTATTGAAAACTATATTAAAAAGAAACCTTGGAAATTAGTATTAAAAAAACAAATAAAATTTGGAGTTATATATGGTATTATTTCAGGAGGATTGATCGTCTTATTGTCATTTATATTTCTTCCTTTTTTGCCAGAAAAATTCATTGAATTACAAGAGAAGTTTAAATTATCTATAATTACACGTTTTCTTTATGGAGGGATTACAGAAGAAATTTTAGTGCGTTTCGGTGCCTTGTCGTTTATTGCTTGGATTAGCTATAAAATAATAGGCAAAAAGATTGATACTATATATTGGATAGCCATTTTACTTACCTCTATTATTTTTGGATTAGGGCATTTTCCAATCGTTTTTAATATGATAGAAAACCCTCCAACACTGTTATTGATTTACATCTTGCTAGGAAATGGAGTAGGTGGTGTTCTTTTTGGATGGCTATATTGGAAAAAAGGTTTAGAATCTGCTATAATAGCACATATCACCACACACTTAATAATACTCTTGTTTTTATAAAGAAGAAATAAACTCAAATGAAAAATATATCCTTACTAATTTTTTTACTAAGTTTTATAAGTTCTCAATATGCATTTTCTCAAACAAATTACTTGGAAAAATCTTCAACTAAAAATAGTATTAAACAAGACGAAAAATACTTTGAAATTGAATACGAAGAGGCTAACAACTATTTCACGCACAGTATGAACCCCTGGGACAAAGGTACAAGCACTCGCAAAGGATTAATTTGGGCGAATAGTGCCACTTTCCTCAAGGTCGACACATTATATTTACAATCTGGTGCGGCTTATTACTCCAAAACAGAATTTCATCATAATAAATTATATACTATTCCTTATGGAAGCGAGGAACTAAAGTCCATTTCAAAGTCCGAATTGAAAAACTACTATGTAAAAACATTAGCTTACTCGCCAGCATTGGTTTTAGAATATTTTAATAAGCAAGACTTTAAGGACTTAATGGTTAAAAGCGAAAACAATAAAAACATTACATTTAGTTTGCATATTGGAGACTATTATGTTTCGGTTCAAATAGATAAAGAAAGTTACTTTGTTAATAGAATATCAACTTTATCTGCAAACGAGGAAGACGATCAGTTTTATGGTTTTGGAGATATAGAGGATGTATATATTTATAAGAACTATGTTCAAGTAGAAAATAGGTTTGCACCAACACAAATCATTAAAAATGAGCTCAATGGTCAATTAAGTGATACAATCAATGTCAAGAATCTTAAAATCACTAAAAAAACTCAGGACATAATTCCTGACCCTAAGGATTACTCTATACAAGAAGATGTAATAGAAAAACCTGACATATCTGTAGAACATTATTCTGAAAATATTTATTTAATAAATCTTCATCACTCTGGCACTCGAAGTTTATTAGTAGAGT
The DNA here is from genome assembly GCA_036478875.1 of Promethearchaeia archaeon. Classification (GTDB taxonomy): domain Archaea; phylum Asgardarchaeota; class Lokiarchaeia; order Sigyniarchaeales; family SOKP01; genus Loki-b32. Next base: position 4,679 of record JAZGEW010000105.1, on the reverse strand, counting down.
TTAATGATTTTTTACTCGTTGCAGAAGCACCATTGAATAGTAGATATGGAGAACAGTTATTGGCAGAAGTAAGAAAAATTCATCCTCTCAAACCTATAAAATATTTCGTGTTTGGCCACTTTCATCCACATTACACAGGTGGAATTAGACCTTTTATTAATGAAGGAGCAAAAGTCATTTGCGTAAAAGAAGATGAGGAATATATTAAACATATAGTAGATGCAAAACATACTCTAAAACCAGATAGTCTAGCCATCAATCCAAAAGAAGTTCAATTTGAGAATATTTATCAAGCAAAAACAATTACTGATGGTAAATTCTATATGTCAATCTATCATATCGGTAAAAAATCAAACCACACCAATGATTATCTAATATTTTACTTTCCAAAAGAAAAAATGATCTTTCAAGATGATTTAGTTTGGATAGAAAAAGATACTAATAAATCTAATATTAGTGATCTTACTAAAGGATTCTATCAGGCTGTTAAAGACTTAAATCTAGATGTTGAGGAAGTCGTTCAAAATTGGTCAATTTTTGACCGAAATAACAAAATGATTTTCAAGTTTAAGGATATAGAAAACATATTTGAAAATGATTAAAATAATTAAAATGAAAACTATTTATTTAATAATCTTAATCGTTAGTTTAGGTTGCCAAACAAATAGAAATCAAAAACTTATTGATTCAGAAAACCGAAAAGAGTTTAATGCTTTCATAACGGATCTTGAGAAAGATTACATATACTTTAACGATAAAAAAAACATTATTGATTGTATTAAGCAAGAATATGGCCAACATGTCGACACAATAAGTAAGTCATATTATAAAGTAATGTTTTATGAGAATTTACTCTATGAGTTGTATGATTCACACCTTATTCTAAATTCAAACACCGATAAATCATATAGACCTCTTGGAGCCTCGATCTATGTTAAGCTAAAAAACAATAAAATATATATTAAAAATGTATTTTCCTCTCAACTAGATAATGTTTTCATAAGTAACATCATTAACTCTGAAATTCTTTTATTAAATGGAATTGATTTCCAACAAATGATTGAATCTTTCCCAACAAAATGTCACGAAAAAAATAAACCAGAGATAAAGGAATGGATTGCTAATAAAATATTATCAGGTAGACGAAATGAATCCAGAATAATTCATTTAAAACTTAGCAATGGAGACCGTATAGACATAGATATTGATAGCTTAAACCAAAAAAAAAATGTTGCTTTATTAGAATCTTCCATTGACGATGATATTGGAATTATCAGAATAAATAATTCCTTAGGAAATTCTGACCTAATAGAGCTATTTGACAATGCTTTAGATAGTCTAATGAATACAAATGCACTCATTCTAGATTTGAGAAATACACCAAATGGGGGAAATACCAGTGTCGCCGAACCCATCATGGGAAGATTTATTTCAAAAAAAGAAGACTATCAAATCTGTGAAAATAAAAATGAAAAGTACACCAAGTATGTTATACCTAGAAACCACATGTATTCAAAACCACTATACGTGTTAGTAGGAAGATGGACTGGGAGTATGGGAGAAGGTATGGCAATTGGTTTTGATGGTATGAATATAGCAACAATTGTTGGAACAGAAATGAACCGATTAGCTGGCGGCATAAAAATAATTAAATTTTTAAATAGTGATTTTGATTTTAGTGTCTCTTTTGAAAAAATGTATCACTTAAATGGAACTTTAAGAGAAACTTTTGTGCCAGACGAATATATTGTTCAAGAGAATGTTTCTGAAGATGAATTTATAGAACATGCAAAAAAACTCATAAAAAATAGCAAATTACAAAATCTTGATTATTAATAAAAACAATAATTATGAAAAAAGTAGCTTTAATTTTATTTTTCCTTTTAACCTCAATTATAGGTTTTAGTCAAAATCAATCAGTATCGCCAACAAACCAAACTATAATACGACTTACAATAATTAAGGATAATAAAATACTAATGAGGGAAACAGGATATGGTTGGATGACACCAGCTATATACTTTAAAGGAAAACAGAATGTTCACGAAATTTTAGATAGTTTATCTGGTGTTTATGGAATAAAAATAAGCCCGCCCAAATTAAACGGACTTTTTACTTACAAATATGAATTCAAACCAACGGCAGACTTTAGACAACTCTACACTGCCAAATATGAAAGTGGAGATTTAAAATTAATAGTCGGAAAAGAAAAAATATGCTGGATGCCAATTGAAGAGGCACTTCTCAAATTGGGTTCAACAGTAAAGTCTTTAGAGGGGATGACTAAACAAGTACTTGAATACCCAGAAACAATTTGGGGTGGTTCATTTGTAATTGATAAAGATGCTAATTGGAAATTAACCTCAAGAGTTGAAGAAAATTTTTATCCGCTTATGAAAAATAATAAGTAGCTTAATAGAATGGGCTAAAATTATTTTAATAGGAAAGAAAAGTGATTCAAAAAGAATAACAATGAAATTAAGATTTACTTTAATATTATTATTCGGATTAACACTTGTCAATTGTCAAAATAATGAAAACATTAAAAATAAGATTGAAAATAGAATGGGCTCAATTTATACCAAAGATTTCAATCAATAATTGTAGATATAAACCTAAAGGTATTATATCTACAATTATGTGTAAGTTACTCACAGCTTTATTATTTTTTATGGAGTTCGTGAATATTAGTATTTAAAAAAGTAAATACTAATATTTGCCCGAAAAAGGGCTATCCGCAAATTACTCGCCACCGCATCATCATTCTTGATAATTGCTTCAGACACTGGCTAAACCAATTATACAAAATGTCCTATAATGTTCTGCGTGGAGTATATCCTGAGCGAATTCGAAGGGTTATTTTGCTTTATTCATCGCATTCTTATTGTTTTTTTAATTGAATTCATGAATCTCATACTTCGATTTGGTCAAAGCGAGATAGTTCACTTAATTTTAAAGAAAAGTTTAGCTTAAAATGTTGTTTTACGATGGTAATGGAACCTGCCTACCGGCAGGCAGGTACTCTTTTTACGAAGTGACGATTGGATCGGAGTAAAATGTGTGTGGAGTGGTTAATTATTCTGTTATTTCAAGACAAGCAAAATTTTCATTAAAAAATTGTTCAATGACTTTGTGTTTACTCTTAAGTAAAATCTCTAAGTTTTTTGTTGTAGTATTTCCAGTTCTAATCCAAATTATTTTAGGAGGAAAGCCTTTTAAAACTGATAGTTCACAAAAATCAGAATCAAAAGTTACTATCGTAAAGCGATTATCTTTTGCATACTCAAATATTTCTGAATCTGTAGCATTTTCAAGTCCTAGCTCTCTAACTTGTTTTGATTCAGGAAATACATCAATAATTCTGTTTATTAAACGATAGGAAATATTTTGGTCATATAGTAGTCTCATCATGAATTTTATGATGCATATAGATGTGTTTGTTCTCTTTTTGCCGCAAAAAATAAACAAGCATTTATTTGATTAATTGTTAACTCAGGATAATCCTTTATGATTTCTTTACGAGTCATTCCATTTGATAACCATGATAACACATCATATACTGAGATTCTAGTACCTATAATTATTGGTTTTCCAAATCTCTTCTCTTTATTGATCTCTATATATTTATTTAATTGTATCATACATACAAAGGTAATTGTTTTTTTAATAGTAATATTACCTTATGAGTATTATCAGTAAATTGTGATAACTTTGACAACTGCGGAGCGATCATGAGTTCAGCTTTATAAAATATTAAAAAGACGAATAATTTTATCCGCCAGAGGCGGACAGGCATAATGTCTGATTATAAATCAAATTTAGTTATAATGTATTGCGTGGAGTTTATCCTGAGCGAAGCCGAAGGGTTATTTTTGCTTTATTCATAGCATTCTTATTGTTTTTTAATTGAATTCATGAATCTCTCCCGAAACCTCGGGATCGATTTGGTCAAAGCGAGATATATCACTTAATTTTACAGAAAAGTTTAGCTTAAAATATTCTTTTTTCAATGGTAATGGAACACTCTTTACACGAAACGACGTAGGAGGGAAGTGGAATGTGTGTGGAGCGGGATTGAGGAACAAGTCATACTATCTACTTAAAATTTAATATATTTGTAAATATGGGTTTTAAATAACAGCTGGAAACTATGAGCACAGAAACATTAAAAATATCATTAGCACAAAAAATATTAGGAATTTCTGATAATAACCTTTTAGAAAAACTAAAAGCAATTATCGAAAAAGAAAATATTATTGGTTATGACACTAAAGGAAATCCAATAACTGAAAATCAATATATTCAAGAAATGAATATGTTGATTAATGATATTGATAATGGTACTGCAGAATTATATACAACCGAAGAAGTGAAAAATAGCATTATTGATGAAAATAATCTGGAGTAAAAAAGCAAAAATTGATCTTAACGAAAATATTAAATATATCACTAAAAAAAGTCCTAAAAACGGTTTAATGGTATTAAACACTTTAACAGAACTTACAAATTCATTACATACTTTCCCAAATGCTTATCCAATTGAACCTATTTATAATTATTATTGTCCGATAAAACTCAAAAATAGATAATATTCTCTTTTCAACCCTAATAAAAGCGTTTGATTTTATGGATTTAGAAAAGTAAGCTCTTATTTTTTTTGATTTTATTAAAATTGAAAT
>JAZGEW010000104.1:0-35994 GCA_036478875.1 Promethearchaeia archaeon | reverse complement strand
ATCTGAGATAAAATAATATTAAATATTTGTTTTTTAAAAAATTACTAATAAAAATGGAGTTGATTTATTTTTGGAAGTGAAAAGGTTTAAAATTTTTGTAACAGGGTTTTTCAATTCAGGAAAAAGTACTTTAGTTCATACACTTGATAACAAAGCAATACACGTCGAAAAAAAATTAAAGAAAGCATACGACAACGAAAAAACAACTACAACTACTGGAATAGACCTAGGAAGAATGGTATGGGCTCGGCCAAATCTAAATTATGAAACGGAGGGAGTTATTATGAGTAAAACTGAGTTTTTAAGAGATAAAAACGAGTATTCAGGTTGGCATACTAATAATTTCGAATTAAAAGGTAGTCCCGGTCAAATGCAATTTTCAACAGTTCGAAAAATTTTAGCGAAAGGGAGTGATGGTGTAATCTTCCTAATAGATGGCTGTGATTTGCCAAAAATTGGAAATGCAATAGTAATATTGGAAGAGATTAAGGCTGTTTTAGGCCTTCAAATTCCTATGAAAATTATAGCTAATAAATCGGATAGAGAAGATTATCAAGGTTGTGAAATGATTTCTAACATGATTGGTGAACAAGTATATAAGGGATCTGGTAAATATAGTATCGGCGTAAAAGATGCTATAATTGAAATCCTTAAGATGGTTGAGAACGGTGGTAAGGAAGAAAATAAATCAAAAATGGGGGCTCTTGCATAAGATGGTATATCTGGAACAAAATAAAATTCGTAAAATATTGAAGGAATTAAGAGAAAGGACAAATATCATGTATTCAAGCTTATTTACTTCAGATGGATTCGTAATTGAAGTAGATCAAGCGCCAGCTAAAGAAGATAAGGACTATTATGAATCAGTATGTGCAATTTGTTCTAGCATCGTTTGCCTGGCCAATCAAGGAATTAATACATTTCAAGATGATGTATCTATAATCCAAATTTCAATTATGGCAGGTGATCAAACAGATATTGAGGGATTTGAAATAATTATCGAACCTATTAATAATGAGATATTACTTGGCGTAATATATCTGAATACACTGAATTTAGGTGTAGTTCTATTTGAATTAAACAATACTATTCAAAAATTGGCAACATATTTTTCAAGTGTTGAGCAAGACGAGAATTTAGAAGGTACTAAGGTTTCAGACTAAACTGAAAAAATCTTATAATTCTATTAATTATCTTAAAAACCATTCACTTAAGGAGGGAAGATTTACACCTTAAAGAATTAATTAAAACTATAGAAAAGTTGGAAAAAAATAAAAAAGCAAGAAGTGTATGGAAGAATGGTTACAATAATTGAAAATTATGAACGGTATGATTTATGTACAGATTGCAATGGTAACGTTATTTCAAATCATGAAAAGGGGGAAAAAGTTTGTACTCAATGTGGTCTAATCATCAATGAAAGAGAATTAGATCTTTTCCATAACGAAAAGAGAGCCTATACACAGGAGCAAATTGAAAAAAAATATAGAACAGGAATTCCGATTTCTGAGTTAATACCAGATCTTGGATTATGTACTTTAGTATATACAAAAACTATTTATAATTCGGATTTTAAACGGGCAGTAAAAAGAGACAAATGCTTATCGTGGGATAAACGACATTTATTAATTGCTACTACCGAATTAAGAAGACTCGGACACATATTAAATCTTCCTTCCTATGTTCAAAAATCAGCATTGGATCTATATAAAAAAGCTTTTCGAGCAAATTTGTTGCGGGGGCGATCAATCCTTTGTATGGTTGTGGCATGTATATATTATGTATGTAAGGAAAAAGGAATACCAAGAACTTTACAGGAAATTACACAAAAGGCCACTAAAAATTATAATCTCGTAAAAAAATGTTATAAAAGTTTAATTAATGCTTTAAATTTAAAAACTCCTACCTTTAATCCTGTCTTGTTTATTCCGCGCTATATAGTGGAATTAGGTTTAAATTATGATGTAGAAAACTTAACAATTAAAATATTACAATCATTTCTTAAAAAATCATCAATTAGAGGTATTGATCCTAAAGGATTATGTGCTGGAGCAATATATTTAGTCTCTAAAATTAGAGGTTTAAAAATTACTCAAAAAGAAATAGGGAAAAAAATAGGAGTAGCTGATGTAACGCTTCGCGCACGTTATAAAGAGCTCAAAAATAAGATAAAACTCTTTAGATTTAAAGAAAATATAAGGGTTTAATTTTGGTAAGACAAAATATTAAAATTATAAATATTTTATTAGTCGAGAATGTAAAAATCACTTGCAAATTGTTATATATCTAAACCAATAGATATTAGTCAATTTATAAAAGTTGTACAATCAATAGGAGATTTTTGGTATTCCATTTTCAGATTACCTACCTTTGGAGAAATAGTATGGAAGATAAACCCTTAAGTGTTTTATTAATAGAGGATAATCCAGCTGATGCTAATCTCGTAATTGAATTATTAAAACAATCTAATATAATAAATTTTGATGTAAAATGGTCCACCAAACTTCATGATGGCTTAAACAAACTGAAGACACAAAATTTTGATATAATTTTATTAGAACTTTCACTTCCTGATAGCTGGGGGATTAATACTTTATTCGTAACACTTGAAAAAACACAAAATATTCCCATTATCGTATTAACTGGAGTGGATAATGATATGCTTGCTATAAATTCTGTTAAAAAAGGAAATCAAGATTTTTTAGTCAAAGAGCAAGTGGATCATATCGGTTTAATACGTTCCATCCAATATGCAATTGAACGTAAGAAATTGGAAGATAGATTAAAAGAAACACATCAAAAATTAATAGAATCTGAAACAAAATTATTAATTTTGAGAGATAGATTAGAGCAAAAAATAATTGAAAGGTCGTATGGTTTGGGAGAGCGGATTAAACAACTTTCATGTCTCTATGATATTTCTAAAATTGTTGAGCAACCTAACATGACATTTAAAGATGTTTTCCAAAAAGTTATTAATCGAATTCCAATTTCCATGAAATATCCAGAAATTCTTGAAAAGTGCCAAGAATACATTAGATCTCCTAAATAATCGTAAATTTTTCCCATCCTATTAAAAATATCCGTAATACTTAATGTCATTATATTTAGAAAGCTATTTTTCCGTTTCTTTTCTAAAAAGATATTTAGAGAAAATATTCATATATAGACACTCTTCAGGAGATATTTCAGTAGTTAATTCTGGATTCTCAGTAAATTCGATATTGCTCTCTCTAATAATCACCACTGGTGTTTGATTATCAGCTTCACCTAATAGAAATTGAGCAGCACTTACAAGATCATCTGCTACAGCTCTCATTGTTATCTCCATAGGTCTATTAAAAAGATCTGGTTGCCCTCTTAAATCTTCGACTGGTTCAAATCCCGCAGTTGCTATAGCTATTCCAATGGTACCTTTTCTTAAAGGTTGAACTCTAGAATCTGCGATAATAACCCCAAAATTATTAATTCCAAACTCTTTTCTTAATTCCCTCCAATAGTTCCAAACAAGTTCCCTTAGATTTTTTGGCAAGAGAACAACATTACCAATACCAGCATTAGATTGGTCAATTCCAGCATTAGCGATAAGAAAATTATTAACTTTTGCTAATATAACATGCTTCATTCCTCCGAGAATCATAGAAGCTTCCTGTAATATTAATTCTACATATCTTTCATCCATATCGTATTCTTTTGCTAACTTTTTTGCTCGTTCTGATATGTTTTCAACTTCAGATAACTTTATAACTCTTCCTTGAGAAGTAGCAACCACTTTTTCCGCGATAACAATAATGTCTCCCTCATTCAAGGATTTTCCTTGATCCCTGATGATCTTAATAATAATTTCTAATAACGGATCATTTTTCTTAATGAGAGGAAGTCTTATAGAAAATAATTCCATAGCACGTAATAGAATAATACTTATTATAAATCTATTTTTGTCTATCCTATTGTATAGATTTGTATCTTAAAAATTCTATTTCATTCAAATAAGAAACAGGTACATCTTTGACATTTATTTTCCCTTTTTCATAATCTTTTTAATAACTTTAATTATATCTGTAAAAGTTGTTTCATAAGATTCTTCCAAATCTGGACTATGCTTATGATGAGGAAAAGTTGTTAGAGATTTATGGTGTGGTGAATTATCCCATCTAATTATTAAATCTCCATTTGCTTTTTGCCAATGATATGAATATAAATGTTCAGTCGAGGAAATATATTCTTTTAAAAATAATAAATCTCCATTTTTTAGTTCCACTGTAGCTTTTAAGTATTGCGCTTTAGAACTAGATTTATAATCAAGAATCGTGTGTTTTTTAATTATTCGACTCTTTTTAAACAATTTTAATGTTTTTTGCATTGTCTAGTTCAATTAATCTGTTTTCTAAATCCTTTAATAATTCGAAGTTAGCCTTCCATTCGATATAATCATCCCATTCTTTAAAATTCTCGTCAGTCTCTTCCATTCTATTTCTAAAAGCGTCTATAGAGCACCCATATTTCTTTTCAAAAAGAGTTGTTTTTTCTTTTGTCAAAGTGATTTCACTAATAACTTTTAACTTCTTAGACTCTATTATCTCTTCCTTTGAAATTATAATATCCATTTTTTTAAACCTTTAAAATGTATAATTCTAATAATTATAAAGAAAATCAGATATTAAAGTATTAATGAGGTTTTAAGCCCTTAACGAATTGCATAAAAAGAAATTAATATAATATTTTAATAACAGCTAAGTCAAGGATTATTTTCTCTCGCAATTTCTTCTAAGGAAATAGAAAGATTATTTTTTTAAGTTTCTCATAGAACGCATTAGCTGATCCAAAAAATAAAACTAATAATGGTTGTGTTATGCTTTCAGGTGGGAATGTATACTCTTAAACAGATCTCAATATAATTCTAAAAAGAATAACATATATTTGATATATTTTTTTTATTTTATAGATAAGCAATGAAAAAGATATACACTAAATTATTTGATCTTTTAGAAATCGGTGATGATTTTCCAACTGTAATTGTAGGAGTCATAAATTTAAGTCCTGAGTCTTTTTATCAAGGCTCTGTTTACGAAAAGCCAGAAAAAATTAGAAAAGCTGCTTCTGAAATGATTAAAAATGGCGCTCAGATTCTGGATATTGGCGGACGTTCAACTGCTCCCTGGTCTGAAAAGATTTCTATAGAAGAAGAAGTAAGTCGAATGAAGATGGCTATGGAAATTGTGTGTGAAATCATCCCAGATAACACATTAATATCAGTTGATACCCAATATCGTGAAGTTGCTGAAATTGCATTTAAAATTGCCACCAAAACAAATAAAAAAATCTTAATTAATGATGTGAGTTGTTTAAAAACTGATCCCTCTCTAACTGATTTTATCATTGAAAAAGATCTTCCTATTATCATTATGGCTTCAAAGAAATTGCCTGGAGATCTCTGCACTATTGAAGAAATTATAGAGGAATTTGATGATACTATTAAAAATCTGAAAAAAAAAGGTTATCATGAAAAGAATATTATTTTGGATCCTGGAATAGGTCATTGGATTGAAAAAAAATCTCATATATACGATTTAAAGATAATAAGGAATTTGTACAAACTTAGAGAATTGAATAAACCAATATTAGTGGCGATATCAAGAAAATCATTTATCGGAACAACTCTAAATATACCAGAGCCAGAAAAAAGATTAAATGGAACACTTGCAGCTACAGCAATTGCTATTTATAATGGAGCTCATATTGTTCGTACGCATGACGTCACCCAACAACTATTTGAATTTATAAAAATGTCTAAAGCTATATATGATTCTACTGAAATTCGCCATTAAATTATCAAATCTATCATAATTTTGAGCCATTCTACTTTATCATTTCGTAAGATATTTAAACAATTTCTCTTATAAATTTAGGTAAAGAGTTAAAAAAACTCTAAATTAACTTACCTAAGTTTAATATTCGTGAAATATCATGGGATTTGAACAATTATCTGAGATTGATAGAGTAAGCGGTATTTTTACACTTACTTTTATAGCAATTTCAGTCATTTTAGGAATAAGAATTCTACTTAAATATAAATCTCTGAAAAGAAAAGAATTATTAACAATTGGTTTAGCATGGATTTTCTTAACTTCAGCATGGTGGGGTGGTGCTACTTCCTTTCTCTCGGTTGTTTTTACTAATGAGAGACTTGATCTTTTTACATTCTTATTTTTAGGTAACATTTTTATTCCTATCGCATTGATATGCTGGATTTACTCATTAGCACACATATTTTACACAGAAAAAGAAAAGGTTATTACATTTTCAGTTACAATTATCTATGTTGCTTATGATATCTTAATTTTAATTCTTCTCTTTATTGATCCTAATTTAGTGGGACATATTGAGGGTGATATCAATTCTATACCAACTCTAATTCCAGAAATCTTTCTAATTAGTGCAATTTTCACAGCATTAATAACTGGTTTAATTTTTTCTATCAAATCAATTAAAGTAGATAATCCTGAAGTCCAATTGAAAGGGAAAATTTTGTTAATTGGGTTTATCTCTTTCAGCCTTGCTGCTGTAATGGATGCGGTAATTCCTGATTTAACGATCATCTTAGTGATAACTCGATTAATTCTAATTTCAAGCGCAATTGAATATTACATTGGATTTTTCTTACCGAAAGCTTTGGCAAATAGAGTAAATAAAGTTAAAAACTAGCTAACTTTTTTTTTATTTAATAGTTTAATTACTCAAAATCTATGTGAGAACCTCTGGCGAAGATTTTTCAAGATTTATGGATAATGTCTGAAGATGGAATTGTCTTATTCAGTCGTGTTTTTAACCCCAAGGTTGATGATCAGTTATTTGGAGGACTTATGAGCGCTTTGAATACTTTTGCAGAATCTCTCTCTGATGGAGGACTATCTAATTTTGAGTTAAGTGATAAGCGATTTGCCTTAATGAAAATGAACAAACTCTTATTCGTAGCAAATGCTTCACTTACAGTAAAAGATAAAAAACTTAGGGAAGAAATAAAAAAGATTGCTGAAAAATTCTTTACTAAATACTCTGAGGATCTAATTAAAGAATGGAACTACGATATTAGCGTTTTTTATGATTTTAAAAAAGAGATTGAAGATACCTTGAAAAACCCTATGAAAAAATTCTGGAATGGATTCTAATTAGTAAGCCTTTATAGATTTGCTAAAATCTTTAAATTAGTTAATGAAAACTGAAATTTTTGTAGAAAAATTACTCTTAAAATTAAGGCTAACAAATGAAGTAACTAAAAAATTGTTAAAGATTTTTAGAAAATTGTAATAATAAATGAAGTTTCTTCTTTTTTGGGTTCATAAATTATGAGTACCCTTCTTTCTGAACGTTGAAAAACTGCACAAATATTTAAATGCTTGGCTTTCCATTATTTATATGTAGATCGATAAAATATCATGGTATTTTGAATATTTTTATGATTACAAATTAAAATATTAAAGCTTGTTCTCTCATGCCTGGTAAACCTTCTAGTCAAGATTCTTATGATGCTGACAATATTAAGGTTTTGAAGGGTCTCGAAGGAGTAAGGAAGAGACCCGCAATGTACATTGGCTCAACCGGCAAAACAGGACTTCATCACCTTATTTTCGAAGTCTTAGATAATTCTGTTGACGAAGCGATAGGAGGTTATGCAGATGAGATAAAAGTTACACTTTATAAAGATAACACAGTTCAAGTATTCGATAATGGACGCGGGATTCCAATTGATATACACCCAGAATTTAAAAAACCTGCTGTAGAAGTAATCATGGAACATTTACATTCTGGTGGTAAGTTTGACAGTAAAAGTTATAAAATTTCAGGTGGTTTACATGGTGTTGGATTATCTGTTGTTAATGCTTTAGCAGATTGGATGAAAGTAGAAATTTGTCGAGACGGGCAAAACTACACACAGAAATTTTCAAAGGGGAAAAAAGCTTCAGAACCAACAGTAGTAGAATCTAACACAAAGGAGTCATATACTAAGATACATTTTTACCCAGATAAAGAGATTTTTGAATTTGAGACAGAAGCTCCTATTTTTAGTGCCCATACCATTAGTAATAGAATGCGTGAACTAGCCTTTCTTACACCTCATACTAGGTTTGAACTTCATGACAAATTCAACGATGAAAAGGAAGAATTTCACTATGAGGGTGGCCTTAAAGAATTTATCTCGTATTTGAATAAAGATAGACAGCCACTTCACAATGATATCATATTTATAAGTGATTCAAGTAAAGATCCAGATGGATCAGATGTTTTTCTGGACCTTGCAATGCAATATACTCAAGGATACCAAACAAATATTTTAACATATGCAAATACGATCAATACTATTGAAGGCGGAGTACATCTCACTGGATTTAAATCTGCTCTAACAAGAATTTTTAATTCATATGTAGAAAATTTTATGGAAAAAAAGTATAAAGGACACGTTTTAAGTGGAGCTGATACAAGAGAAGGGTTATCAGCTGTCATCTCCGTTAAACTTCCTGATCCTCAATTTGAAAGTCAAACTAAAATTAAGTTAGGTAATCCTGAAATTAGACAGATTATAAGTCAAATTGTCACTGATCGATTGAATCAGTATTTAGAGGAGCATCCACAGACCGCTAAAAAAATTATATTAAAAACAATCAATGCAAAAATAGCGAGAGAAGCAGCTCAAAAAGCAAGATCGCTAATTCGAAGGAAATCAGTATTAGATAGTGCTAGGATGCCTGGAAAACTAGCCGATTGTTCATCAAATGAACCAGAAAAAGTAGAAATTTTCATTGTGGAAGGTGATTCAGCAGGGGGACCCGCAAAACAAGGTAGAGATAGAACTTATCAAGCGATCCTTCCCATTAGAGGCAAAATTCTCAATGTTGAAAAAGCTAGAATAGATAAAGTATTACAAAACAACGAAATTCAAGCTATTATAAAAGCTTTGGGAGTTGGATTTCAAGATTCCAGCCAAATAAATGGAACAAATGGTGAAATAGGAGAGAATGGGGAAGAGATTGAAGAAAACTTCAATTTAAGTAAACTAAGATACCATAAAGTCATAATCATGTGCGATGCAGATATCGATGGATTTCACATTGAAACCTTATTACTCACTTTCTTTTTTAGGTATTTACGTCCAATAATAGACGCGGGTCATTTATATATTGCTGTACCTCCCTTATATAAGATCTCTTATAAAAAGACAAAAGAATATGTTTATTCAGATAATCAAAAAGAGAATCTTCTTAAAAGTATCAAAGAGAAATACAATTTAAAGAATCAGGATTCTATCAAAACTCAGCGCTATAAAGGCCTTGGGGAGATGAACTCTGATGAACTCTATGATACTACAATGAAAAAAGACTCAAGAAGATTGAAAAAAGTAACATATGAAAATTATCTCGAAAATGATTTAATCTTTACAAAATTAATGGGTAAAGAAGTAAAAGCCCGTAAAAAGTTCATTATTAGTAATTTTGATGAAGTTAAAACATTAGATATTTAATTCTTACTTATTAAATTATAATATTTAGAAATAGAAATGGTGTCATAATTGACTTCAGAACAAATAGAAGAGATTTTATTAAAAGATGAAATGCAAAGCAGCTACATCGACTATGCTATGTCTGTGGTCGTTGGGCGTGCAATCCCGGATGTTAGGGATGGTTTGAAACCTGTACATCGAAGGATCATATATGCTATGGCAGCAAATAATTGGTATTATACAAGTTCTCATGTTAAATGTGCCAAAATTGTGGGTGAAACTCTCGGTAACTATCACCCTCACGGTGATATGTCTGTTTATAATGCACTTGTTAGAATGGGACAGGATTTCTCCTTAAGATATCCTTTAATCCATCCACAGGGGAATTTTGGATCTATAGATGGGGATCCTCCCGCAGCCTATAGATATACAGAAGCAAGATTATCTCAAATCTCAAATGAATTGATTGGAGATCTTGATAAAGAGACTGTAGAGTTTCAACCTAATTTTGATAATAGTACCTCTGAACCATTATGTTTACCAGCAAAACTTCCGAATATTTTATTAAATGGTACTAAAGGAATTGCTGTAGGAATGGCAACGTCTATGGCTCCACATAATTTAACGGAAGTTTGTAATGGGATAATAGCAACAATAGATGATCCTGATATTTCAATAGAAGAATTAATGGAAATTATAAAAGGTCCTGATTTTCCGACAGGGGGTATAATTACTGATACTAATGGAATCTACAATGCATATCATACTGGAAATGGGGCTATAAATAACAGTGGTGTAATAGAGACTGAAACAACAGCAAAAAAAACCAGCTTAATCATTACTGAAATTCCCTATTTAGTTAATAAAACAACTTTAATTGAATCTATCGCTAAACTAATAAAAGATGGAGTAATTAAGGATATTAGAGATTTGCGTGATGAATCAGATAGAAAAGGAATGCGCATTGTATTAGATTTATCTAAAAAAGCTCAACCTGTTATAATAAAAAATATTCTCTTTAAAAGGACTAGACTTCTAACAACATTTAATATAACTAATCTAGTTCTGGTTAATGATGGTAAGCAACCAAAAATTCTCAATCTAAAAGAAATTATTAATGAATATATTGAACATCGATTAGTTATCATTCAAAAAAGAACCGAGTATCTCCTAAAAAAGGCAAAAGATCGACTTCATAGAGTTGAAGGTCTTTTAATTGCGTTAAATGATATTGATAATGTAGTGAATATAATCAAAAGTTCGAAAGACACTAAAGAAGCTAAAAATAAGTTAAAAGTAACTTATAAATTAAGTGATATTCAAGTTCAATCTATTTTAAGTATGCCTCTATCTCGATTAACCAATTTAGAGCAACAAAAGTTAGTAGATGAACAAAAGTCATTACAAACTAGTATTAAAGAGTATAATAAAATTCTGAAAGAAAAACATGTTCGTTTAGATATAATTAAAAACGATTTAATCGAATTAAACAAAAAGTACGGAGATGATAGAAAGACTGAAATTAAAATGGTGGAGTATCATGAAATAAAAGAAATTGAAAATATAGATTTAATCAAAAAAGAAACCACCATTATAATTTTTACTAAAAATCAATATATCAAAAGAATCTCTTTACAGGAATATCAAGCTCAAAGACGTGGAGGTCGCGGGAAAAGAGGTATGACTGTACGTGAGGAAGATTTTATTACAGATTTATTTGTGTGCACAACTCACGATACAATTTTAATTTTTACTTCGAAAGGAAGGGTTTATTCAATTAGATGTTTTGGTATACCATTACAAAAACGAACGGCTCGAGGAAAACCAATTATTAATTTTATAGCTTTACAACCAGGAGAAAAAATTTCAGCAATGATACCAATTAATAACTTCAATACTAGTGAAATGCTTATTATGACTACCAAGAATGGAATTATCAAAAAAACACCTTTAAAACTATTCTCAAAATTCAAAAGTACCGGAGTAAGAGCTCAAAGAATAAGGGCTGGTGATGAGTTAATAAGTGTTAAAAGACTTTCCAATGAACTCCAGGATATTTTTATAGCAACTAAATTAGGATATGCGGTTAGATTTGATGAATCAGAATTAAGAGAATTAGGCCGTACTTCTATGGGGGTAAAAGGAGCAGAATTAAGAGAAAATGATGAAGTAATTGATAGTCTTCTTGTTAATAACGATGAGATAATACTAACTCTCACACAAAGTGCTTATGGTCAACGAACCTACGTTAAAGAATATCGTAAAACTGGTAGGTCAGCTAAAGGTGTAAAGAATATCACATTAAATAAAGTAAAAAATGATGAAGTGATAGCTGTAAGAATTGCAAAGAAAGACGATCTATTAGTGGGAACAGAACAAGGACAAGTTATACGCATACCAATAGATTCAATAAGAATAACTCATCGAAAAGCAAAAGGAGTTCGAGTAATCAAACTCTATGAAAAAGATTTCGTAGTAGCAATAGGGAAATGTGAACAAGACACTTAAATTTATTCGGAGAAAATTATAGAATCTATCATATCATATAGTGGATTTTTTCTTAGTATTGACTAATTTAGAACATCAATTTCAGAGGTTTGATGCTTTTTCAGAATGTTAAACCCAAAATATCTGTTTAGTTCTACATTCGTTTCATTATTAGTGCCAAGATAACAGGATAAATTCTTTTTCTCTATAAATCATTAAATAATACAAAAAAATATATATTTTAATTCATTATAATTTATATAATAAATATCATGATTATATTCTTTGTTAAAACTATAAAAATGTGATATAAATATGGGAACAGTTATGCTTAAGGAGGACACAAAAATTAAATTAATAAAAGTGGCAGCAGATTTACAGAAAAAAACAGGTTCTCGAGTCGACTTTGATAGGGCTATTTCTTACTTAATTGATCAATATTTTAATCAAGAGCAGGACTGGGAAAAATTTGAAATATTTTGTGAAACCATGGAAAATGTATCTCCTGAAGATCTACTGGGAGAATTACGAAGGGGGCGAAAGGAAGACGAAAAATAATTTAGTATCTATTGATGCAAGTTGCTTAATAGCAATCCAAGCTGATGAACCGTTAAATAAAAGATTTCAGAACCTTTTAAAGACTAAATGGAAAGGTTATTGTTCAGAAATGGCAATTTTAGAAACTTTTTATATCCTATGTCGAAAATTTACCTGGAAAATCGCAAAGACAAAGATTAATGCATTAAAAGAAAGCCATATTATTCAGATTGAACCTATAAATAATTTAATAAATAGAGCTTCACAATTAAAATGTCAAAGACCTATTGCGATTGCAGATTGTTTAACAATCGCATTAGCCGAATCGATTAATGGAAAAGCAATTTTTTATCATAAAGAGAAAGAACTTGAAAATGCAATGGAAAATGAATTGTTTGATGTCGAACTTATTTTTTTTGATGAATTTGTTAACGAGAATTCCTAAATATATTAGTAATAAAAATCTTTATGAAAATGATTCTGTAGTAGCAATAGGGAAATGTGAACAAGAAACTTAAAATATTTAATTCTTGCTTTTCAAGTATGGAATAAGACAGAGAAAAATTAGATTATCTTCACCTATATTGTCCATCCCATGCTTTTCATTTGAGGGAATATATACAAAATCTCCTTGATTTGCAATTTCAGCCTCCCCTTTATCATTATAGAATTTCCCAGTTCCAGATAACACATAAATCTCATGTTCTTCAGGATGATTATGAAGAGGTACACTTAAACTCGGTTTAATTTTAACGCGTCTCATTGCAAAATTCTTAGCCCCTAACTTTTCATCGATTAACCATCTAATATAAATACCATTTACTTTTGTACCATCGGCTAGAACTGCTTCTTGTGCTTCAACATCCTTATAATTCTTTTTTAACATAAAGAAATTAAATTTCTTAATCTATTAAAATTATAGTTCAAAAAAATAATGATCATATCATCATATTAAAATAAAAATGATTTTAATAAGAAAACATTAGGAATTATTAATCATGACAAATTTAATTGCTATTGGCTTTGATCATTCTCATAATAATAAATTAACTATTGAAAACAATGCGTTTACTGATTTTATTCAATATCTTTTTGATTCAGATTTTAAACTGGGAAAAATTGAAGCAGGTTTAACATATGAAAATCTAAATAAATATGATCTATTTATAATTGGTGTCCCTACTCTTGGTCCTGATTTGGATTCAGATGAGATTAATAATTTAATTGAGTATGTTAAAAACGGTGGAAGTCTCCTTGTAATAAATGATGGTGGTGGTGATTATGAAAATAAAAATAATCTATCTGAATTAACTAAAAACTTTGGATTTATTTTTAATTCTGATCGATTATTTGATAATAAAAATTTCTCAAAAGATAATTCTCATCCAATAATAAAGGATTTTAGGAGCCACTTTATTACAAGAGATATTTCTCAAATTATTCACTCAAATGGATGTACATTGGTGGTAAATAAATCAATTGAGAATAATAAAATTGATGTTAACAGTTTGGCTTTTTCTTCTGAAACAACTTCATGGCATCGATACTATACTGGAGATGGGTGGCTGGATAAATCAGAACAACAGCTTCCAATCATAGGTGCTACACACTATGACTCGGGGAAAGTTATTATGATAGGAAATTTATCAATCTTTTCAAGTTTAAACAAATCATATGGAATAAGAGCTGCTGATAACTTAAAATTAGTAACCAATATGATTTCTTGGTTGTTAAATAAAGCAAAATCTGATGAAGAACAAGCATTAAAACCAATACTTACTACTGTTGCCATTAACCAAGACCTATTTTATTGGATTAAAGAGATGGTTAAAAAAGGAAGATGGGCAAATCTGGAGGAAGTAATTAATTTTGCATTAAACGTAACTAGAATAAGATTGAAAGATGCGGAAAAAAATGATAACAACGAATAAAAAAGAATTACTGATTGGACTTATAGGTGATACTCATATAAACTCTCGAGAAGGAGATATCCTACAAAATATATTAGATGATTTTAAGGAAAAAGACATTGATTATTTATTTCATGTGGGAGATTTTACAAACTATCAAGTATATAAAGAACTTCAAGATATTTTTGGTCAGGAAAAGTTTATTGGAATTGTTGGGAATATGGATGACTCAAAAATATCGAAGGAATTACCTAAAAAAATAGAATTAGAGTTATTTGGGCATAAAATATTTATAACTCATGGTGAGGGTGGACCAGACAATATTATTGAACGTTTGAATAAAAGATTTGACTTATCTGAATATGATATCATCATTTTTGGTCATGCTCACCGTCCTTTTAATGAAAAATGGAGAGATGGAAAATTATACATAAGTCCAGGCACGCCAACCGACAAAAAATTTACTGATATTAACTCTTATGGATATCTTACAATATCTAAAGAAAAAGTAGAGCCGAAAATAATTTATTTATGATTAGAATATTTTAAATGGGATTTCTTAAGTATGAATTCTGTAGATTCTTCTTTTAAAATGAAAGTTAGCGATATTCAACCTAGTCAATTATACATCAGTAAGAAAAAACTAGCAAAAATAAAAGAAAAATTTAATTCAAATGATCTTTCAACGTTAGAAATAATCCCTATTAAAAAAATAGGAAAAGAGATTTTTTATACAGATGGTCATACAAGAGCGTTCGCAGCATATCAAGCAGGTTTTAAAGAAATTCCAGTAATTTGGGAAGATGAGAAATTAGACTGGGAGCTATATAAAATTTGTATAAAGTGGTGTAAAGATGCAGGAATATATTCTATTGCCGATTTGAGTGATCGAGTTGTTGATCAAAAAGATTATGAAATTCTGTGGTATAAGCGGTGTGATGATTTACATAAAACATTAACCATAAAAAGAGCAAAGAGAAAGAATAGTAAAAATTTATAGCACATTTTTTTATATATCGATTTAAAAAACTTAAAACAGAAATAATTTACTTATAATAGAAAAAAATTAAATTAAGCACTTTCCATTGTTTTCCCTGAAAGTTTCTTGTAATGGTTTAATACTGCTTGGCGAGCAGCGTAAACAAATGCCCTCTTTACGTTCAATCCCTGGATAGCAACGGTTTCATATATTAAAACATGGTTCAATTTCGCAGTATCAAGTGCATGACGTATTTTAGATACTTCTACAATATCCTCTAGGTCCCTCTTATTTGCTAAAACTACTGTTGGCACTTCCGGCGGATCAAATGGAGCAGCAGGTATTAGTCTATCTCCGTAGAATTTGAGTAACTCTTTTAAACTCCAAATGCACTCGCCCCACTGATCTATTAATGAATCCCAAGTAAATATACATGCATCTGTACCCTTAAGAACTGTTTGGCGCTGAAATTTGTGACGTCTTTGGCCTGCAACTGTATACACTTGAAATACTACATTTGAAACTCTTGCAACGACGCGATCAAAAAAGAGTGTTCGACCAGTTGGGTCTTGTATCTGTTGCATATCTCCCGTGGCTAATCCTTCTCGTTTATAAACCCAGTCCAGCGCTGTGGTCTTTCCCCCTAAACTTGGACCATAGAAACAAATTTTGAAAACAAGGGTCCCGTCTCCCCGACGACTTGGCAAATATTTCAATCCTCGCTATTAAATATACAAAATTTTAAATTAAATCTTATTAATTCTATAAAACTCTTGTAATATAAAAATTTGCAAAAGAAAAGTTTTGCTATTTTTAAGTATTGAGAGTATTGTTTTAATATGTATTTAATTCTAATATCTAAATATTATATCTTATTTCTTTAAAATTAATACTAAACTGTGTCTGGAATTAAGAGAATAAAATTGCTTCCTTTTGAATAATCACCCTTTACTTTATCCTCAACCCATATTTTACCATTATAGCTCTTAATAATTTTTTTCACTAAAGACAGCCCGATTCCCATGCCTTTTGACCCTTTTAACTCTCTATTTCCTCGTTTGAATATTATCTTTTTTCTATTATCGGGAACACCTATTCCGTTATCAGTAAATTCAAATTTATTAAATGTTATGCCATCCACTTGTGTTTTTGAAACATTAATAGAGATTTCTACATTGGGATTTTCATTATACTTCATAGCATTTATTAAAATGTTATCAAAAACGTCTTGTAAGAGCTCGTTAGCATTAACAATCAATTGATCTTCACTACAACTAAAATCGATATTTATAACACCGTTTTTATATGCTTCTTTGACAAATTCCACTGAACTTCTCATTAAATCTTCAAGATGTATAAAGGATAGGACTTCTTTACCTATTAAATCTTCATTAGAATATCCTGTTAATTTTTTAACAACTGTTTCATTAATATATTCAAACCTATAACCCTCATCTATAACAGTAACTAAATGATTTACATTTTCTACAATTAAATTATTAATCTCTCCCGATTTAATCATTTCAATAATCTCTGTTTTCTTATTAAGCTTTTGTCTCTTGTTCTAATCCTTACTTGAACAAAATTCAAACAAGGACTGTTAATTAATTTTTTTAATACCTCTTCCAAATACGGAATAAATCAAGATTTTTTATATTTTTGTATTTCGAAGATTGTATGTACCAATAGGTATAAAAAAAAATCTAATGAAATTTATGATTTCGAATATATGATGTTTAGTTAAGAGTTTTTCATTTTATGTTTCTCTAATTTTTCTTTTTGAGAAAATTAAAAAGTAAGTATTTTCATGATATAATAAGTAAATTAAATTCAATAATACAAATAGATAATTAAGGTCTTTAAATTGAAAGCTCTTTTGAAATCATTTAACATTTCTAATAACGCGATTAGAATTTATATTGAAGGATTAGGGAAGTTTCCATATACTATAAGCGAAATTCGAAGTATAATACCCGATCTCTCAGAAGAGGATGTTAAGAAAATTCTTGATGAACTCATTGATAAAAAATTAATTTTATTTATTACTCCTAAATATTCAGAATCATTACCGCACTATATTATTATACCACCATTCGCAGCAATGCTGAATAGTATGACTGAATTAAATAAGGTTTCTGAAGATAGAGATATCAAAGACTCAAAAAGCACTCCTACGATCGAAAGATTTCGCGAAGCATTATACCAAGATATTGAAAATATTACTGGAGATTTAATCGATGTTATTAGTAAACAAGATAGTTCCATTCAAACAGGAGAAATATTGATTGAAGTTGAAGATAATGTAAAAAAATTTGCTCAAGTGATATTAAATGAAGTTATAGGTTTAATTTCTCCCCTTAAATTGCAAACGATGGTAGATGGTCGTGACTTTAATAAACTTATTAATTCAGTTAAGCAAAAAATTTCTGAATCAGAAGAAATTGTAACAAACATGTTTACCCAATTTAAAGATATCGTGAAAGAAATGGCTACTCCTGACAAATCTTCTCAAATTGAGGCATTTAAAATATTTATAAGAAGATTAGGAGAGTCAATCGAAAAAGGAGTTAATGAAATCCCTATTGGGTCAGAATCCATCCCTTCAGATAAAACAGAATCGATTAAAAAATCATTAAATAATTTTTTAACAAATTATATTAATGTAAATAAGGTTTCAGTGGAAAAATTTTGGAATATTAATAGTTATGAGAAAATTAAAGAAATTGTTTCGATGTTATTCGACAAATGCACTAACAATTTAACAATTATAGTTCCTAATATTAAAACTTTTATTCCATTAGAGAAATTAGAGTTAGATTACACTGAAGATCTCAGTTTAGATAAAAAAGTTATTATAAAAAAGACTACACCCAAAAAACCTGAGCGTAAAGGATCTTCAATTACTAAAAAGCAGAAAAAAGAAGTCGAAGATAAACTCGTTCTTACTTCTAAAAAAGTATCAGAATTAAAGGGATTTGAATTAAGTCATGATATTGCCGAGGTCCTATCATTAATTTCAGGAGTAAACCCCGAATCTGAGTCTATAGATAGTATACAGGGTTGGTTGAATAGACTCTTAGTTATTAGAAAACATCTAGATTCGAATACACAATATCTACTCTTGGAGAACATCGAAAAATGGAAAAAAGAATATTTAAAAAAAAAGAAAAAAGAGGAAGAACCAGAAAAAGAATTAATTGATGATTTAAAAGAGAAAATCTCTGAAGAAAAACCTTCCTCTATTGGATTACAACTGCAAATAATTACATCGGAATCTCATGATAACAAACTTGCCATAGCTTTAGCAAATAAAGCGAATACTGAATATTTACAGTTAATGAACAATAATGTTATTGCTATTCTTGGAGATAATTCTTATTTAATTCTTGGGGTTTCTCACAAAACAAGTATTAAACCCACATATGAAATAAGTGGCTTTTTCACTACATATTCACCTATGCTCGAAATATTTAAACCTTTAATTGAAGATATGAAGAACAAAGCAAAACATCCTAAAGAAATTGAAATCAATAGAGGTTTTAATGAAATTATTGAAAATATTAACGATTATCCAGGAAGAAAAATCAGTAAGAGATTAAAAAGGTTAATAGATGTTGTTTTTGAAAAGGATGGAATCTCTCTTGATATTTTAGAATTAAAATTATTAATGGGCAAATTAGAAAAATCTTATCTGCCTTTAGATGAAGAAATGAAAGAATATGTTATTAATGAACTCAATAAATTAAATAAAAAATTCTCTACCCTAGAATTGATTTATCCTCCTGAATTTAGACCTCCAATTTTAGAAGAAGGAGCTGAAGGTGAAGTGGAAGTAGAGATTTCGTCTTCAGAGATTGAACCACTCGATCCAGATAAAGTTGACAATTTATTTGAATTATTAATTGATAAAATTGATGAACTTAAAGGAGTAGAAATATGTGAACAAATTGATAAATTTATAGATGTTATTTTAAAATTACAGGGATATGCTGATATAATTGAATGGAAACAAAGTTTGAGCACGATTGATGAGACTTTAGAAGAACCTTTTAAAGAAAAAATTAAACAAGACCTTTTAAGTTGGAAAAAAGGAATATTACAGCAATCATTATCTTCTGGAATATTATCAAAAGAAGAATCTATTGAAACTTATGAACAACCTCAACATATTACATCAAAACAAGAAACAACAGCATCAATTTTTGAAGAAGAATATATTAGTCCTGGATTAGCCCAATCCCAATTTGAAGATGAAGAAGATTCTTCTACTAATGGTGATTCAGAAAAAATTGATCCTGCATTAGAAATGAAGGAAATGTTTAATAAGATTCAAGGAAATTTTGATGAATTAAGCGGTACTGAAATCAGTAAACTTTTACAAAATATTATTGACAATATTTTAGAAACTGAAGGATATTCTATGGCCCTTAAGGGAATCAAAGATTGGATTAGCAAACTTCGAATGATTAGAACCCCTCTTGAAACTGAAATTAAAGAAGACTTTGAATTAGAGTTTTTAAAATTGAAACAAAAATATACTACTGAAGATGATGAAACTAATTTAGATTTTAGCCCCTCTTTTGAGATGATTGAAGAACCTGTAGAAGAAAGTGGAAGTGGAAATGGAGGAACATTAATTGAAAAATTTAATAACTTGATACAAAATGCATCAACTCTTAATGGTAATGAATTAAGCGAAAGTTTGCAAGTTATCGCAGATGTTGTATTAAAATCTCATGGGGCTGTAGCTATGAATGTTATAAGACAATGGATAAGTAAACTGAGATCTATAAAAGAACCATTAGAAGATGAAATTAAAGATGAATTTTTAGTTGAAATAGAAAATTGGAAAGAAAAATTTGCTTAACACTTTAACTTCAATAAAAGGGATTATGATAATTATTCTGTTCTCTATTATGTAAGGTTCTTAATCTAATTTCTTTACCAATCAAACCTTCAATTTTACATAAATATTCATATTCATCTTTTAAACAAAGAGTAATCGCAACTCCCTTTTTGCTCATTCGTGATGTCCGTCCTATTCGATGAATATAATTATCGGGATACTTAGGGATGTCATAATTAAATACATGAGATATATTATCTATATCAAGACCCCTAGCAGCTACATCAGTTGCTATAAGTAAATTAATATGGCGGTCCCTAAATCTCTGTAGCATTCTTTCTCTCTGAAATTGTGATAAATTTCCTGAAATAATTCCTACTTTGAGATTAATACCCTTATAATTTTTCATTCTTTTTTCTAACCAAGCTGCGGTTTTCTTTGTATTTACAAATACTAGTGCATGCTGTGGTTTTTCAAGCTTTAAAATTCTAACAAAAGTTTTAAATTTTTCCTCATACCTTTCAACTAAATAATAGACCTGAGTTGTACTTCCAACAGTTAAATTATCACGACTTAAATTTAAAAATTCAAATTTATTTCCTGTATGCTTTTTAACTAATTTTCTCATATCAGAATCCAAAGTTGCTGAAAAAAGCATAAATTGATAATCTGATCGTATATTACTTAAAATATATTTCACATCAGGAGCGAAACCCATATCCCAAAGGCGATCGCCTTCATCCAAAATTACAAAACGGATATTATTGAGGCTAAGTTCCCTTCTTTTATAAAGATCAATGATTCTACCTGGCGTACCAACAATTATATTGACACCTTTCTTTAATTTCTGAATTTGATTGTTTATAGAGACACCACCATAAATAGTCATCGACTTAACTCTAGGATTCCCTAGATCCTTAATAACACTATTAATTTGCTTAGCAAGCTCTCTTACGGGGACTAAAATTAATGCTTCATTTTTAACGTACTTTAACTGCTCAATAATAGGGAGAATAAAGGCGAGTGTTTTACCACTTCCCGTCCGAGCCTGTGCCATTATATGATTGCCGTCTAAAACAAGTGGGATTGCTTTTTTCTGTACAGGTGTAGGTTTTAAAATATTTAATTTTTTTAAAGCACTATTATTTTTTTCACTAATACCTAATTCTATAAAACTCAATTTTGACTTTCACTATTACGTTTACTTTTTCACACATTATCATATTAAATGAATTAATTAAGAAAGATAAAGTTTCGTAAAAAAATAACAAACTATTATGTAAAAAAAACTTGTTCAGTTAAATTTTGTATTTTCTTTAATTTTTGATGTAAAAACGTCTTGACTTTTTCGGAGTTTAAGCTAGGATTATTCATTACTAAATCATAGACTAATAACTCGCATTTTTTACCTATTTTTGCTAATTGTTTATGTAAAAGATCAGATTTGTTATAGAGAGGAATTGGAAACATAAAAGGTCTCTTATGAATATGTCTTGAACTTTTTATTAATTTTATATTTTTTGATAAATTAGGGTCATTTAAAACTGCTGATAAGTAATAAGCTTCATTTTCTGAATCGGTGGAATAATAATAATTTTCAGATCCAATGATTACTTTCTGATTATCATTATCTATGACAGCTGCTTTCAAGTTTGAACCACTTGCATTATAAACGACGACGTATGACTTGTTATTAACCTGTTTTTTTAGTTTATTCCAATAATTTATATTCTCAAACAATGTGTTAATTGTACTAGTTTCCTTCTTATTTTTTTGATAAACATTATTCATTTCTTTATAAAAACTCAGAGCTTTAGGGTAATTCTGTAAAAAATCAAGATCAAATTCAAATTGTTCATTTACAGGAAGGAATATATTTCTTCTACGTTTAATAAAAAAAGGAATAAGATCCATATTCAAGAAAGTCTTAAATTTAAAAATTTGTTCAATTTCTTTATCTTTAAATTGAAAAATCCATTTTTTTTTAGCTCGTGATAAAACATCGGAATCAGATGAAATTATGAAGTAGTCCTCTCTTTTTTCTTTTTTCTTAAAAAAAATCAATGTTCTTGGAACAATTGTAGCACCTTGAAAAAATTTGTCTTTATAGGGGCTTTGTTCCAATGTATTCAAGAATTCTAATTGCTGTTGAGGCAATATTAATTTAGTACCATCATTTTCGATTTTCAAACTAGAATAGAATGTTTCTTCTTTTAATTGTAGTTTATCATCAAACAGTTTAGTCTTTATTGGATATCTTTCTTCAATCGAAATACTATTGTTTTTTCCCACATACTCCGCTTTCAAACAAATGTGATTTACATTAAAGAAATAATTATTTGGAAAGTCCCAAATTTCTAAATTTCTACTAAAAATAGAAAAGGCTCGAAATTTATGACAATGGTCTCCATTTAATACACTTTTTGGCATTACAAAAAACACATGACCATTTTTTTTTAAAAAATTTAAAGGAATAGCATAAAAAAAAATCGTAGCTAATTCTATATGAGTAATATATTGACTTGCTGGTTTGATTCCTAAAATTTGTGATAACCCACGAATTTTATTTTGGTAACCTTTCATATGTATATCCTTATAGGTTAACCAAGGTGGATTTCCAATAACTATATCAAAGGAATGGTATAAACTTTTGATATTCATGTTAGCTTCTTTCTCATGAATCTCAGGAAATAGAGAATCAATCAAGAAAATGTTAATTTTGGGTATCTCACGATTTTCAATATCAAAATATTCTAAGATCAGTAAAAACATATTCGTTTTTGTTGCTATAATGGCTAACGGATTAATATCAAAACCATAAATATTTGAAATTGCTTTAGATTTTAATTGTATTAATTCTGAAGAATCGAGGATTTTAATCACTAGATTTATTAGAAAATTACCTGAACCACATGAAGGATCTAAGATTTTCAATCCTACAATGTAGATATCTTCAACCATTTTCTGAACTAGGTTTGAGGGAGTATAAAATTCCCCAATTTTATGCCGAAGATCAGGACGAAATAGTTCTTGATATATATTGCTAAATAATTGTTCCTTAGCATATCTAATGTCTTGTATTTGATTAATAATTTCGTTAAATAACTCCTTGTTAAATTTTATCCAGGGAAAATATTCAAATTCAAAAATTCTTAAATCCTTTAAGTCAATTGCAAGATATTGTTCATAATTTCCTTTAAGATTGAAATTTTTATGAGTAGATAATTTATAAAACACTAAAAGCTTTAAAAGTAGAACAAAATAAGTATGTTTTAGAAATAATTCTGAACTAATTTCATAACCATAAATCTGGGTAAAGAATTTTTTCCAATCTTTAAATTTAATTTCATAGGATTTTTGTTTCTTAGCTTGCTCTTTAAAAAATTCTATAGATTGAAGATATATTTTGGATTTTATACCAAATAATTCAGATATTAACTGAGAGTTTAATGATTTTTTGATTTCGTCCATTTTATCTCATATCCAAATAATTTTTAAAAAATCCAACGGGTTATTTAGTAGCTAAATGAAATTTTATTTTTATCTAATAAAAGAAAAAAAAATTATTATTATTTTCTCATAAATGTAGGAAGCATTAAGGAAAAGATTTCCGCAACCGTCCTTAATTTTGATTTCTCTTGGATTTTTGTGACAATTAAAATCGATTTAGATAACTCTTCTTTATCCAAAGCACCTCCTGAATAAACACCTTGTTCAGTATTAAAAACTAATAAAAATCTTACGTTAGGATTATTTATTACGCTGATACCTTGAGTAAGTTTTAAATCGTCATAAATAGGGAGGTCTTTTTTAGAAAGTCCTCCTCTATCATTAGTAATTAAGAGGACTGGAATCTCTCGTTCGACTACTCTTTTTAGCTCCTTCGCATAAAATTCATCTATTCTGGGAGTCACGATATTTAACTGATCTTTAGTAGAATTAATTAAATTCATCAAAAGATCATTAAGCACATTCTTTTTTTCGATCCCTCCGCTAGATTCGATGTTCACCATTCCTACTAATGACATTATTTTATTTTCCAAGTTAGTTACTTGCTCTTGTAGCCTTTTATTTTGAACACGCAATTCTATGATACGATCTGATGATATGTCCTATCAACTCTTTTTTGTATTTATTATGAATACCTTAAATTATATTTATATTAATATTTTTTATTTATTGTCTTTTTCTTATGGAATATCTTAATTCAAAACCCAATTTTTCTCCATGGTTTTCCGAAAAGTAAATAGCTCGAAATTGCTAAACTGCTACGTAAATCTATTCTTGTAGTACCCATATCTGAACTTGAATCCTTAACTTGTTGTTCTAAAACTTTTTCCATCTTACTTGCAATGCATTGCTGTCGAGCCTTCAGAAGTGAAACTCCTTGACTATTTTCATTGAATAAATTTACAAAAAAACTAGAAATAATCTGCTTAGTCTCATCATTAAAAATGGGATAATTTTTGGAAACAATTCCAGTAATTTTATTATAATCAAATTGAGCAACGATTTCGCCAAAATTTGTTAAAGTGTTCCTTAATTTTATACCATCGATATCATAAATTTGGGAATTAAAAAATATGAATGGTTGAATTTTTGAGTAATTCTTGTTAATAATTTTATTAATTTCATTAAATGTTATAATATGATTATCATTGGTAAGGAAAAAGCTATTTTTAGGACTCCATTTAGAGTAAAAAATATTTCCTACAAATACTATGATGTGAGACATCCCTTTAGATAAATTTGATATTATCTTTTCACGTGTTGAATTAGCTCCTATAAGTGTAGCTAATTGATCAATTTCTGTTCTTTCATTAAAGAAATTTATTATATAATTCAATTCATCAGCCCCAGCTTGAAATGGAAAAAGTAATTCCTTCTGTCTTTCTTCTTCATTCCACTTTAGGGGACTTTTAGAATTAATTAAATCAATAACTAATGCTTCATATACTGTTTTAGATGATTCTAATGACGCTCCCTTATTATTATTTTCCTCGAAAACTACACCCCCAAGTGGAACATCTCCTATTTTATAACCACTTGAATATTTTAACAAGAAAAAATTGTTATCATATATGAGATCAAAGGGTATGGTCATGTTGTCTAATATAAAATAAATTTGTGGTATTAGATTCAAGCTTTCAATTTTAAATGATTTAAAGAAATTTCTGATTAACTTGGGTAGAAATATGTATAATAATTCACCAAATTCATTCAAATTGAACGTATATTTTCGATCTTTTGAGTCAAAGAATAGTTCATTATATATCTCAATAATTTGAGAATCATTCCAGGATTCATTAGAAATTGACCCTTCAATTATTTCATCCTCAACAGAATTCATTCTATAAGAGATCATACCATTAGAATTAATTCTTAGAATTAACTGTTTTATTGCAAAATCTTTGGGAAATAAATCTGGAGTATCATTTTGATCATCAAAAGCATAAATTTCTTTTTGTAAATACTCCGTTTCATTATATAACACAGTGAGATCTGATATTTTTTTACTAAAATCCTTATCTAAATAGAGAAGGATTTTTTGTGCTATATTATAATTTTGTTCCTCAAAAAGAGCGCGATAAAACATCATTCTCCAAAAATCACGTTGTTCTAAAGAAAAAAACATGGATTTAAATTGCCACAGAATATTACACGTGTAAAAATAATGAAAAATATGTTCATTTTTCTGAGGGGATTTTAAGTGATTGTTTAATTTTTCTAAGGATTGAAGCAGATACTTTTTTTCTTTCATGTCGACAAACTTTTTACAGGCTTCAACCCATAATTCAATTAAAATATTATCATAAGATAAATCTGATTGATACATAAACAAATCTTCTAAAAAGTCATAAATATCAAACGCAATCTCAAAACGATTTCTATTAATTGAAAAATCAATGAACTTCCGAATGTAAGTAACAGCATCATCGAATGATTTATACTCTTGGATTTTCAAAAAAATATTGCGGATAAAGATAATAATCCAAGAATATTCACCTATATCATTTAAATAATAAATTAACTCTTCAAGATCAACTATTATAGTATCAAAACTTCGTTCATTAATAGTAATTCTACTTACATTGCTACATTCGTTTTTTAAATAACCTGGAAGTCGATTAATTAATATCTTATTAATTATCCTTACAAATTCAGCAGAATCATCCATTAACTTATAATTTAAACAGACAGATTCTAATAAAATATAAATAAATAAAGCTCGTTTGCTCGGCTCTATATTAAAGATTATTTTACCTAATTTTTCCATACTTAAATGGAAATATTCTGAAGGAGCAACGGATTTCCTTAGAAATATTTGTAAAATCTGTAATTCAAATAATTTCTGGAACTCTTCTTTTTCATGTAATTTTGCAGAAAACGAATTAATGAATTTTGTAATACCGACTTGGGATAAATCTTCCATCTCTACAAACTTTTTAAGAAGGGTTGTGCAGAAATTATTAAATAAATAGAAATAATCTAGTTTAGATAAAAAAGAGAAAAATCTTTTATACGCATCAATATATCTGATTAAATCAATATCAATTTTACCTTCTTTAGGCTTTACTAATGAATTTAAATACATCCACCAAGAATTTGAAATAATCATATTTAATTGATGCTTTTTCTGAATATCTAACCAATCAGTTTTTTCAATCTCATAACCTAAGTTATCAAGTAATTTTGAAGCCCATAAATGATTTGCAGCATAAAGTAATTTACGCGCTGTTATGATTTTTTGCTGGAAATTAGTTAAAAATTCCTTCCTCAATTCTAAATTCACAGACATAAGAATATAACACCTTTTTCGATTTTAATTACCATTTTGATTAGAATCTTCCATATTTTGTACTTGTTCTGTAGTTTCTTGGTTAGGATTCTGAATCCATCCTTTATTTAACTTACCCTGTGCCCATAAAACTGATGATCCAATCCAGCTAATATTTTCCCTTCCAGAAACAGTAATAACATTAATTTTATTTTTTAATCTTTCGGAAAATTGTTTTATAATTTCATATTTTAGGCGTATTTCTAGCCCAGGAATTAAGCTCCCACCACCGACAATTATAATATTTGGTAAGATAATCTCCCAATTTTCTCGATCCCAAAATTTTATAACCTTTGAAATCGCTTCAGGTAATCCTAGGTAATCAATATGAAGTAATGATGGATTGAATAATGGTTCAACTAGCATAAATCTTTCTGTATTTATTTGTAAAGATGATCCATCCGGTAAATCTATATTTCTGTCATATTTAGTTAAACCATCCTTGATTCTTTTTATTTCTTCATCTGAGTTTAAAATACATAAGGATAGTTTATCTTTGATTTCCTTTGCCATTATTTTGTCAAGATATTCTGTTTTTCCCGATCCTTTTCGCTTTAAAATTAAATTTAGGAGGTAATTTGTCAAATCTTTGCCAGTAATTGGATATATGTCCCTTGCCATTGCATTTGAGAATCCATGTAAGAAAGTACTGATAGATGTATTCGCTTCACCCATATTAATTACAACTCCACTAGTTTTTCGTAATGTTGCTAAAATTCCTTGAGATTCAGGTAAAAATAATAAAGACGGAAAGTCAAACACATTAAAAAAGATGTCCTGTAACTTGGTTCTTTCCAATTCTGATATAAAAAAAGGTGATAAAATAATAATAGGTTGTTTGAAATGATTTTCTTCAGTGATATTTAATTGTTTATAATGATGAAAGAAATATTTCATGAACACTACAAAATTGCTCTCTTTCTTGAAAAAATGAATCTTAAGGATATTGGAATATTTTAAAGCTTCATGCCCAAATAGATGGTTTTCAGCATTCTTTTCAGTAATAAAGATATCCTCAAGACCATCAATTACTTCTGATGAAAATAAATAATCATTATTATCAACATAGACACTAGGGGCAATAATATCCGGGAAATCATCACCCGCCCACCCTAATCGAAAATTTTGACTTCCAATATCAATAATTAATGGACGTAATTGGCTTTTATTTTCAGTTGACATAGCAATTTCTGTAAATGTATATCTATAAATTATTGAATTTATGTTATGAATTAATTACCTATAGATAATATTTTAATTCATGAATAAAATCATCCGTAACTCGTTTTAATTGATATTCTTTAATTATATATAATCATGCAAATTTATGAGTATTATTTTGTTAATATAATTATTAAAATTATTGCTAATAATTCTTTACGTATGAAAACTTCCTTTATATTATAATTTTTAATAGGGGAGGGGTTCTCCTCTCTGAATAGCTCTTTCAATCATCTTTTTTACATGCTTGATTTTAATTGTTATAACGAGATTGGATAAAATCGGTAATTTGTCATTTTCATTCATAATCTTATTCCTCTTTTATTTTATCTCAACTTCTAAATTCTGGTTAATTTATTTTTTCCCATATAGGTAATAGCATCTTGGATTAACACCATTTCTTTGGCATTTGAATCTGCTCTGTTTGATATGGTGGCTTTTCTTTGGGTTCTTTCATCCCTTCGCAATCTTGACCATTTTTCCATTAATTCCATACTCTCTTTTTTGCATTTCTCCAATTGATTAAATAGCATCTCTTTGGTGTACGACTTGAATAAATGGGTTATATCTTGAATTGTTTTTTGCTTTCTTTCAAGGTTTTCTTTCTCTATTTGAAGTTTCATTTTTATGTGCTTCTCCTCAAATTTTGGTACAAACTCTTTCAAATCGGAAAAATCTTGCGTTTCTCTAGCCATTCGTAATCCAGTTTTTAGAATTGAAATACAGCTTTTATATAAAACTCCATGATTGTTCTTTATTAGGTGTTCTGCTCGATGGATTAAATTGGTCTTATCAGGCTTGTTCATGATCTATTTGCTCAACTCTCCATCTACTTTAAAATATGATGTGTGAAAACATATTGGACATTCATGAATATCGAGATAATGATTATATGTATCAAGCACTATAACGAAATATCCACAGTTATTACACTTAGCTTTTGCAAGGGGTATAAAATCAGAAATCGAATAAGTTACCTTACTCTGTAGGGATTTAGCTTCAAGATCTTTTACTTACAGATAGCAGCACGCATAGAGAGTATGATAACCATATACCATTGGAAGATCAACAGACTCTTGTAAAGATTATTCAGAGTTTAATCCAGAATGATGGCTCTGGTCCAAACAAGGAGATTACATCTAAGGATGTCGTTAGAACTTTCTTAAATAACCGCGAAATATTATCTTGAGAATTATTGGCAATCAGAAGATTTTCAAGTTAATTTGAGAGATTTCAATGACAGAAAAGATAAGATTATAAATGGAGAATATGAAGATTTTATAAAAGATGAATATAATGTCGCTTATAGACGATTCTTTGGAAATGCTATGAATATTCTTCATTCATTGACGGAACTCTCAGATTTTAAAGGGTATAGATTAAGTAGGGTTTTCAGTATATCTGACATCGATTACCTAAGAAGAGTCTTTTGTATCTAAATTATTAGAAATCTGTCGCTCCGCAAAGATTTAAATGTAAGGTTAACTATAACAAATATGATTAAAGACGAAAAACGGTCGGACTATAAGCATCAAGGATCCAAGGTTACAGAAAATAAGAAATAATTTAAGACTAATTATTTCAAAAGCATGTTCAGAAAAAAGATCAGAAATTAGAGATCAGAAGCATAAATTAACCCATGATAAGGATGGAGACTACATCAAGTTAGATGATGCCACTCACAAAATTATACAAGATCTAACTGACAAGTGGTGGGAAGTTGAACGTCCCCTAAGAGCTTCTATAGTCAAATGTGCCGGATGCGGTAAACATGATAGAGATATGACATATCATCGAGAATCTCATACATGGTACTGCGTACAGTGTTATAAGAGGAGGTTTATCTAACTTGTCAGTTTTCACTTCAATTTTTTTTTGGATTTAGTAGTATTTTAGCTCATGAACAAATTCGTCTGTAACCCTTTTTAATTGATATTCTTTGATTTGCAACTCAAGTAGACCTAAAACACGCTTAAACTCGATGGACATTGTCTCAATGTTGACTTCTGCAACTTTCTCAATTTCATTTCGTTTAATTTTAAATTGCTCTAAATTTTCTTGAATTCTTTCAAAAATTCCGGTGATTATCTCTTCCAAGTCATCTGTATTTTTCTTTGTAATTTTCCTCATTTTTCGCAAGATCCCAAGGATATTAGAGATTGACATTTCCCATCTATCATAATTCTCACTATAACCCTCCAATAAACCCTCAAAAAACTCTGTTAACTTTAAGTAAATATTCTCTTTTTTAACAAATGAAGGTTCCTTTTTAGTGGAAGGTGTAGGAGATACTCCTTCAGTTTGTTTTACTGATTCCTTCTCAACAGAGGGTTGAGGTTCTGAAGATTTAGTGGGTTGAGGTTCCGAAGATTTAGGTGGTTCTACTTGACTCTTTTTTTGAACCGGTGTTTGTTTAACTTCTTTACTTGGTGTAGGTGATTTTATCGTTTTTATTTTTTCTTTTTCTTTTTCTTTTTCTTCTGAAACTAATAAAGTCCTAGTTTTTTTTTTATCTTGAGTTCGTTTGATTAACGGAATATCCTCCATTACATAAGCTTCTGCAATTTTACTTCGCGATTCATGGGTTAATTGGGGTGTTATTTTTACTTTTTCATCTTTTTGTGGATGAACAAATCCTTGTCCTTCAGAAACTCCTTTTAATAAAGATTGTAAAGTAGTTTCTGTAGTTTTTGTGGAACTTAATGAGGTATCTAAAGAATATTCAGGAATTTGATCGACTGCTTCTTCTTTTTCCTGTTGTTTTTTCTTTTTTTCTTGGGATTTTTTCTTCTTTTCTTTTTTTTTCTTTTTCGCCACCACACACACCTTCTATATACTCATTTTTGTTAAATAAAACTCAGTCGTTAATCCAAGGGAGAAAATTCTACCTCTAACGCTTCTCCTTTTTCTATTAAGATGTTTTTTAGCTGATTTGCATTCTCTGGGCTTTCAGATATCGCAGTTAAAACTGCTGTTTTATCCTTCTCAACAATTACAGCTTCACTGTACACCAAGCTAAGACCCTCTTCGGCAAAAATATCGAGTAATTTTGCTAAAGCCCCTGGAATATCTTTCATTACTACTTTTAATTTGACAAGATTACTTTCATCTCGTAATCCAATTGGAGTTATTCGTATCTCTTTTGTTTCTGAATCACTTACTAACATTAATTGGGAATTTGTTGTAATTCCAAGATTCTTCCTAGTCACTAAAGGTAATACGATTCGTCCTCGATTATCAATTGTAATAATTTTTACATCCTTAATTATCATCACCGCCCTTAATTAGCAATTGTTATAATTTTTATATGTTTCATATTTTTTACTATTGTTTTACTGCTATAAATTTCTAACTATAATTCATGGTAAAAATATTATTATAATTATTATCAAAATTATTATTAATAACTTTAATGTAATCCTAATGTCCTAGACTTCAGTAGTAAAAACTAAAATTAAGTTAAGTCTTACAATACATCTAATAGTACTGAGATCTACAACAATCGTAAAAATATGCTAAAAAGTAAAATAAAAAAATGTGAAATCCCAAATGAAATTTTTACTCTTTATGCACTTTTAGCTTAATTGTTAAGTCTCTAGCTCGTTTTGAATACCATATTAATAATTCTCCAGCATCTTCAGGTTTAAAGTACTCCCCACCACATAATGTGGCAGCTCGAGCCATTAAAACATCATCTGGGTTTCCAAGGCCAAGAATGTACATTACGACGTTCGGATTATCAGCAAACTTTTTAATCTCATCCAAGAAAATTTCTTTATCAGTAGCTATACCATCTGTAAGAAGTATGATCATACAAGGCTGGTTGGGGTTCATCTTTTCAAATTCATCCAATACTTGATGAGCTTGTATCATTGCAGATCCCATGTTTGTTGCTTGGCCGTAACTGTTTCCTATTCGATCAACAATCATACGAGCAGCTTCTTCGAGAACACCCTTCTTACCGCTTGCTGAATCCATATAAAAGCCTCCTCCGAAGGGGAGCACTTGAGCCTCATCGGCGAACCGTATAACTGAAACTTTCTCACCGAATCCTCGTCCTACTTTCTCGCTTAAGAAGAGGACTGCTGCAAAAGCTGCAGAAATTCTACGAGGGATATTAATTCCATCTTTAAAATGTTTTAGAAATTCTTGAATTTCTCGAGATTCCATAGCCGCTTTTATTCCCTCTATCGCAGGAGCTATGTTTTTAACAAGCACGTCACGTGCCATCATTGACCGGCTAATATCTAATATTAGAATCGCATTAAAAGGAATTAAGCCTACTGGACTTAAAGATAATGTTGTATTAGGGGTAACTCTAGCAAAAATATCCCCAACCAGATCAGGGACAGTATTGATTATAGAACAAGCAATATTAACAGCTGACCATCTCAGCTTTATACCTTTAAAAATAATATAATTTGAAATCCATCCTTTCATGGAATCTACATTTTCTCGAGCTGTACTTATTATTTCCCACATATTTTCCCCGGAGACAGGTGATATTCCTAAGGAAATACTTTGTAAAGGGATAATTGTCCTTTGATTTTTAGATACCTTCACTTCAAAACTACCGATTCCTGAGGCTTCTAAAATTTCACTATCGATAATTATTACATTATCAGGAGTGGTCTCTGATACTTCTGCTTTTCCAGCACCCATAGCTCCTGTAAGTTCATCTTCAAATGATAAAATATCCTCTGTCTGAATTGAGAGTGAATATTGCGTTCTAGGGCTAATTAAAGCGTATCCTATTAAATTTGGTTGAGGTTGAACTTCTAACATTAATTCTGAAGCTTTTTGAATCGGAGGTTCAGTAGAATATACAACGACTTGTTCAGCTTGAATATTGGTATCTTCATAAGTATCTATACTCATTTTAATTTCATTCATTCCAACATCTGCTTGATTTATTCTTGCGGAACCCATAGATCTTGTCAAGGGATCTTCCCATGCTATTAACATACCTTGACCTAAGCCCAATTGCTGAATAACACCAGCATTTAATTGTACTCGTCCACCTTCTATATCATTGTCTAATTTTGGTATAAGAATTATACCATTTTTCTGGCTTTGCAGCATGTTAATGTCAATTTTATTCGGATAAGGTTCAGCTGGTGCAGAAGGTTCAATAATTGGTTGGTCATAGCTAGGTTGTGGGATTTCCATAGGAGGGGGAGGTTTTGTAGGGAGGGGTGATAATGAAGGTTGAGGTGTGGGAGTAAGTTGTGATATTGGTTCAGGTAGAGGAGTAGGTTGTAGTGTTAAGGTAGGTTGTGGTGCTGGTGTAGGAGTGGGTAGTGGTGTTAAGGTAGGTTGAGGTGTTGGTGTTGGTGTTGGTGTAGGTAGTGGTGTTAAGGTAGGTTGGGGTGTGGGAGTAGGTTGTGATATTGGTTCAGGTAGAGGAGTAGGTTGTGGTTTAGGAACCTTTGGTACCCTTAATATTGGTGTAAGCGTTGTAGCAGCACTAACGGGACGAACTGTTAATTCAACTCCTGAAAATTGTAAATTATCCAATAAATTCTTAGCAAATTGACCGGCAAAATCTAAAATAATATCAGAAATTTCAACAGTTGCAGTTTTTTTCAGATTGTTATCGATATTTAAAACTTCAATAGAATCTCCATTCTTTACTCCTAGCTTAGTTGCATTTGATTGGCAAATAAGAATTTTATCTGTTATTTCATTATTAGAATCCACAAAAAGTTTGATTTCTTTTTCTGACATAATTATGATTCAATATTTTCTAACGTTTTTTAATATAATATAAGTGATACAGTTTAAAATTACTATCAACAATTATTGACTATCCTTATAAATAATAAACTAATATCGGTATAAGATATTTATCTAGATTTGATATTATTGATAATATTTTTTTATTACGATATTTTTACGTCATAGGATAACGTTTAGATATCTCTTGAGAATAATATCTAAAAACTTTAACAATTTTTCCCAGATCTGCAATTTCTCTTGAAGCTCCCATTAAAAAGAATCGTCCAGCGGCACTAAGGATTATAAATCCATTATCACCACGCAACACAACCTCAAGCATATTCGTATACCCTAAAGAAGCGACAGCATCGCTTCCTGATTGTACAACCACAGCACTTAGGCTTGAAAAGAGATCTGGATCCATATTATAACCAGGAATTGCGCTAAAGGCTAATCTTAAGCCCTCTCGGGTAATTAGCGCCAAAGCTTCGAGTTCTGAATATTCTGTAATGGAACCAAGGAAAGTGCTCAAATCAGTGGCTTCATCAGGTGTTAAATCACTCATAATTAAGTAAAATTATAATAATTCAATTAATATTAATTAAAAAGTTTAAACTTAAAAATTTATATTTCTAATTAGTAAAATCATATTTGTCAAGATTTTGAATTTATCTCTTAAGTAAATTAATTATTTACTACTACACTGTTTTATATAGGCGAGTTTGATAGCTTTTACTTTAAGAGTAATAAATTAATAGGAATAAAGTTGGGAGAAATATTTTACTTTTAGTTTCCTCCTAATTGCTCTTTAATTTGCTCCTTTAACATTTCTCTTTTGCTTTTCGATTCTACAGGTTTGGCTTTGGCGTTGGAGCGTTTAAGAAATTCAATAGCGATAATTTTACCATTTTCAGATAAAATTCGTGGTGAGTAATCTTCAGCAAAAAATACACCCTCAGGAATCGCTCCGACTTTCGAAATTTCCTTAGTAACTTGTTTTTCTCCTAGAAACTGTTGTACTTTCTCAACAATAGAATATGCATGATTACCAATGATAATTAACTCTCTTTCAAAACCAGGTGGCATTTGAATTTCTTCTAGTTTTTGCATAACAGCTTGAAAATCTACTTGAGTTTGGTCTTGAATTAAATCAGCCATAGATTCCTCCCCTCGATATAAAGGACCAATATTTTGAGTTCCGCGATCTCTGCTCCCTGCTATATTCATACCTTCAGCGGGCTTTGGAGTTCCAAAAATATTCTTTTCTCGGAGTGGATGCCCTGAAGAAGAAACCTCAGCCCCTTTTATTTCTTTTGCAATACCTGCTGCTGTTTGCCCCCCAATTATCTTTATAAATTCGGGATCCTCCTCACCCTCATCAAGTGGAACGACAGCATAATGCATTCCAACTTGACCTCTGATTTCTTGAGATCTTTTTGCTCCAATGAATTTTGATCTTACACTACTTTTAACACCTTTCCATAAGAACATTTTTCTTATATCATCAGCAACAAGAACGTAACATTCATCAGTTTTTAAAATATCTTTAATTGGACCTTCACTTGTCAGCTCTGTGGTTGTCCCATCTGGGTTAATAAGAAATACTTGTGGTATTTTAATCAATCTCCTTTTTATTTTGATGAAATTTAGTAAATATTATAAACTAAAACCTCAACTTAAGTTTTCACAATAACTAAGTTAATAATATTATAATATTAAAAATTAATAAATCTTTATTTTGAAATTTATATACATTCTGTTCGCAGTTATCGTTTTGCAAAATATTAATAACTAAGAACGCTTCTAATCCCATTATTAATATTTTTCACCATATCCAATGCTGTAAAGCGTTCTCCAATATGAATTTTACAATATTCCCCCATTATGCCATTAAGAAAGACTGCGGAGCATGCAGACTGAAAAGGATCATTATTTGTGGCAATAAAGCAAGCACATAATCCT
>JAZGEW010000103.1:0-43228 GCA_036478875.1 Promethearchaeia archaeon | reverse complement strand
CAATCTTAAATTTACATATTATCTATTAAAAATATAAGAGTTAATTATAACAAAATTTTATAGTTCTTTATGGAATATAAAAAAGATTTCAATAAAATCAAGATTAGTATTTTTTCAGCTTTTTATTATAATAGATAAAATATTTTTTGGGTTATTCTTAGTTCATTTCGAATGAGAAAGCAAACAAAAATGAAAAATAACGATTTGTTTAAAATAGCTAAAGAATTGAATCTTTCTATTAAGCAGGTATATGAAATACAAGAGGCTGTACATCAATTTTTTAGAGATATGAGTTTATGCTATGGTTGTGGAGACCATAAATGTTATGACCAGATATGTGAAAAATGTGGATTCGATAATAAAAAAGAAAATGATACAACAACCTCAGAATTCTTAGAGATATTAAATTATATAACAGGTTTACCAGAAGAACAATGTAGAATATTAATGGTAATAGCAATAGATTCAGTTAAGAATGGAAATTTGAAAAAATAGGAAGGTAATAAAGAAAAATGATTACTAAATTTAGTTCTTTTATTGTAAGCGTGTTAGAATTACCTAAACACCAATAAGGAGGTAAAAAAATTACTACAATGTGCCCAAAATTCGTCAATTGGTTCTATTTCAGTATTAGAGCCCCCTTTTCGCCCATAATATAATTTTTCAGTGGCTTCATCAATGGATTTTATACTAGAAAGTTCTTTAATTTTATTTTTTGGGATATTCAGCATCAGAGATTTGCACTGCAGAAATAGTTCTCCTTCAATGTATATATTAGTTTTTCCATCTTCAAGCTTTAAAGTTAAATATTTACTTAATTCAAACTTTTCCATGAGTTTCTCATAGATGTTGTGTTATATTGTTTTTCCTTAATAGAATATTATTTGTCCCTTTAAAAAAACTTATATACTTTATTGATTTAGTGGATTAGATGTATACTAAATTACTTATAACAGAGAATTAAAAAAATAAAGAATAAATATCTTAACGCTTTAATTTTAGTATGAAAATGAAATTTCACACTATAACGATCAAAAAAAGTGAACATGGTTAAATTAAATGAAAGTTGAAAAATCTAGTCAAGATTTAGAATCAGAAGTGATCTATGCTGGTTTATGCATCCACTGTGGGAGTTGCAATGCTTTCTGTCCACATATGAATTTTAACGAAGAAAATGGAGAAGCTTATGTTGTAGATGAATGTGCTGAAACCGTAGGACTCTGTTACAATTCTTGTCCTCGTAGTTTTCTCCCTATATCAGAAATGGAACAGAAGATGTTTGGAAAAACTCGTATTGATCTAGCTGTTGGAGTTTATAATGATATAATTCAGGTAAAATCAAAAAATAATGATGAAATTTTATATAATCTATCGGTTGCTGCTTTTGATTCAGGTATTGTTAAACATATGGTTTTAAGTGAACCAAAAAGTAAAAAACCACCCGTTGCATTTCCTATTGTTGTAGATAATGCTAACGATGCTAAAAAATATATACCAAAAGCTACAATGGATAATGCTGGACCGTTGATTACTGGAATTGGCCAAGCGTACAAAGCCTATAAACGAGATATTGGAATTATTGCTAATCCATGTCATTTACAAGGGCTTGCTAAAATATTGGTCTCTGACTTCAATACTGGAGCAGAACGTACTTCATTAAAAATAGCATTTGCTTGTTCTTCTGGAGGTATGACAGGCTGTAAATATTGTACTGATTTCTCAGGAGAATTTTCAGATATTTCCTACTCTCCATGGGGTGCTCCAAAAGGTTCTGGAGAAGCATTATTAATTATTAGAACTGATATTGGACAAAAACTTGTCGATACTGCTGTTAAAAATAAGTTGATCGAAATTACTGATCCTAATCCAGACTTATCTGAGATGAAGAGATTTTTAAATAAAAAACGTAAGAAAAACTTTCTAGCGCTTATAGGTAAAGACTTAATAACAGCTAAGTATCTAAATCTTAACGTTGATGAGTTAAAAGATATGTTTGAAGAATAAAATAAACAATTCTTCTATTCTTTTTATTACTTTTTATGTCATTTCTATTATTCTATCTATTGAAAAACGAAATTATTTGTTTTTAAGAAGTTCTTTTTTCTTAAGGATAGACTGAGTTAAGGTTTCAAAAATCCTTTTATTATTTTCACCATTTTTTGAGGAAGTCTCAAAAAAATAATCTAAATTATATTTATTTTTGAATTCTTCAGCATGTTCATATTGTACGCTTCTCCTGATGTCTGCTAAATCAAGTTTTTCTCCAACTAAGATAAATACAGGATCAATAGCATTTTCATTAACAATTTTAAACCACTCATCCAAACTGTCAAAACTTGTTTGCCTTGTTATATCATAGCAAAGTAAGCATCCAGTTGCTCCTCGAGCGTAATTAGGTAAAAATATTCTAAAACGTCTTTCCCCCGCGAAATCCCAAATCTGAAGATTGACTGTGGTTTCTTTATCGATCTTGATGCTCTGGATTGCAAGATCTGTTCCGATTGTAATTTTCTGGGGTATAAATTGTCCAGTTGTTAGTCTCTGTACCATAGTACTTTTACCTATTCCTCCATCGCCTACCACAACGATTTTGATAAGAAGCTTACGGCTCAACATTATGATCCAGAACCAAATTATATTGAGGATATTATTTATAATAATATAAGTTATGATTTTAATAAATTTTTATTTACTATTTAATTGTTTTTTAATTTTAAAATTCAGTGCTTTAAGGTTTTCAATTATTTTTATTTGTAAGTTTCTAGGTAGTGGTTCAATAATTTTATCCAACTTTTCTCTACTAAAATTATTAACAGTTTTATAATTTGAAATGAGAAGAATTAATGACAGAACTGGTGGAATAATAAGGATTACGAAGGAAAAATACGAGAGAGTAATTAGTTGAGAACCTGGAAGATAAAATTGGATTCCAAAACTTAAATTATTAATAAGCAAATTAAATATTAAATTAAGAATGTTCAAAATTATAAAAACAAAGAAATTTATTAGAGAGGTTAATCTAAAATTCTTTAACTTTAAAAATGAGATAATATTTCTTAAATTTCTTGCAGAATGAGAATCAATTCCGGCCTCAATTGTATCAGTTAATATTTCTAACTTAGTGTATTTCCACATATCAATAAAAATCCAAAAAAACGCAAATGTATAAAAAAAGATAAGAAAACCTTTAAAATACAACAAATAACTATTTACTATGAGGGGATTATACAATGATTCGGCACCTAACCAGAAAATTAAAATTAATTGAAACATCGAAGAAAAGAATAATCGATTTGCATTACGTCCTTCTATTCCTAAAGGATTATAAATAATAAGACTATTTTCAAATTGAGTTCTCTTTTTATTTGTCCCAAGAATACGAAAGAAAAGTGAAAATGTATACGTTATTAGAGGAAATAATAATAAGAGTATATTATCCCATGCTTGAGTTATTATTAATAGAAAAAGGAACGAGAATAATATTAAATCCCGTAAAAGACTCTCAGAGATTATGTCCTTTAATGATAAATATTGATTCTTATTATTTTTTTCATTCATTTTTTTATTAAGATATACGTAATAAATAATTTTTACGATTTTAATCTAGATTATCAACATTAAGAATGTAAACCTTTGGTTCTTATCCGAAAGCCAAAAAATTTTAATTAAGCATATTATTTATTCCACTATATATCTCAAACACATTAATACTGTAAGTGTGTGTAGAAAATATGAGTAATGAACCTAATAACATAAAAAAAACGGCACTCTATGAGACTCACTTAAAACATGGTGCACGGATGGTTAATTTTGCTGGATGGTACATGCCAGTTCAATATGAAAGTATAATAAAGGAACATGAAGCGGTTCGTTCTTACGCGG
Source organism: Promethearchaeia archaeon (assembly GCA_036478875.1). Taxonomy (GTDB): domain Archaea; phylum Asgardarchaeota; class Lokiarchaeia; order Sigyniarchaeales; family SOKP01; genus Loki-b32. Next base: position 39,346 of record JAZGEW010000103.1, on the reverse strand, counting down.
GTATATTTGATATTTCACATATGGGTGAATTTCTTCTTGAGGGGAAAGATATCATTGATTTTCTTCAAATTATCATGATAAATGATCTAAATTTATTAGAACCATCTAAAGGTCAATATTCTTGCATGTGTTATGAAAATGGAGCCGTTGTAGATGACCTTGTATATTATGAGGAAACTCCTGAGCGTTTTAGAATGATTGTTAATGCAGGTAATATTGAAAAAGACTTACAATGGCTAAATGAACATATAGGAGAATTAGATGTTAAAATCACAAATCTTTCAACAAAAAGGTCTCGAATAGCATTTCAAGGACCAAAAGCGGATGAAAATCTTCAACCCCTTGTAGATGTTGATCTTTCTCAAATTAACAGGTTTTATTTTGCTCATTGTACTCTTAAAGGTAATCAAATCTTTATAGCGAGAACAGGATATACTGGGGAGCGTGGATTTGAAATCTCCTTTGAAAATGAATTCGCAGAAAAGATTTGGGATGAATTACTAAATACCGGGGCAAGTTCAGCTGGTTTAGGAGCGAGAGATTCATTAAGATTAGAAGCTTGTTATTCATTATATGGTCATGAGATAAGTGATACTATTAATCCTATTGAAGCGGGACTTAGTTGGCTAGTAAAACCAAAAGAAGGGATTGATTATATAGGAAAGAACGTTTTGATGAAACAAAAAACTGAAGGAGCTAAAAGAACTATAGTAGGCCTTAATTTGATTGATAAAGGTATTATTAGAGAGAATTATAAAATTTTTAAAAATGGTCCTGAAATTGGATTTGTTACCTCAGGAGGATATTCGCCTACACTTAAGAAAACAATTGGTTTAGGACTTGTTGAAAAACAATATAGTGAAGTAGGAATGAAACTTGAAATTGAAATTCGCAATAAACTCTTAAAAGGAGAAATAGTTTCTACACCTTTTTACCGTAATGTGTAATTATATTACAAAGAAAAAGTGAAAATAATGGAGTATAAAATTCCTGACGGTTTAAAATATGCATCAACTCATGAATGGATAAGAATTGAAGATTCCACTGCAACAGTTGGAATTACTGATTATGCTCAACATCAATTAGGTGATATTGTATTTGTGGAACTTCCTGAAGTTAGTATGGTATTTGAAAAGGGAAGTAATGCAGTAGAAATTGAATCAGTAAAAGCTGTTGGCGATTTAATAATGCCATTATCAGGTGAAATTATTGGAGTAAACCAAAATCTAGCTGATAACCCAGAACTTGTTAATTCTTCTCCATTTATAGATGGATGGATTATAAAGATTAAGTATTCTCAGGCTAAGGAAATAGATGAGCTTTTATCTGCTGAGAATTATAAACAATTAATCCAAAACGAAGAACATTAATATTTTTTTCTTTATTGTTTTAATTAATTCGTAATAAATTCCTAAAAGGGGAGATAATTTGGATTTTATTCCTCATGATAACAAAACGATTATTGAAATGTTGGATGTAATAGATGTAAAATCTTTACAAGACCTTTTTCAAGATATCCCTAAAGATTTAATTATTGATAAACTTAATCTACCTTCTGGTTTATCTGAACCAGATCTTTTACATCGATTACAGAAAATTTCTCAAAAGAATAAAGTATATTCAAGTTCCTTCTTAGGAGCAGGATGTTATTATCATTATATCCCATCTTTGGTTGATTTTGTAACTTCGAGATCTGAGTTCTATACTTCTTATACGCCGTATCAAGCTGAAGCTAGTCAAGGTTATTTGCAAGCTATTTATGAATACCAAACAATAATCTCTCGACTGACACAGATGGATGTTGCTAATGCTAGCATGTATGATGGTTCAACTGCTCTTGCTGAAGCAGCTATTATGTCATCAATTATAACACGCAAAAATACGGTTGTATTGCTTAAAGGAATTCACCCAGAATATGAAGAAGTGGTTAGAACTTATTGTTGGGGTCAAAATATAAGTGTTAAAACTGTTAGTGAAGAAAGTTTGAAAAGTGATTTAAATAATGATGTGGCAGCAGTATTATTTCAAAGTCCTAATTTTTTCGGTGATATTGAAGATGTTTCGAAATTCACTAATATAATACGAGAAAAAGCGCCTAATTGTTTGGTTATTCAAGTTATGACCGATCCAACTTGTTTGGGGATTTTAAATCCTCCTGGTTCAACAGATATTGATATTTTTGTAGCTGAAGGACAACCTTTTGGGATAAGCCCCTCTTTTGGTGGGCCTGGGTTAGGAATTTTTACTGCTAAACAAAAATACTTAAGGAAGATACCAGGAAGACTAATTGGAAAAACTACAGAAATTAATGGGAAAAAAAGTGGATTTTTATTAACATTACAAGCACGAGAACAACATATACGTAGAGAAAAAGCAAGTTCTAATATTTGTACTAATCAGGCTTTATGCTCATTGGCAGCATTAACTTATCTTTTAGCTTTAGGAAGAGCTGGGTTAAAAGAGGTTGCAACTCAAAACTTTCAGAAAGCTCATTATGTTAAAAAAGAAATAAGTAAAATCCAGGGTTATGAAATAATGAATAAAAAACCAACATATAATGAGTTTTTAGTCAAATGCCCTAATATTGACGCTCTAATTAAGTTATGTAGACAATTAGATCTTCAGCCTCCACTAAAAATCTCCAAGTATTACCCCGAAATGAAAGATGTTGCATTAGTTTGTGTAACTGAAATGAACTCCAAAAACTCAATTGATAGCTTTCTTGAAGCAGTTCAATTAGCATTAAATAATAAAACGGAGGAGAAATAATTATGAGCTCTAACATCCAATTGATCTTTGAAAAAGAAAATGAAACCACACAAAAGAATTATACCCCTAAAATGGATATAGAACAAACTGAACTTAATGAAATTTTACCAGAAAATTTACAAAGAAAAGATTTACCAATTCCAAATATTCCAGAAATCGAAATCGTTCGACATTTTATTAAATTAAGTTATCGAAATTATGGAGTTGATACCGGAATTTATCCATTAGGCTCTTGTACCATGAAATATAATCCTAAAATAAATGAAACTATTGTAAAATTATCAGGTTTCACACATATTCATCCATTACAAGAAGAAAATCAAGGATGCCTTGAATTACTTTATCATATTTCAAAACAATTGGGGGAAATAACAGGTATGGATGGATTTACTTTACAACCTGCAGCTGGAGCTCATGGAGAATTAGTGGGTTTATTACTAATGAAAAAATTTTTTGAGAGTAGGGGTGCTAAAAAACAGAAAATTATTGTTCCAGATTCAGCTCATGGAACTAATCCAGCATCAGCAAAAATGGCAGGCTTTTCAATTATAGAATTAACATCAAATGAATTTGGAGAGGTTCCATTAGATCAATTAGAATTTGCGATGCAGGAAGGTGATGTTGCTGGAATTATGCTCACAAATCCTAATACATTAGGCATATTTGATAGACAGATAAAGGAGATTACACGTATAGTACATGACAATGGAGGATTATGTTATTACGATGGTGCAAATCTAAATCCAATTTTAGGTATTTGTCGTCCTCGGGACATGGGATTTGATATTGTTCACTTAAATTTGCATAAAACTTTTTCTACACCTCACGGTGGAGGTGGACCTGGTTCAGGACCTATAGGTGTGGTAGAAGAATTAATTCCTTTTCTACCAAAACCATGTTTAATTTCAACTGAGAAAGGCATTATATGTAGAGAAAATGATGATTTATCTATTGGAAGGATAAAAGCTTTTTGGGGGAATTTTGGAGTGATTATTAGAGCATATGCCTATATTTTGGCATTAGGCGCCGAAGGGCTAAAAAAAGTTGGACAAGTTTCTGTTTTAAATGCTAATTACTTAAGGATTCTTTTAAAAAAAAAATATAATCTTCCCTTCAATCGAATTTGTCAACATGAATTTGTCCTGTCAGATCAAGGAATGCTCAATGATATTACAACAGTAGACATCGCAAAACGTATTCTTGATTATGGAATGTATGCACCAACAATCTATTTTCCATTAATCGTTCCGGGAGCTTTAATGATAGAGCCTACTGAAACCGAATCAAAACAATCTTTAGATAACTTTGTTGAAGTAATGAATAATATTTATGAGGAAGCTAGAACTCATCCTGAACTTTTAAAAAATGCACCTCAAAATATGCCAGTTAAACGATTAGACGCAGTTACTGCTGCAAGAAAACCTATTCTACATGATTAATTTCATAGTCCATGAAATAATATTGATTAAATCTAATCAGTCCAGAAGTTTTTGGCTAATCTTCTTCTCTTTTCCCAAAGCTCATTTTTTTGAGAGAATCCCATTACTCCAGCACCTCGATCTGCATCTTTTATTTTCCACATTCCGCTAACTGCTCCTGTTAAAGCACCTGATAACACTTCAAAACCCTGTGCTGTATAAAGATCACACTCAACACCTCTATTTATTATAAATTTTAGCTGCCTTATACCTTGTTGATTTTTGGATTTGAGGATCTCGAGTAATTTCTCTATCTCATAATCAAGTTGATCATTAGGAACAACACGATTCCAGAGATTCCATTCTACTGCTCTTTTTGCAGAATGGAGGGCACCAATTAAATTGATTTCTTTTGCTCTACGTCTTCCAATAAGGCGTGCCAATCTAGTTGTTCCTCCCCATCCTGGAGTTATTCCTACATCCACTTCTGGCATTCCCCACTTAGCTCTCTCAGTTGCAATAACAAAATCACACACCATTGTAATCTCTAATCCCCCACCAACCGCGAAGCCATCTACCGCCGCAATTGTAATTTTATCTAACTCTTCAAGTTGATTTGCCATATTTTGATAATATCTTACCCGTCGAGTTATTTCATTCGCGTCGCCCCATTTAAGCATTTCAGTAATGTCATCCCCTACACAAAAATTATTACTAGCACCCTTAATTACTAAAAATTTTAATTTTGTAGATTGGCGTACCAATTCTATAGAGGCTACAAGTTCATCAGAGAGTTGCATACTTAAAGCATTTAAAACTTTTGGACGATTTAGGGTGATTCTCGCTACTTGATCCTTCTCTTCATAAATTAATTGTTCAAATTTCATAAGAGTAAATTAAACAAATTTCTATATAAATATTGTTAAAATTTAATATTTATTATGAAAATAATGAGTAGGTTTCCATTATATTTCAGATTTTGGGTATGTTTGTTTGAGAATAAATAAATTTTTATAGTCTATGGCAATATAAGGGTTAAAATATAATGAAATACATAAATTAGAATTCGGTGTTTAAAGATAAACTATTCATCATTTTTTCCATACGAGCGATACAGAGAAAATCAAGAAAATATTACTAATCAGATTGAAATTAGTTCAAGATTAAAAAAAATCACTCTATTATTAGCTCCTAATGGAACAGGAAAGACAATAATTGCTTTAAGTGGGCTTTTACCTTTAGCTTATGAGAAAGATCTAAAAATAATATATATGTGCCGAACTCATTCTCAAAATCGTAGAATAATAAAAGAATTGTTGAAAATCTCACAAAAAATAATCGATGACAATCTAGGGATTAAACTTAACGCTTTATCTATAAGAGGGAGAAATGAGATGTGCTTAAATAAAACTTTATTATCTCTTAAGTTAAATCCAAAAGAAGCTATGTCAGTTTGTACAGATTTAAGAAAAAATAGGAATTGTATTTATTTTTTGAATTTATTAAAAAAGAAGGGACAAAATGAAAATCCAATATCGTTAGCGCCGGAATTATTTAATAAGCCCGTAGATGCAGAAGATTTACTAAATTTCTGTAAGGAAAAAAAATTCTGTCCTTATTTCTTAAGTAAGTTCTTACTTGAACACATGAAAGTAATTATCTGTAATTATCAATGGATTTTCAATCCATTCATTCGAGATTCTTTTTTAGAATTTATTGGGCAAGAACTTCAAAACTGTATATTAGTATTGGATGAATGTCATAATATAATTGATGTTGCAACGGAAATGAATTCAAAAAAAATCACACCATATTCATTAAGACTCAGCTTAAAAGATCTAGAAATGTATAGATCTCCTATTTTAATGCAGAGTTTTGTTAAGATTTTATTAGATCAATTAAATGAAAAAAAAAATAATCTAAGAATTGAAGAAAAAGCGATTGTACCAGGAAAATTTTTAAGTGCAATTCATAAAAAACTTGGATTTCATGATTTAAATGGATTTAAGAATTTTATTGAAGAAATTCATGATTACAGTGTTTCTATTCACGAGGAAAAACTCGCTAATGGTGAAATTTCAAGAGATTTTGTTGGTTCTTTAGCAGAATTTTGGTTGAAATGGTTGAAAACATACAATTTAGATAACTATTTCTTTTGCTACAATCTGAAAACAATTAAAGGAAAAAGAACATTATCACTTGAAATTGTAGCATTAGATCCAAGAGAAATTTCTATTCCTCTCTTAAAAAGAGGATATACATGGTTAAATCTCTCTGGTACTGTGAACCCCTATGTATTTAATAATTTAATGGGATTAAATGAGTGCGGTAAGAGTTATAAGGGGATTATTGCGGACTCACCTTTTAGTAATAAAAATATTAAGGCTATTATCACTGAAGGAGTTGATACTAAAAGAGATAATAGAATACCGAGAATGTTTAAAAAGATGATTGAGAAAATTAATGAGGTTTTGCAATGTACTCCTGCAAATGTAGGGATTTTTTGCGCCTCGTATCGTATTCTAAATGCACTCATGGAAAATGGGATAGAATCTATAGTACAAAAAAATAATAAAAAATTATTTTATGAAGAACCTGGGTTATCAGCTTCTGAAAATGCAGCAATGGTCGATGATTTTAAAAGTATGGCCTCAAATGGAGGAGCTGTTTTATTAGGCGTATGTGGCGGGAGGAATTCCGAAGGTGAAGATTATCCAGGAGACCTCATGAATTCTGTAATAATTGCTGGATTTCCATATCATCTACCAACTCCTAGAGTTGAGGCAAAAATAGCTTATTATGATAAAGTGTTTAAAAGACAAGGATGGAACTTTGCTTACCTATATCCAGCAGTTCAGCGAGCCAACCAAGCTTCTGGAAGACCGATAAGAAAAATATCAGATAAGGGGGCAATAATTTTTATGGACAGTAGATTTAAGGCAAAATATAAATGGATTTCAGATTGGATAAGAAGGGAATTAAAAATAATTCTTGATAAACCTAATGCAATACTTCAGAATCTCTCCCCTTTTTGGCATAAAGAGTGATTTTTTGATCAGGTTTGAATTTAAAAAAAATGATAAAAGTGGAAATTGCGGGGAATATTATCATAAAATACATAACAATATAATAATCAGAGTTAAACACAGATAATAATAAACTGAATAAAATCCCTCCTACAAAACTTCCTGAAAAAACACTAGTGTTAGCATAACCCATATACTTTCCTTTATTTTTGGGTGAAGTCTTCTGAGCTATATAAGTTATAGTAGCTGCCCAATGCATAGAATAACTAAAAGAAACTAAAAATTGAAAAAGTAAATAACTCCAGAAATTAGTTGAAATAATATATCCGAAAATAGTAATTGAGCTTAAAGTATAGCCAATAATCATGAAATATTTAATATTTTTATTGGTAATTATCCTTCCTATTAATAGCATCTGAAAAAATTGTAATAAGAAATTTATTCCAATCAAAAATCCAATCTCTGTATCACTGCCTAAATGAGAAATCATGATAATTGCAAGGATTGGCATAATTGGCTTGATGCTAAAATTTCTGAAAAATAAGCCATAATAAATTGATTGAGAAATTGAAATCTCTTCTTCATTATTTAAAACAAGGTTATGGGCGTTTTTCTCTACATCTCTGTTATACCTTTCTAAAATCAAAGATCTCTTTTCCTTAATAAAAACAACTACAATTACGGTTGGTAAAGAAATTAGTAAAATAAACAAAAATATATGTTCGATTCCATAAAAATCAATATAAATGCCACCAGATTGAGCTCCAACAAACCAACCTGCTACAACTGAAGCGTTAAAGTAAGAAATGAGCGTTTTATCATCTTCTACTAATTCCGCAAATAATGTCATTAATAAGTTAGATGATGCCATAAAAAAACCAAAAAGAAATAACAATACAACTATTAATATCAGATTCTGAGTTAGAAATAAAAAAAAATAAACAAATGTTGTACCAATAGTTCCAAATAAAATAAAAATATGCCTATTTTGAATTTTATCTGAATAAAAACCATATAAAGGCGGAAAAACAAAAGCAGTTAAAGGAATAATTGTAATTATAAGCTGCATTAATGGTTTTTCTATACCTAAAAATAATAAGTATTTAGGTACATAAGTATAAACAATAATTGCGGCTGTATTAATAATAAAAACAGATAATAAAATTAAAATAATAGACTTTTTTGATAAGATCAATTTATATTCCCCTTTTAGTAATTATTTTAAAATAGCTAACAAATAATTACTTTATTAAATAATTTATGAATAAAGAGCCTTTTTTGCAGCGGTAGAGTTAATTTTTCTCATTACAATATTATTGGTTTTTAAATTTTAAAGATATAATTAACATAGAAATAATCGGAAAAATAATCATAAATGACATGGATATATAATAATTAGAGTGGAAAACTGCCAATAATAGACTAAAAAATAATCCTCCTATTGTCGTACCAGCAAAAATACTAGAAGTAGCATATCCCATAAAGCGCCCTTTATTATTAGGAGTTGAATTTTGAGCAATATAAACTGTTATTGCGATCCAAAACAGTGAATAACTTAAAGAGACTAAAACTTGAAAAACTAAAAAGCTCCAAAAATCAACAGATATAATATACCCAATTATAACTATAGCTGATAAACCAAATCCTAAAATCATAGCAGTCTTAATATTTTTCTGGTTTAATTTCTTTCCTATAAATAACATTATGAAAACTTGAAATAAGGGGTTTATACCCACTAAAAATGCGATTTCAGTATTGTTAGGTATATAAAACCCCATAATAATTACGATAATATTCAAGATAGGTATAATGGCAAAATTCCTAAAAAAAAGACCGTAATATATTGATTTAGAGATATTATCTTCTTCAAGAATCTTTTTTATCCCTTCATTATGAATATTCTCAGACAATTCTATATTATTATCTAAAATTAATTGCCTATTTTCTCTAATAAACACATTAAAAACAATACTCGACAAGAACATGATTAATGCAAAGAGGAACAAGTTCTCAATATTAAAAAAGTCTATCAAAATACCACCTATTATAACACCTATAAAATTTCCAATTGCACAGACTGAATTATAATAAGATATCCATTTTTTATCATTCTGTACTAATTCACTAAAAAGAGTAAGATAAATCGTTACAGATGAAGTAAAAAAGCCAAAAATAAAAATTAGTATATTTAATATTATAATATTCCTGGTAAAAAGAAGTAGAACTAAGGTAATAAGCATTCCAACAGGACCAATAAAAATGAAATAAATTCTATTCTGGAGTTTATCTGAATACCTCCCTAATAAAGGTGGAAAAATAAAAAATGTAGACATTGCAAAAGTCATCGTTAAAGTTATAATTGGTGGTTCTGTTCCTATAAATATTAAATATTGAGGTAAATAAGTATATAACATCATAACAGCGAGATACATGAAGAAGACAGTTCCTAAAATAAAAGCTACAGATTTTTTTGATATTATCAAATGTTCTTCCCCATAGTATAAAATTGCTTAAAAGTATTCAGTAAAATATTGTTCAATTTAATTAGTTTTCGTAGATTAAAACCGAGATTAAAATAAGAACAACAGATTTTTTCGAAAGCATTAATATGTTAACTCCTTACATGTTCAGTGACCGAAGATTTTTAATCATTGTGTATAAATCAATTAGTTTCTTGGAGACAATACTCCATCTAAAATTATTTTTTACTCTTTTATAGCAGTTTTCTTTAATTTTATTGTAATAATTAGGATCTAACAGTACTAAAGATTCAAGTATTTTATCAGGAATCTGATTAACTAATCGAAAATTCTCAGTCTCATAAATATCTTCCTTATCTTTTACTTTTTCGGAAATTTCCTTTAACTTAAAAAAAGAAATTAAAGCTTTAGCAAATTGCGAGGGACTATCTTTATCAATCAAAATCCCAGTACCTATTTCCGGAAAATTTCTAATGTCTATTATAGATTCTTGAAATCCTCCCACTTTTGTTGCGATTACAGGTAATTTTGTAGACATTGCTTCTAAAGCAATAATGCCAAATGGTTCCCATCTAGATAATGCACAATAAACATCAGAAGTAATATGTGCAAGATGAAAAATATCTGCAGCTACTCCATAAATTATCCTTAGATTATTTGGATATTTTTTAACATAATGTGCATAAGTCCTAATTTCGTTTAAACTATAATCTGAAGGCAATATAAGAAATAAGAATTTAGCATTAGGTATTATTTTTATTACTATTGGAATCGCTTCTAAAATTGTTTCAAATCCTTTTTGGGGCGATATTCTTCCTGTTGTAATTACCAATGGACCAGATTCGTTGAAAGCCTTTATATATCCGTCTTTAACGAATTCATTCCCATTTGAAATCTCATTAATTACATTAATAACTTTTTCTGAACGTATTAATGGACTTCTATCCAAATGTGATAACTTATGAGTTAATAAATATTTCTTCATATCGGACAAGGTTAATTCTTTCTCTCGGGATATATTATAAAATTCTCTTATCTCATTTTCATGGTTTTTTAGTACTTGCTTAAGAATTTCATCATAATCCCAGTCACAACCATCCCAAACAAAATTGGATTTGAACTCAATTAACCCATTACCACAATTTGGAATTATGTCTGATTTTAAATATGATTGGCTTACAGTCGTCACCAAATCACTAACAATAGCACCTATCAACTCTACCGTAGGATTCTGATAACCTTCGGTTATTTTTTCACAAATAGAGAAAATCTCATAGAGAGTTAATGCTTTAAGTCCTTCTTTTAGATGAATAGTGAATGGGGTATGATCTATTCCACAGATTCTATAAAAATCAATTGGATATCTTGGCCAAGTTAATAAATGAATAGTAATTAAAGAAGCCACATCTAACCCATTTTTTGCTAATATTTGTTTTATTCCAATAAATGGTATAACCGCATGATAATCGTGTATGTGAATTATGTCTGGTAAGTTTTCTTTACGTTTATCAGTTAAAAAATCAATGTAGCAACGCATTCCTATACTAAAAAGGCAGATCTTTCCACTAAGGGTATCTGGATTATATACAATTTTATCATCAAGAAATTTTGAGCTAAATGGATTTTCTCCATGCAATAAAATAATATTCACATTATTGATTTTTACCTTGTAAAAGGAAATATTATAGGTAGCTTCTGTTTCTATTACTCCAAACTGGGAAGGATTTATTTGTCCCACACAATTAAAAGGTAGTTTTTCCAATTCAAATGTTTTTTCTAGGGATTGCAATTGACCATGTGAAGGAATAAAAACGGTGATTTCATAATCATTAGCTAAGTGTTTAGCTTGATTTGCGGGTACTTCTCCAAGACCTCCTATTTTCACAATTCCCGCATATTCAAAGGTAAAAATCCAAATATTATCTTTGGTTTCTATCAATTCAGTTCAATAATTCTATTATGCCGTAAATTGTTTTAAATCCATAAACTAAGAATAATTCATAAAATAATTAAAACTAATTCGTTAAAAATTGAATTTTATTAAAACTTAATCAAAATTGGATTTGTTTGGTTCAAATACGACAAAAAGTAAATTTAATAATAAAATGAAAGAAACGTAATAACAATATTATAAACCAGACCTGATAAATTATTATTTATAAATCCTCTTCAATGCATCCTTTTAATTTCTTTAGACCATACATTATATTAATAATACCATTTTCTTTTTTATTAAGAATCATAAAACACTCGTGAAAATAATGGACAATATAGAAAAGATAGTTATGGAAAGAATAGATGACATGAAAGATGAAATTATTCGATTTCTTCAAGAGTTGGTTCAGATACCCTCTGAAGTACCTCCCGGAAAATATAAAGAAATATCTAAATTTGTCGAATCCAAAATGAAGGAATTTGAAATAAATACAAAAGTTAAAAGGAAGAATATTATTGGAGAAATAGGAAATGAAAATGGACCATCTCTAATATTCAATGCTCATATTGATACAGCTGCCACGTATGATGGTTGGACTAAAGATCCGCATGGAGGAGAGATTGTTGGGAATAAAATTTATGGACGGGGAGCTGCTGATGATAAGGCATGTGTGGCAGCAGAAATTTTTGCTACTAAAACATTATTAGATCTAGGAATAAATTTAAATGGAAAATTAATAATAACTGCTGTAATTAATGAGGAAATTGGAGGTTTACTAGGTACTGAATATCTTGTAAAGGATGAAATTATAACTGGAGATGCTTGTTTGTTAGGTGATGTTTGTTGTGACTATCCAATCGCTTATCTTGGAGGTGCACTGCAGATGAGTTTTATTATTCAAGGAATACGTCGCAATGCACAAGCTTATCCAGATTTACCTCCTCCTAATCGCAATAAATATTCAGGAATAAATGCTATCGGAAAGATAGTGAAAATTATGAATTTCCTAATGGATTTACAAGAAGAATTCAACCAAATGGAAACTAAATATCCAATGCCTCCTGATCTTCCATCGAAAGTAAGTTCAGTAAATTTTACAATGATAAATGGAGGAAATTCAGCAAACACAATTCCAGATAATTGTGTTTTGCAATGCATGATTAGTGTCATTCCAGAAATGGATGTGGAGAGTATAAAGGTGAGAATCTTTAATTTTGTAGAATCTCTTGAAAAAGAAGATCCAAACTTAAATATTACAGCCCAAATAGGAGGTTATATAAAACCACAAATAACAGATACAAATTCTACTTTTGCACAAGCAGTAAAAAATGCGTTCAAAACTGTATTCGAAGAAGAAAGAGATTTTAAGACTTTTATCCCAACTACTGACGCTCAATTATTTCAAGAAAAAGGTATAGAAACTATTTTAATTGGACCTCTTAGAGGTGAGAATAATCATCATGCTCAAGATGAGTTTGTCTACATAAATGATGTAATAAATGTAACTAAAATCTATGCTTTAACCGCTTTGAATTATCTTAAATAATCATGAATACCATATCTTTTTATTTTATAATTATCTTTAAATGAAAAATTATGTGTGATACTCTAGTAGCATTAGGGAATTCAACAACGGATGGAAGTGTAATCTTTAGTAAAAATTCAAATCGTCCTAGGGATGAGGTTCAATTAATCACTTATTCTCCTAGATCAAAACATTTGAGAGATGAAGAAGTTAATTGTACCTATATATCAATTCCTCAAGTTCCTGAGACTGTATCAGTTATACTAAGTCAACCATGGTGGATGTGGGGTGCTGAAATGGGTACTAATGAGCATGGAGTCGTAATTGGAAATGAAGCAATATATACACATGAACCTCTAAGAAATATTGGACTATTAGGAATGGATTTATTAAGGTTAGGTCTTGAGAGAGGTACAACTGCAAAAGAAGCGATGGAAATAATTATTGATTTATTAGAGATATTTGGACAAGGAGGAGGTTGTTCTTATAATGATCCGAGTTGGATGTACCACAACTCATTCATAATTGCAGATCCTAAAGAAGCTTATGTATTAGAAACTGCTGATGAATGGTGGATAACTGAAAAAGTCAAAACTGTTAGATCTATCTCAAACGGTATAACAATTAGAGGGAAAGGTGATCTTCGAAAGAAGGGAATAATTCAACATGCAATTGAAAAAGGATATTGTAAAGATGATTATGATTTTGATTTTGCAGTGACTTTTTCAGGATATCCTGTTTCCACAATACCATCACCATATACAAGAGGAGGAAAATCTACTCTTTTACTACGTGATAATGTAGGCAAAATTACACCAAAATTAATGATGGAATTTCTGAGGGAACATCAAGCGGGAATTTGCATGCATGGAGGATTTGAATCAACTGGGTCTCAAGTTTCCCATTTGAGAAATGGAAAAAAATCAATTCATTGGTTTACAGGAACTACTCTTCCATGTATTAGTCTTTATAAGCCTTACACTTTCCCTATCGAAGGTCAAAAGTATTATAACCCCGGACCATATCAAATGGTCAATTCTGATTGGTTCTGGTGTAAACATACAACTTCAAAACCTATAAACAAGAAATCTGAACTAAAGAACATCGAACAATCTGTTATCTCTAAAATTAATGACCTAATACAGCAAGAAGATAAAATTACTGAAGAGAAATTCATAGAGCAAATAAAAATAATAAATTTAGAAGCATGGAACAAATCTTTTGAAATGATAAATTGAATTTATAATCACTGTTTAAAATTTTTTACTTAAAGTTTTATCTTTAATCTCTTTAAAAAGCTCCAAAATACTTGTTTCTATATAGTGACCACAAATAGGACTAAAACCTGCAAATGCTTCCCAACCTCCTTGTTCAATATAATCCTCTACTGGGAATAAATATCCGATCCAATCATTAACATTTTGAAATATAAATGTATTTTTTTCACCTTGCGGTGCATTTTCAAGTAAATTTTCGCCAATTTCTTCATAAAGTTCGCCCGGAACAAAAATCATATCAAACACCTTGGAATTTTTTCTTGAATTCTTGAAAACTTCAAAATTTAATACTTGTACGATTGATTTGGCTCTTGATTTAAATGAATAATGTTTGATTGTAAACTTTGGAAAATTTACTTGAATAACCCTTGAAATTGGAATTAAAAAATGCTTCTTTAATACAAATTTCAACTTATTCATAAACCATGTTTTTGAGAAATATTTGAAATCCTTTAATGGAATCCATATATTTTTTAAACAAGTTGATAATTTTAAATTTTCAAAAAAAGCGTCTATAGGAATAGATTCTGCTAACTTTAATGCTTCTTCGCCGATTTTATATCCAATTTTCTCAGTATGAACATATGTTCCTAACTGATCATAAACTAAGACTTTATTCTTCTCTAATTTTTCATAATTAGTTCCACATGTAGTGATTGGATTTAAATTTCCTGCAGGACCATTAAAAAAAGCAATTTCAATTCTATCATTAGTTAATTCACCTATTTTGAATACAATACGCCCGGGATAATCGGCAGACAATTTATTGTTGAGATAAGATAAAGTTGTAGGATGACAAGAGTAATTAATAATAAAACCAATTAATTCATTACTATCTAAAGAACGAAAAACAATTACACCTAATTCTAGTTTAAGTTCTTTCGTTGGGAATTTACGGTGTATGACTATTTGAGGATTAAATGGCTTTTTTTTCCATGCTAATTTACACGTTTTTATTTTCTTATACATGACAGCTATCATTTTTACAATTTGACGAGTAAACCAAACTATATATCTGTCATTTCTATTAGCACCAAACATAATACCTTTTAAAAAGTTAAATGTACCACCAGGCCAATAAAATTCTCCTGTTAAATCAGGAGCTGAATGTGTGTGTGTAGCGTGAATAAAAATATATTCTTGTTCTAAAAATTTAAAGTTATTAATAATTTGTTTTTTGATGTAATTAGCTAAAACTAACGGGACTTTTAATAAATCAAGTGAAATTAAAAGAATTTGCTTTTTTTTATCTTCCAATCCAGTTTCTTCAATTAAAACGCCGTAAGCATAAATATCATCTAATTTACCCAAACAAGGGTTTGGTCTGGTATAACCCGCCATAGGCATACCGATATAATCTTTAGGAGTAATTTTTATTTTATTAAAAGCAACTTTCATTAGCTTATATTTAAAATGAAATAAAACAAAAATCTTTTTTTACTTTTTCAAAAGTTCTTCAACTTTTTCATAATTTAATAATTAAACACTTCCAAAATAAGTTAAATTAATTAAAAAAACTTAATAGTTTAGACAACCCAATTTAGATTTTAAATTAAAGTGATTCAATAGAGGTTTAACTTTGAAAATCAAAACCATTTCTCGCTATTACGTCCCGATACCAAAGAGAACTTTTCTTCCACATTCTTTCTTGCGTCTTGTGATCGACTCGAATTATCCCAAAACGCTTTGAATACCCATCTGTCCATTCGAAATTGTCCATCAATGACCAAACAAAATAACCCTTTAAGTTCACACCCTCATTTATGGCTCTACTTGCGGCTTCAAAATAACGCTGAAGATAACTCAAGCGATCGTCGTCTTGTACTACTTTATCAACTATATTCTCGTCCTTGCATGCCATGCCATTTTCTGTTATGTAAATAAGAGGATGTTCGTAATCTTTGTCCACCCGCTTTAGAAGATCATATAGTCCATCAGGATATACTTCCCAGCCTACATCTGAAACTTCAACTCCTTTTTCTGGTTTACCTGGTAAAAGAATTTTGTAAAAATCTGTCGGTCTTTTTATTGGCTTCTTTAAGTTCACTCGAGTACAAGAGTAATTGTTAATGCCCAAAAAATCTAATGGATTATCTTTAAGTAATTGTAAATCTTCATCTGGAATTGAAGGAAAATTAAAATATCTTTCAAGAAGAGCTAAAGTATCGCTCGGATATTCACCCTTGAGGACGGGATCTAAATACCAACGATTCATGATACTGTCAACAATAATGGCACCCTCCTTATCCAATGATGAGTCCGTCTTAGGATATATCGAATCTAAATTAAGGGTTATACCAATCAGACCGTCAGAATTATCAGAATCACGATAAGTTTCTATAGCTTTTGCGTGTGCTACATTAACAAGGTGAGTCGCGCGCATTCCTGCTGCAATATCCTTCTTACCATAAAGACCAAGAAAATAAAACCACACGGCAAAAACCAAAGGCTCGTTAAAAGTAATCCATTTCTTCACGCGATCTCCAAATTTGTCGAACATGAATCTTGCATAATCAACAAACGCGTCTACAACCTCACGGCTTTCCCATGCTCCTATTTTATTAAATTCAAGGGGTAAATCCCAATGATAAAGCGTGACGAATGGTTCTATATCGTTAGCAATTAGCTCGTTAATTAAATTATCGTAAAACTCGACCCCTTTAGGGTTTATCTTTCCCTTACCAGTTGGAAAAATACGAGGCCACGACACCGAAAATCGATAAGCTTGAAGGTTCATTTCTTTCATCAATTGGACGTCTTCCTTATATTGATGGTAATGATCGCATGCAATATCGCCGGTATCACCGTCATGTATTACGCTTGTTGTATGACATATGGCATCCCACACGCTTTCTCCCTTACCATCCTCGTTCCACGCACCTTCAATCTGATAGCTAGATGTTGCGGTACCCCAAATAAATCCTTCAGGAAATTTAATTTCTCTCATTTTATTTCATTTCATCATTCATAGATTATATGCATATTTGTAATTAACCCTGATATTTTTAATATTTATCTTTAATTTTATATATCTTGAAAAAAAAAGGGTTAGAGTACCCGTTTTTTTCACAGTAAAGCAAAAAAGTTATATTTTATACTAGATTAAAGGTAAATATATTTTATAATAGATTAAACAGTTTTTACCTAATGTCATTAAACAAGTTAAACATGCTTGGAATGGAAGGTGTAATCTTAAATTATAAACAAGGTCGCCACACAATACACCAGAAACACTGTATATTAGTGTTCCCTAATATAAAAACAAGAAAAGATGGTAATAAGTTAATTGGAAGAACTGTTGTTTGGATTACACCTACGGGTAAAGAATTAAAGGGAGTTATAACCCGAGCTCACGGAAATAATGGTGCTGTAAGAGCTCATTTCAAGAAAGCTGGGGTTCCAGGCCAAGCTTTAGGAAAAAAAGTAAAAATAATTAAATAATAAATGTTCAATCGATTCTTATTTTCCCCCTAGTTATATCTGAATATTACATGATACGAGAATAATATAGCTTTTTTTATGTTTTGGAATTTCTTATTCTTCTGATAAAGCGATTTTAAAGGTAATTTTTACCTCATTTGGTTGGGTTTAAGTATTAAAAATGTCAGAGCAAATATGTAGGTTTTGTCACAGATATGTAAAGTTAGCTTATTATTGTGAAGAGTGTGGCTCTAGTTGTTGCTCTGAATGCCTCCATGAAAAAAAAGTGGATTTCTTTATTTGTCAGGATTGTAAATCTAGAAATATTCAAATTCTTGAGTCTGAAAATGAGAAAGTTTGCAAGGATTGTGGTAAGGATAATATTACTAAAGCTAATCAGCTTCTGAAATCTTGCCCAAAATGTGATTCTCATCAAATAATTAATATCTATGAAAAAAAAGAAGAATTAGAAAAGAAATTTTTAGAATTAATTAAAAATTCACGTTTATTTATTCAACCTTTAAAAGAAATACTTGATAAATTGTATCTATATCAATCTAAAATTAAAGAGGTAAGAAATCCTCCTAGTAAATATTATCATTTTCCTCAAATGGAATCAGATTTATTAGCTCTTTTTAAGTTATTTCTCTATATACAGAATGCTTTATTTGAAAAAATAAATATTCATTTTCACCAATTAAATCAAAATAAAGAATATTTCTTTGATATTTACCCTCAACCAAATTCAAATATAATAATCATAGAAGGTATACTTGAAAATTTATCAAGAAGTTTTAATGCCATAGAAGAGTTTATAAAAAAAAACTTAAACACTTTTGATGATAGTTTTGAAAACTTTGAAAAAAACTTACAATTTATTGGTAAGGTTAGTTATTATTTTAGCGAATACAAGAAATTGCTAAGACTTGCGGATGGGGAAAAACCGGTTTATGCGATTTTTGCCAAACTAACTAATGGATTAAATACTCAAGAAAAATTCAAGAAAGATAAAGGGATCTTATTTATTACCAATTTTGATCTATCATTTGTTCATGAGTATGGTGTAGTTAAAAAGAAGAAAGAATTAATATTTAAAGCCCCCGTCCAAGATTTAACAAGAATAAAGGAAAAAGGAAAAATTTTCAAAAAATTGTATATTGAATTCGCTTATGGAAAATATGAGTTTACACTACCTCCTAAATCTATTTCTAGAGTAATTGAATACATTCTTTTAGCCAGATCTTTTGACGAAACAACAATCTATGATGAGAAAACTGCAAAAAAACTTCAACAAATTGATCTTGATTTAAATGAGTTAATAAATTTCATCGAAGAGAGTATTAATTCTTTTTTTAGCATAAAATGCCAATATAATAAAAATTTTGAGAATACCTATAGTTATAATAAAGAATTGGCACCCCCTTTTGGTATGCACCCCAACAAAATGTCTAATATCACTTCCCGTGTTCCACCTCAATATATGCATCATCAAAATAACGCTCAACCTTGGCCTAATTACACTGGTAATAGTAATTACTATCAAAAAAATAATAATTCACAATATTTCCAGTCTGGTTTTAATCAATCACCTCAATTTATTAATAATTCAGAAAGACAAAACTTTCCTAAAAACAACTTCCTTTCACAAAATATGTTTAATCCAAATCAATATCAAAATTATAATCCCCAAAGAATAAATCCTGAAAATGAATTAATTAATAACTTAAATCGACGATACGAAAATCCAGAAAGAAATATTAATAATTCCATTTATGATGAAAATGATTATTTCTTAAATAATGAGGTTATGTTTCAGGATTATAATAGAAATCATTTATCTGATTTGTTCGATTCAGAATCTATTCCACGAGATAATTCTTATAATTACAAACGAAAGCTATTTAAAATAGATAAAGAAAAACATAAAAAAATGTTAGAATTAAAAAAAGAGAGATTCAGTCTGAAAGAAACTCTGAAAAAGCTCGATGCTAAATTCGATCAAGGGATTATCTCTGAGGTGGATTACTTTAAAACTTTTAAGAACCTCCAAAAAGAAATTTATCTAATTGAAACAAAAATACAATCTCTTCAAGATAATCTCGAGGAAATTGAAGAAATTAAAAGAAGTAGCAGAAATTTTGATAAAAGACGATATTACTCATAGAAGTGCCTTCTTGTTTTTTATGCAGAATTTGCATATTTTATATATCCTACATTTATATTTTTTTTACTATTCTATAACTTATGGATAAAGAGGATGCACTTTTTACTACAGTCGTTGGAAGTTGGCCCCTAAGTAATACCCATAGCAATATGGTGAAGGTTTTTACTGATTTAATTCAAATAGGTATTGATTATCCGTGCTACCCTCAACTTTTAGATATGAATTATCAGTTTTTATCCCCATTATCTAAAAAAATTCAGAATTTAGAGGAAATTGATAATAAATTTTATTTACATGGAGATTTTAAAATACCAAAGCAACCTATAGCTCTGGAATACGGAGAATTTATGGTTAATTTTTTGAATGACCATCCAGATCTTAGGGAATCAATTAAAGGCACAAAAGCTTGTTTAACTGGACCTTTCACTTTAACATTTGAGACAATATTGAAAAATAATCTTGCTAAAGGCATAAAACCAATGATCTTCGAAGAACCACATGCAGTCATGGTAGATTGGATAGTTGATAAATTTGCTGAAATTTTGAAACAAATGGGCTCAGCTTATAATAATATGGGAATAGATATAATTTCCTGTGATGAACCGATTCTTGGCTTATTAGTGGGAAGGAAAATACTATTCCACTCAGAAGATTTTATTATCAATACTATTAATAAAGCAATATCAGGAATAAATGGTTTATCATCTCTCCATGTGTGTGGAAGAATTAGTCCCTATCTACGAGATATCCTTCTAAAAACAAATGTAAAAATTTTAGATCATGAATTCAGTACGAATGAACAGAATTTTGATGTCTTTGAAAGGAAACATTTTCAACAATCTGATAAACTTTTAGCAATGGGAACTGTTGAATCTAAATTCGTACCTATTAAAGAGAAACCCATTGATGATTATGTGGAAAAGGTTGAATTCCTTAAGAAATATATAAAGAAAGGAATAGAACATTATGGTAGGGAAAATTTAATAATAAAACCCGATTGTGGCTTCTACCCTTTAAAGGTTTTCGGAGAGAAAGATGGTTACGAAATAGCAATTAGAAAAGTGAAAAACATAGTCTTAGCATTAAAGGAATTAAGATAATTATTAGTCTTTTTTTAATTTAACATAGATTAGTAGTAAAGAGTAAAAGAAATTTATAAAAAAGAATTATCATTCCAATTCTTTTCTTAATTTGGCAATTTCATCTTTTAATTTATCTTTTGATTTAACTTCAGCTTCCTCTTCAAATTCATCGAATTCTGGGATGTAGGCTAGTTCATCAGAAGGAATTTCAGGCATTGCTCCTCCTTGATCAAGTAACATTTCGGTTTCAAGTTGATTCAATTCATCTGTAACATCAATAGCAAGATCAATTTCTGGATCTCCCCCTAAAATTTCTGCGGCTTCCTCGATTTCAGAAACATATGCTTCAGAATCCTCGGCGATTTCGGCAACTTTTGTAGGAGATGCTTTTGTGGCAATATATTCAAGTTCATCCCTAATTCCACCCATTACATCTCCAGTTTGAGAGATAAGCGTTCCTTCTTCTATCGCTTGAATTTGCCTTTCTATCTTTAATCTTATATTATTAGACCGATCGACCTTCGCTTGATATGATTTATATTGTACTAGATAACTCTTTGCACGACCTTTTTCGCCTCGCTTTAAAGCGATTTTTGCATTTTTTCGGCTTATCTCAGCGCGTCGGTTGTAATTTTTATTCATCATATTTAATTTGTGGATATGACCTTTTGCTTTTGCGACTAAATTTATTTTTTCTTTACCTTTACGAGGAAAGAGTTTCTTTTTTAGACCCATTTTAAGATTACTCCTTTTAGAGGTTTAAATTAATTCTATCTAATTTATGAATTATATGATTTTTCTAACTTAAAAATTTAATATTATTGTATATAATATAATAAAATAATTCACTTCAAAAAAGTTTTGTAGACCAATAAATATGAAAAAAATGATATTGAACTTCGAATCTAGAATAAGCAATTTCAAGGAATTAGTTCAAGAAGCTTTTAATAAAAATATTTTAAATTTTTTAGTTTCTCAAGAAACTTTTAAAGAGTTTGAAAAAATTGAAAGGGTAGTGCTTTATTCAAGAGACCTTAATATCCCTTCCACATATTTAGTTTATGATGATAAAAAGCTATTTGAAGAAAATTTGGCCAATGAAAAGTTTGCTCATCAAAATTCAGGATTTTTCATTGAATTAAAAAGAAAAGAAGATGAAAGAGAAATTATCGAACTTTCGAAAACTGGATTTATAGATTTTATAATCGTTTCTGCTAAAGATTGGAAGGTAATACCATTTGAAAATCTAATAGCAGAATTGCATTCAAATGATACAGATTTAATTGCTGTAGTTGATTCAATAAAAGAAGCTGAATTGATGCTGAAAACTCTAGAAATTGGAGTAGATGGTGTACTTATAACACCTAAAACCGTAAATGAAATTAATGAACTTAAAAATTTAATTCATGATACTTTTCAAATTGATCTTATTAAAGCAAAAGTGGTGAACATTGAGAATATTTCTGAGGCAGAAAGAGTATGTGTTGATGCTTCATCACTTTTTAATTTTGGTGAAGGACTTCTAGTAGGATCAACGGCAGCGGGGTTCTGTTTGATTCATTCTGAAACATTTGAAACAGAATTTGTAGCATCTAGACCATTTCGTGTCAATGCTGGTGATGTATCTTCATATATATTGGTACCCGATGATGATCCTAAAAAAGTATATAGAACTAATTATTTAAGCGAATTAAAGGGTGGTAAAAAAGTATTAGTCGTTTCAAATAAAGGAGAGGCGCGAGTTGTTTCAGTTGGAAGAGTGAAAATTGAAACTCGTCCTATGCTTCGATTTGAATTAGAAGTATTAAAAGAAAATAAAAAAATTCTAATTAGTTGTATATGCCAAAATGCAGAAACAATACGGTTGGTTGATGCTAATGGGGAAACTAAATCTGTGGTTGATATAAAAATAGGTGATGAATTTTTAGTTCATATTGGACCTGGAGCTACCCATTTTGGCACAGCAGTAAAAGAAACTATAATAGAAAAATAAATATTCACAATTACAATTAACTGCTGTAGTATTTATTTTCATTAATACATTTCTTTTAAAGAAATTTCCAACCCCACCAAATTATTTAAAATGCACCTTTCCAGCATCTATTAATTCTTTTTCATATTTGCTTTTAGTAGAAGTTATATAGACTTTCGGTTTCATTATAAATATCAAACAATTATGATATGATGGAAAATATCTAAAGTTCATAATTACATTTTTTATATAAACATAGTGATAATTAAATAGTAATCAGTAGTAATGTGATGTGATTGATGTGACGACTTATTGGGCTCCTTTATTACATGCTTATCAACCGCCTACTCAAGATTTTAAAGTTTTAAAAAATATCGATAAAGAATGTTATAAGCCAATATTTTCTCTTCTGGAGAGATACGATGATATTCAATTTACTTTAAATATCAATGGTGTTCTTATTGAGTTGTTTTATGAATATGGTTTCGGAGATACAATGGATTTAATAAAGAATTTAGTGTCTGAGAGTAAAATTGAAATAGTTGGGACGGCAAAATTTCATCCAATCCTTCCCTTAATCCCTCAAAAAGAAGTTCAACATCAAATTCAGATGAATGAAGAATTAAACAGGAGAGAATTTGGTCGGTGGGAAAGAAAGGGCTTTTTTCCCCCAGAAATGGCAATCTCAGGAAGTGTAGCTAAATTTATACATCATTTAGGATACAAATGGGTAATTTTAAGCGGTATTGCATGTCCTGAAGAGTGGGCATATGATAAAATCTATATATCTCCTAATGGGCTTCAATTATTTTTTAGAGATGATATCTTGAGTAATAAAATTGCCTTTAAGAATATAACAACAAAAGAATTTGTAAAAGCTTTACTAAAGATGTATAAAAATGAAAAAGAAATTAAAAAAAATGACACTTACATCATTTCTGCATTAGATATTGAGACATTTGGGCATCATATCAGAAATTATGATAAAACTTTTCTAAAGAAGGTGTTAGACCTCATTTACAAGGAAGAAACAATTAAAACAATTTTTATTTCAGATCTAGACCAACATTTTCCAATTGCAAAGAAAAAAGTTATTCCAAGAGAATCAAGTTGGAGTACAACTTATGAAGGTCTTAAAGCCAATATTCCATATCCTCTTTGGGATCATCCAGATAATAGTGTCCATAAGTATTATTGGAAACTAATGAAGAGTTTGAATAATCTAATGAATCTATCAGATAATCTAGATTTAACATTAGATTGGGAAATAACTAATTACTACAATACTGCTAGGTTTTTCTATAATCGTGGTATTTATTCTTGCCCTGTATGGTGGTCTAATCCAAATCAAGGAATGTGGAGCCCTAATTTGATTTATAAAGGGGTTGAAATTCTAATAAGAGCCGCATTAAATGCTCAAATGGCCTTAGTATATGCTGGTAAGTCAGATTTGGGGGAAAGTTATTTTGATTCGATTTCTTACTATCACGGTCTTTTGCTTATGGAATTAAATAACATTACAAAAAAGAATTTAAAAAGATTTAATGAGATTAAGTCCACGTGAATATTATCAATTTTCTCTCAATATTTAATTAGGTAATTAATTTTTTTAATATTTCTTTTAGCATAAAAGATTCTATTGACAATGATATCCAATTAATTGAATAAAACGTAAGCAAAAATTATATAATTTTTAGTTTATATAATTTACAAAATAAGAATATGAAAAAGAATTGCACCAAAAATCAGAATAATGTCAAAAAACAATGAAAAGAAGATTAAGTACTGTGTTTACTGTGGAGCTGAAGTGGCAGAAAATAAGACTTACTGTCCTAATTGTGGAAAGTTAATGATTAAGATTGAGTCGATCAAAGAAGTTCTGAAGTCAACAAAATTTCAAAAACTAGATATTTCAAGAAAATGTCCCGGATGTGGATCTATAATAATATCTACCATTCTAGATCAATGTCCCATATGTGATACACCATTAGAGAAAATCTCTGATGTCAAAAAAGCAGTAATTCAGAAGAAACCAGGCTTTATTTTTATGGATAAAAAACTTGAACCTGAACAAAAATTTTTGTTAAAAAAAGACACCTGGAATCTAAAAGAAGGTATTAACGTTTTTGGAACCTGTATCTATATATTAGTAATTATCTTCTTTTTATTATATACCTTTCTTTCATTTCAAGTAGATGGAACTACTGACGACATTAGTATTCAACAAATCCTATTAAGCCAAATACCTGAATTATTATTCGGATTGTATCCAATTTGGTATATATATAATAAAAAGCATAGTTTTAACAAATTAGGATTTAATCCAGATTCTAAAAAAATTCTTATAGCTACACTTATCGGAGCTTTAGGTACTATAGTACTATTGCTGATTAATTATTTATCTGATTCTCTTATATATTTCCTTTCAGATGTAGGTTTAGATTTTTTTGATATTAAAGGAAGTATTGAATCGCAAAATCAGATAATTAGAAATGCTGATCTATTATGGATAATTGTTCTAATTATAGCATTATGTATAGGAACAGTTTCTTCAGAGATTGTATTTAGAGGGGTTTTACATAACACTTTGAAACAAAAATTTAGAAATAATTATTCTGTTATTCTTATAGTTGCTCTCGTCTATTCACTCGTAATGCTATTGTTTTCTTTTCCAATTGGAATGGGTTTTTTTCTGGCAAATTTACTATCGTTTACAGTTCTCGGATTTCTTTATGAATTAAATGGAAATATATTTAATACTATAATAGCAAATATTACATATACAATTTTTATTGTAATCCTTATCTCTCTTTAATTTTGACCATACATTACCTCCTAAATATAAAATTTTAAT
The DNA here is from genome assembly GCA_036478875.1 of Promethearchaeia archaeon. Lineage (GTDB taxonomy): Archaea > Asgardarchaeota > Lokiarchaeia > Sigyniarchaeales > SOKP01 > Loki-b32. The sequence continues at coordinate 13,423 of JAZGEW010000103.1, read as the reverse complement.
AATAAGAAAAAATCAATAATCTCAATAGTTTTATTAATGCCACTAAATCTTTTTGATTTGGAGTAAATAATTTTGAGCAAAACTATTTATAGAAATAAGGGTTCAAAAGATAACATTGTTATTTCTATTGCTGGTGCTCATGGTATCGGGAAAACAACAATTTTCAATCTCTTCAAATTAAGATTTAAAGATAATAATAAATTTAGATTTTTTCCAGAAAGATACATAAAAAATCCACCATTTCCCTTTGGTTCTTCCAACAAGCAAATTAGTTTTAGAAGTGAGCTTCATTTTCTTCAACAATTGATTAGACGTAACCAAAATATTACAAATTTTGATAATAAATATAATGGCAGGATAATCATTTTAGATAGAACTCCTATATGTGTTTTAATATACTCTAAGAGTCTTAAACTAAAGGAAAAAGACTTTAATCTTATTTTAGACACTTACAATTCTATTCAATGGAAAGAAGATTATACTTTTTACTTATATGCAAATCCAAGTACAATCATGAAACGTATAATCCAAAGAGGTTCGTTAGAAAAAATTAGAAAGGATTGGAATGAAGAAGATAAAGATTATTTATTAACTATTCTATCGTATTATAAACAATTTCTTTCAACTAAAGAGGGTGTTTTTATGCTCGATACAGATAATATAACTCCAAATCATGTTATAAATGAAATGAAGAAATTAATAACACAGGTATCAGGATATTCCTTCGAGAAGGCGGAAAAATCTATTTCAACCCAAATGAACATAAAGAAATTTTTAAAATAAAGTGATGATAAAATATATTAAAATAGACTTTCTATTTATACTTAAATCTAAGTTAAAAAAATCTTGTTCAATTATTATACCAAGTAGGAAAAGTAAATGTCAGCAATTGCAGAAGATATCCGTAAAAAAATTATGAATGTTTTAAAAGAAGAAGAAGAAAACACTGATTTAGAAAATCTAGCAGTTTTATCTCGAGTGGGAATGAAAGTTGCCAGCGCCACCTCTTCAGAATTGGATGCTGATGCGACTTCTGCTTCTAGTACGGCTTTAATAGATTTAGGGTTAAGATTAAACCAAGCAACGGTTCATGGCGCATTAACAGAAATCATCTTACATAATACATCAGGGTATAGTATTTTGGTGGTAATTGATGACGAATATATAATTTTTGGAGGATTAAGAGCAATTTATCGCATAGGATATTATCTTGGCTACTTAAGAGAGGTGGCTAAAAAATTAAACAGATTAATTTCTGGTGATCAAGAAACAGAGATGATGCTCTCAATTGAAGAATCCGAAATTAAAAAGATTGAACAACAAAAAATGGAAGAAGAAACTAAAGGTATTGTAAAACCCTCCCTTGCACAAGACAAAGCTGCTTTAGATGATCTATTAGGATTTTTAGATGATTGGGAAAAAGAAGGTGAAGAATTTGAAGAACTTGAAGCTACAGCGGAAAGCAAAGTTGTATCAATTCCCAAGTCAATTGGATTAGGGATTGAAAAAGAAGTAAAGGAAGCTGTCGAAATTGAAACCCCTCATGTAGTTGAAAGCATAACTCCCGGATCTCAGTTTAAAGTTTATGATGATGAAGTTCCACCAATTCCTCTTGATGATTATACTCCAATGGAAATCGATGATGCCCCAGCTTCAGAGGAGCCTAAAATCGTTTCTGAGGAACCTATTTCGATGGAAAAATTACCATCTCTCGATAAATTACCCTCATTTGAAGAATTAGCACCCCCTAATTTCGACTCCGAAATTTCTGCTTCTGAATATGATACAGAATTCGTATTAGAGGAAGAATCAGAAACTTTAGGTTCGGTTTTAAAAGATCTTGGATGGGATCAAGAAGAAGAATAAAGTGTTATATCTTTTCATATTCCCTTCCTAAATTAAACAAATTATTATTCTCCACTCCTTTTTAAAAAAACCTTTAAATAAAGTATTCTCTAATCTATATCTACCTAAATTAAATCATCAAAAAATTAAATAATACTAAAATTTATTCGTGAATTATCATGAGTGAAACAAAAGAAATAATAAGGGGAACAACAAGTAAATCCAAGAAAATTTTATTTGGTTCTCCCAGATTAAGTACATCAATAGTACTTGGTATTGAAGGATGGGCGTTACTTACATTATATACAAGCGGATATGGATTACATCCATTTCTAGCTGGATTTGCAATATCGATGGGCTATTTAACTATTGCTCTCTGTCAATTTCTTTTTGGATGGCTAAGTGATGCTAAGTATACACGGTGGGGTAGAAGAAAACCATATATAATAATTTTTGCTCCAATATTGGCAATTTCAACAATTTTTTTACTATTACCCGCATTAATAATTGATCTAACAGATAAAACGACATTATTTATATGGATGTTGATATGGGAAATAATGTTTCGAATGAGTTATTCTTTAACTACTCCATACCAAGCATGGATGGCAGAAGTATTTCCTGTAGAAGAAAGGCCCGAGGTGTCTCAATTTCAAAATATTTTTAACTGGATAGGTAATGCTACTATGGCTGTTTTTTCATTGATTATTTTAACTAGCTATATAGATGCAATAGAAGATGCGGGAGACGTAAACATAGCTATTCCTCTTAATTTTTTAATACCAATAATAATCTTTGGAGTCCTGATAATAATATTGTTTTATTTTATTGCATTTAAAATCTCTACAGAACCTCATTATACGATCAACACAAATTTGAGAGAAAATTTAAAGACAATTATAAAAAATAAGAACTTCATGCTGATTGTTTTAATGATGGGGATTTCAGGGTTAGGGTGGTCAATGTTAAGTACAGGAATGTTAAAATATCTCGTTGATGCTCTAGCTCTAGGAATGTTAGATTATATGATTGCAGCAATATGTTTAGTGTTAGTAATCTTCATTTTCTTATATCTATGGAGAAGATCAATAGAGAAATCCGGGAAAAAGAAGACACTTCTATATGTATTTCTCCTAGCAATTTGTACTCTTCCCATAACACTCCTTGCATTAATCCAACTGGATTCTTATTTAATAATTGGTATAATCTTTATAATTATGGTTGCTACAAGTTTAGCGGGATGGTATTTATTTCCATATATTGTTTATGCAGATGTAGCTGAAGATGATGAGAAATCAACAGGAGAATTAAAAGCTGGGATTTATGCAGGATTTCCTTCCATTATTCTTAATATTTTTCAAGCTTTCGGTGCTTTTTTAATCGGGTCAATTTTTTCTTTGCCAAATATCTCAACTATCAAGGATTTTTCATGGGGATTAATAATTTTTGGTCCACTAGTTTCTGTTATATTGCTCGTCTCTTACTTCTATACCAAGAAATATGTTAAATTAGATTTTGAATGGGAGCAAAAATAAGATAAATTAATCAATTTTTCTTTTTTTTTTATTCATTTTTATAATGATATTTTGGTAGATAGATTCGTAATATTTCGACTGGTTAATTTTGAAGGAATAATTCTAAAATAAAATAAATTGGTTAACTAAAAGATATAAAAAATCATTATTTTGATAATTATAAAATCATATTAAAATGACGCTTCAAGCATTAGGAATATCTCATAAAAAAATTGAAAAAATAAGAGTTACATACATTAATTTTCGTGGAGAAATAAAAGATATTCCCCCTAAAATTGATGAATTATACCAAAAGTGTAAAAATTATGTTATCGGACCAGCCATTGCAGTTATAGATTATGGAGTGTATAGTGAGGGAGGAAAGGATATAGACATTTGCTTCGAACTCAAAGATCAAAAGAACTTTAATAATATTAAAACTAAATATCTTGAAAACATTGAAGTATTAGCTATAACACATCAAGGCACATACGACACCTTAAACGAAACATTTCAAAAAATTTCTGGTTATTTACAAGAGCATCTAATTACTGGCACTAGTTGGTTAAGGCTTGTTTACCATAAATACAATATAAATAATTCAGAAGAAAATCAAATAGAAGTTCAATACCTATTACATAAATGGGATAATAGATTAGAACAAAATTTAGATAGAGTTTTAGGCAAACAAATCAGAAAAGAAATAATGAAAGACAGAAACAAATTATTTACCTTAGAATCTTCTAAGGAAAACCGAATAAAGTGGCTAAAAAAGACGTTAAATCGAATCGATAAAGTTGCCAATGATGACGAGAAGTATGAAATTTTATCCTGTTGTGCACATGAGTTCTCTCAAAAACGTATTGGCTTTTTAAGGAGTATTTACGAAAAAAATAAAGATATTAATGAAGTTATAAAGAAAATGGAGAAAGATTATGCTTGGTATGAAAATCCTGTACGAGAAGGTAATATAATATATGTAACTAAAATACCTGTCAATCCAGAAGGATATGAAAAAGCTAAAACTCCAGAAGAAAAGAAAAAAAATTATTGTCACTGTCGATTTATTAATGGTAATTTAGATAAAGGTATATCTCCCACTTTTTGTAATTGTAGTACAGGTTGGTACCGCCAATATTGGGAAGGTATATTAGGCAAACCAGTTCGAATCAAGATCTTGAAATCCCATTTAAGAGGTGATGATATCTGTCAATTTGAAATAAATCTTCCTCAAGATTATTAGTGAACTTCAAATTATTTATTTAATATAATAAAAGAAAAAGAGATAAACTAAGGCGAATAATGATTTTCATTAAAAATTAATATCTTCTGTCTTTTGAAACAACCTTTACTTTTAATGCTTCAGGACCTTTTCCTTCGTTCGATTCTTTTAATTCAAATTCTACCTCGTCACCTATATCGAGTTTTTTAAATCCGGCCATATCAATATTTGAAAAATGGACAAATTAATCATCTCGATCGTCAACGTTGATGAATCCGTAGCCTTTTTTATTATTAAACCACTTGACGTATCCTTCTACCAAATTAGATCACATTTCTATTAATATATTATGGAAAACTAATATTGAAATTATTTGAAAAATAAATTTTTATTTTAAAATTTTTTTAATACACTTTCTTGTCTTAATAAAATCAATAAATAATCATATATTTAATTTATACAAGTATGATTTTCGATAAAGTTCTAGAAATTTATAAGAAATACTATATATGCGTTCATTGTCTAGGTAGGATGTTTTCTCTTCTAGCAACAAATACAACAAATTACGAAAGGGGTAATTCTTTACTACTTTCAATAACAATGGAAAATCATAAAAATTTTTTTAATAGAAATGATGCTTTACAAAAAGAAGCAATCAATAATTTGAAACTGTTGGCTGAAAATGCTGGTTATAATCCTGCTCAAAAGGTTTTAAATAATGAAGGGTTAGATTTTGTAAAAAATAACACCTCTCAGGTTTGCTATTTATGCAATGATATTTTTGCTGATATTCAAAAGTATACAAAGAAAACAGAGCAAATACTAAGAGAAATTGAATTCAATAGCTTTTTGATTGGTTCAAGCCCTCATTCTCGAATCATCAATCAAGAAGATCAATTTAAATCAGAATTTAATATTCTAGAAGCAGAATCCTTTAAAAGTCACTTTAATCGTGTAGTAGGAAAAAGATTAATGAAAACTATCGATAAAATTCCTGAATTCCACAATCCTGATGTTTTAATTATCTACTCTGTAGATTCTGAAACTTTTAATATTGAATTAGTAATAAAATCTCTTTTTATATACGGAAGATATAATAAATTGATAAGAGGCATCCCTCAAACCCATTGGTTTTGTAGAAATTGTAAGGGAAGGGGTTGTGAATTATGTAATTTTACTGGAAAGCAATATATAACGAGTGTGGAAGAACTAATTAGTCCAGATTTTATTAGAGGATCAAAATCAACAGATTCAAAATTTCATGGAGCAGGGAGAGAAGATATTGATGTGAGAATGTTAGGTTTAGGAAGACCTTTTATCCTTGAATTAAGAAATCCAAAAATTAGAAATTTAGATTTAGTTAAAATAGAGAGAAAAGTCAATAAAAAAAATAAAAGAAAGGTAAAAGTTCAAAATTTAAAATATAGTAGTAAGAAAGAAGTAATTATGCTTAAAACTAACGCGAAAAACACAAAAAAAGAATATAGAGCAATTGTTAGGGCTGAGGTTAAAATTACTAAAAGCCAATTTAATCAAAAATTACAGGAATTGAATAAGACTTTTACTAATCAAGAAATTAAACAAAGAACACCATATAGAGTATCTCATCGTCGAGCTGACAAAATACGAGAAAAAATTATTTATAAAATCGAGGGAAGATTTATCAAAACGAATTTATTTGAATTTAAAATAATCTCTCAAGGTGGAACTTATATAAAAGAACTTATAAATGGCGATGAAGGACGTACATCTCCTTCTTTTTCAGAGATTTTTGAAACTAACTTAGTTTGTAAGGAGTTAGATGTGCTAGAAGTATCACTTTAAAGTATGTTTTATCTAATAAAATTCGTTTTAAATCAAAAAATAAATAAATTATAATACATAATTCTATTAAATCAATTGAATTATTTTCGCAATAACAATCATTAAGGTGTATCGAAATAGTCAAGCACAGAGGATACCGCACAAAAACGAGGCATAAGCACAGAAGGAATGTCCGTGATAGAGGTTTAAGTTCAGTTGAAAAATATCTAATAGATTATAAAATCGAAGATAAAGTAGATATAATTACAGATTCTTCCCAACATAAACGAGGAATGCCTCACTCTAGGTACCATGGCCGCACAGGGACTATTATCGGTCAACGAGGCCGATGTTACTTGGTCGATGTAAAATTGGGAAACTCAAAAAAAACTTTAATAATTGGGAAAGAACATTTAAGATTAAATTCTGGTTCTGTAAAATAAAAATAGAAAACTTTTGTGATTTATAATGTCTGGAAGAAAAAAAGACGAAAAAATAGTCTCAATACCTGAAGTAAAAGAAATTATGGAAAATATAAAAGATCAAATGTTAGAAATTGATGCTGATGAGGGAATGTCCCATTTTCAAGAAATTACATATAATTATGTGAATAAATTTGCAAAATACGATGCGAAAACAGCTAAAAAAGTACAAAAATTACTAGTAGATAAGTATGAGATAGAGGAAATTTACGCTATTAATATTGTTAATGTTGTTCCGAAAACTATTCCTGAGCTTCGGATGGTTTTGGAAAAATCTTTTGTAGGAAAAACTTTTAATAATGATCAATTGCAAGAAATACTTTACCAAATAGAAGAAATAAAAACCTCTTGAATTTAATCATTCTTATTACAAAATTATAATTGTTCATTATAAAATTAGAAGAATTTATAAGTCTCAATCTCTATAATTCTAATGAACAATCTCAACTATTAAGTAGTTTATTACAATAAAATTTCTGAAATGGTAATTGGAAAAGTAAAAAAAAAGTTTCTTAGTAATGATGGAAAGAAGAGAGCGGTACAGAGGCCCTCCACGCAGAAGAAATTATCGTGGTGGTCCGAGGAAGAAAAAACAATTTATAAAGAAATTCCGGGAAGTCGTTATCTTAGACCTATTAATACATGGACATCCCGAAGAAGATAAACCTAGTTGGGCTAAAACTCCAATTGCTCAAGTTCTTACTTTTTCAGATTTTGTCCTTTATGAAGTTAAGGTAAATAAAAACTCTACTCTTGAAGTTCAAGAACAAAAAACATATGAAGAATTCTTAAATGAAGAAAAATTAAAAGAAGTTTTAAAAAAAATTGACTACAATGATTTAACTAACACTTCAAAAGCGCTAATTCAACCAATTCTCGAAAGTGAAGTTATAAAATATGAAGAAGAATTTATCAATTTCTTTAATAACTCAACATCAATAACTCCAAGAATGCATGCTTTAAAATTGTTACCTGGAATTGGACAAAAGCACATGTGGGAAATTCTTGAAGCAAGAGAAAGGCAAAAATTTGGAACATTTCAAGATATAACTGATAGAACCAGTATTTCTAATCCTGGTAAATTAATTGCACAGAGGATTATAAAAGAACTTCAAAGAGATGTAAAATATTACCTTTTTAGCAAGACTCAAAAATATCAATGAACCTTATGGATAAAAGAGAAGTACAACTCATCTTAAAGCAACTGAAAATATTTCCCAATAAAAAGTTAGGTCAAAATTTCTTAACTGATACAAATGTAGTAAATAAAGTTATCTCTTTCTCAGAACTCTCTAATGATGATATTATTTTAGAAATTGGACCTGGTTTAGGTGCTTTAACAGAAGAATTGGTAAAGAAAGTTAAAAAGATCTATGCAATTGAAATAGATCATCGTCTATATTCATATTTGAATAAAAGATTCTCAAATTACGATAATATTGAGATTATAAATGGAAATATACTTGAATTGGAAATTCCTTTTCATAATAAAGTAGTATCAAATATCCCATATTCAATAACGGGACCAATATTAGAAAGGATATTTTATAAAGAAAAACCACCAATTGGAGTATTAACTATTGAAGAAAATATTGCTGATCGAATCTTTATATCAGAGAATTATAAGAATTTTTCAAGAATTAGCATTAGTGCCAATACATTTATAAAACCCGTTTCTAAATTAACTATTTCAAGAATGAGCTTTTATCCTATTCCAAAAATTGCATTATCACTTATTAAAATTATTCCTAAGGAAAAACTTAATCCTTTTTTATTGGAAAAAGATTCAATCATTTTTTACTTAAAATTTATTGCTGGAATAATGCCATATAAAAATAAAAATATTGTAAATGCTTTAGATCTTTATTTCAAAACCTTAAAAAGAAACAGATATACAAAAGAAGAAATCCTAAGAATTTTGCAGAAAAATAATTACGAAAATAAAAAATTATTTAGTTTCAAAATCGAGGAATTCGTTAAAATCTTCAAAATCTTTAGTGAGATGGCCTGCTTTGAATCTTGAGTCTTTCTGCTCGCTCTTCAAGACTATTTGACAAGACTCTTTGATAGATGTTCTCATCTCAATTTTGCTCTAACCCTCTTTTTTTATTATAAATATTTTAACAAGATTCTCATTAATTATTAAAAATGAGATTCTTAGCTCTTCCATAGCCGATTTAACCGAAATAAATCCTTCGATAGATTGTCACTTCATCCCATCAACTTTCTTCTCATTAGAAAAGTAAATAGAAAATTAGAAACTAATTCTAATCTACTAAAATAACTAAGGGTATAAACTTATTTGGATAAAAGAATAATATTTCATAAAGAGAGAATAGATTCACCAGATTTCTCAAATAGAAGGATTTGGTCGTATTTTTCATTCTTTTTCATATTATCACTCATTAAAAATAAGGAATATTTTTTAATTTTTTGAGGTCTTTCTCCATTGATTACAAGTTCATTCCTATATTAAAATAAAGATTTTAAAAGGCTTCAAAAGCTATTAGATGCGGCGTTTATAGTTAATCCTGAGGATTTATTCAAGATACTTGAGAGTTTTCGAGGCGGACGCTCAGGAGTTATCGAAAAAAATTAAGGCAATATTATAAGTTTCTTTTTCATAATATCTTTTTTTTTATTATTTTTTGTGATTATATTTTTAAACTGCTTTTCATTCTTCGCATACAAATTATTCATCTTAGAAATTCGGACCCATAACAATGGCACTTGATAAAAAAAGAATTATAATAATAGTTTTAGGAATTTTATCAATCATAATAGTGTTTTTTGCTCCTTATGGATATCATATAGATATAGGACCGGGACTTGATAATCTAATGGCAATAGTGTGGAATATTTCGGAATACTTCGGTTTCCAAATTCTTGAATCGTTAGAGTACGTTCCATATTATTTTTTTCGAATTGTCGTTCTTTATGAAATATTTAGATTTTTTCAAGAGAAAATATCAAGAAAGAGACTCGTTTTAATGGGAATTATTTGTGAACTGATTCCATTATTAGTATCAATTCCAGGTGTGATTTTTCTTAATTCTGAAGGGGAGAACTACATTCCAATAATGATTTCAATTCCTACTTTACTTATATTTGATATAATTCTTGTACAATTTTTTTCATCCATAAAGATAGAAGATGGAATAGAAAATTAACTTAAAAGATAATAAAATTATTTCCATGAATAGAAATCTAAAAATAATAATAGGAATAATAGCAATAACAATTGGGATAGGACAAGTAATATTTATTGGTTTGAATAATAGAAATAAAGTTCTTTGGGAATATGGTGGAGGGTATCAAGAGCATAACGGAGCCACTATTTTAAATATTCCCCCAAATCCCATAGTAGGAAATAAATTTGCTATAAAAGTTAGTGCTGATTTTTATAATGTATATTATATGCATCATTTCAATTATGGTAGTATAAATTTCACTCATCAAAAAAGTGGGAGAATTTTTGTATTTGAATATAATCTGATTTACTCTGTAGGTGTTAATGTCGATGCAAAAGAAAACCAATGGTCTTTACCTTCAGGAGGGTACAACGTGACATGGGAAAATCGCAATTGTGCATATAAGTATAAATTAATCAAAGCTGGTATAGGTTATCCCCATAATGGTTTATTATTAATTGGATCAGTAATTATTTCGATAACTTTTATATTATTGGGTATATTAACAATAAGTTTAGCATTGGAGATTATAGGAAAACACAGAAAGAATAAAATAATCTGATTTTTAAATTAAAGAAAAAGATTAGCTTACAGAAAATTATTATTATTTTCTTCTTTTCATAAAGACCAGTATAACACTGTATAACACATTTAACCAAACTAATTCTTCTAACATTATTGTTATTAAAGATATATTACCTCCTCTGATTCATTGGGAAGAATTTCATCTATATCTATAAGAATTATAAAGGAAAAATCAGTAGATAGTGATAAACAAGGAGATAATAATCAAGCAATTCCTGGATTTAATTTGACTATTATTACAACAACAATTTGGATACTATCAATTTCAATAATTAAAAAATTAAAAAAGAACTGATAAAGAATAATTTTTAAATAGGATCTATATTTTTAGCTAGATTTCTCTAGTTTTTTGCAGATTTCTCTAGAATTATGGAGTAACCTTTTTCTTTATATAGATTTATTTAGTTTCTTTTATAAAAAAAGAGTATTCTTATATGACAAAAAGTAAGATAAAATTCATGATAAACTTTTGTTCAGAAATATTATCCTGAATAGAAAATTCTATTACTTTATTTTGCTCAATTCCTTTAATATCCGCTAACTCTTTTTCGCTTCTTTTTGCTAACTGTTCAATGCTTAAAACTCCCCCTTACTCTAACCTACCAGCAAGAGCATTACCAACTCCTTTTATTCTAGTGAGAATTATAAAACATCATCACTTAACGCTTTTATTAAAGTCTGTATTCATTTTAATATAAAAGAAAAAAATACTTTGTAAAATTAATTGCATATTAAAATTCTTCCTTTTTATAGATACGACCAGAAATAGTAGTAGTAGATTATTAAAATTAATGTAAAATGATGAATATTCCTACTTTACCCGATCCGATAATCCAATGTGATTTTGAAAATGTTTACGCTCCTTCTGATGATAGTTATTTAATAATTGACTATTTTAAACGTAAAATCAACCAAAATTATTTTGATGGAATTAAATTAAGTGATATTAAAAAAATATTAGATTTAGGTACTGGAACTGGGATAATTGCTATTTTTTTCCAATTAATCAAGATGGAGAATCCAAATTTTAACCCAGAAATATATGGGTCTGATATATTAGAAGATTCTATAAAATGCACTAAGTTAAACGTGAAAATAAATAAGACCAATAATCAAATAAAATTAATACATTCAGATTTGTTTAAATCCTTTCCAGAAAAGCTAAAACACTCATTTAATATTATAATCTTTAATCCTCCATATTTACCTTCCTCTTCCTTAATTAAAGAAAATCTCAATAAACAGAATATTGATTATAGTTGGGATGGTGGGCTAAAAGGATATGAACTTTTAATTGATTTTCTTACCAGTGCCAAAAATTTCATAAATTTAGAGAAGGAACATGCCATCTATTGTATTACATCTAGCAGAACTAACTTAATAGAATTAAATAAACTAATTACAAATCTAGGTTATATAAATAGAATAGTAGAAAAAAAGCATATTTTTTTTGAAGATATTATTTTAAATAGATTAAAGATTAGTTTAGGTTAAAAAGGTCTTCTGTTTCTTCTTTTTTCTAATAATGAAATACCATGAATATTTAACGTTCTAGTTAAATTGTTTAGTAATAAATTTACTTCTTTTGGTTTAAAGACGGCTCTTTTATGGGCTTCGATTTGAGGGATCGGCAATCCATAGTGATCGTTTAAACTTGAAATCGGTAATAAGATGGAAGAAATTAAATCTGCTTTCTCTGAGGCTTTATTGAATGAGTGTTTTTCTTCCATGAAGAATTCTATTCTACATGGAGTATCATAACGAGTTGTTTTTAGATAAAATGCATAAAATGATAGAGGAAAATAATATGGAATTTCTTTTTTAATTCCAGTATCTCGAATTTTATCAATTTCTCTCTTACAATTAAAGATACATGTTCTTTCGAACTTCTTCAATACTCGATTGAATAAATCTATATCGGAGAAAAATTTTATTACATTTCGATAATTTGTTGTAATGAAATCAGTTAATTTTGAATAACTAGGTTTTAGTAATTGTATCGTATCTCTTAAAAGGTGTGAGAGGGCAGAAGTTCTCGTATCTTTAATTGAACCAATTAATAAAATTCCATTTTCTTTACAATTCAGATATAACTTATGATATTCTTTCAATAGTTTATCATACTTTCTTGATATTTCAGGATCTTTGGAAAATAATAAATTTATTGGCATAATAACAATCGATCCATCAATTATGATCATATCAATTCCAGAAGATTTTTTTATTAACCGATTCAAAAGATTGATTTCCATAAATGTCATATCAATAGAGATTTTTGTATCGACAGCAGATTCATCTCGATTAAGAAAATTTCCTTGAACATAATAATTATTAAACCCGCTAAGATCGGGATAATAAACAATTTTTGCAGCATGATTTTTTTTAAAATAATATTTTACAGCAATAGCTTTTAAAAATGAAAAATCCACATTCATAAATTTCTTAGTTACTGAACTTCCATCAACACTAACAACATATAATCCTCTTATATTAGCGGAAGATACTTTTTTTTTCAGAAATATTTCTTTAATATAAAATCTAGGAAAATCTATGAATTTTGTAAAATCTAAATTATCAAGATTTTTCAAAATGACATCTACAAAAGATTTTTTTAATTTTTCAATCTCTAAATATTCTTTTGCAATAGTTTTAAGATCTTTCAAAAGAAGTTGTTCTTTTGTTAGACCAGGATTTTTAATGATTGCTTTATCTTGAGTGACAATCTTAAAATCATGTTTTTCGGATTCTATGAATTTATTCCTTATGGTCATTAAAGTACAA
>JAZGEW010000102.1:0-7516 GCA_036478875.1 Promethearchaeia archaeon | reverse complement strand
AAAACAATATACCTGTAGATTTTTTGTATTTAGAAATCAATGATGCTTTTGAAAAATTAACAGGATTGAAAAAAGAAGAAACTGTTGGTAAAAGAGTTACCGAAGTAATACCAGGTATTAAGGGCTCAGAGCCTAATTTATTTGAAATATATGGAAAAGTAGCTTTAACAGGTGAAAATACAAAATTTGAATTATTTTTCGAACCTTTAAAAATTTGGCTCTCGATTTCAGTTTATTCTCCCAAAAAAAAATACTTTGTCGCTATTTTCGATAATATCACAGAAAGTAAGAAAGCAGAACAGCTACTTAGAGAATCAGAAGAAAAATATCGCATATTACTTGAAACTGCTGTTATGGGATTAGTTGAATTTGATGTAGAAGAAAATAAAGTATCATACATTAATCCTAAACTCCTAGAAATTCTAGGTTATTCTAAAGAGGACCTACTAGATGAAAAAAAATTTCTAAAAATTGTCCATCCCGAAGACCTTAAAGAACTAATAAAATGGAGTGAAAATAAATATGTAGAATTTAGAGTTTTTACAAAGGATGGCAAGTTAAAATGGTTATCTGGGACCATGAATAATCGTTTCAATCAAGATGGTGAAGTAATTAGTGTTAGATTATGGCTACAAGATTCTACTGAAAGCAAAGAAGTCGAAGAAATTAAAACAAACTTATTAACACGATTTTCTCATGAGTTCAAAACACCTCTAATTTCGATTACAGGATTTACTGATTTACTTTTGACAGAACATAAGAAAAAATTGGATGAGAAGACCTTTATATTTTTGAAACGAATTAAAGATGGGAGTGTTCGCTTAAAGATGTTGATAAATTCATTTATTGAAATTTCACAATTAGAAAAGGATATAATACAGGTCAAGTTAAGACAAGAAAATCTATATGATTTAATAAATGAAGCGTTAGACGAATTAGAAGGAGTGATAGGCATGAGGGAACACAAAATAGACCTGAAATTGGATAAACAACTCATAACAAGATTAGATAAGGAAAAAGTCTATAATGTAATTACAAATTTGCTCATCAATGCATTTAATTTTACACCGATTGGCGGTAAAATTTCAATTTATTCAAAAATTGATAAGAAATCAATTGTAATCTCTATAAAAGATACTGGAATTGGATTAAATGAGAGTGAAAAAACACATTTGTTTAAACCTTTTGGGAAGATTGAGAGATATGGAAAAGGTTGGGATATTGTTGCAGGGGGTATGGGCATGGGGTTATTCATATCAAAAGAGATCATAGAGTTGCATGATGGCAAAATCTGGACAGAATCAGAAGGGAGAAATAAAGGATCAACTTTCTATTTTAGCATCCCGATAACAAAAAGAAAAAAATAAGTAAGGAAATTCTATAAATATTGAAACACAAAATCAAAGTCTGAAAGATCAAAGGGTTTTAATATGAAACCATCAGCTTTAGTTTCTTCGATTTTCTCATTTACTTTATTCCTTGGAACAGCGGTTAAATAAATGAGAGGTATATCCTTGAGTTTTTCATTAGTTTTTATCTTTTTGCAGATCGTAAACCCGCTAACATCAGGTAAAATTATATCCAATAAAATTAATTTGGGAGTATTAAAGTTCAACTCTTCCAATCCTTTCGCACCTGTTATAACACCTTTGCTAGTATACCCTTTTGCTTCAAAAAAATTGGATACTAATTCAATTGTAGATAAATCATCTTCAATTAATAAAATATCATATTCAGCAGTAGTACCATCAGGTTTTTCTAATTTGAAAATAAATCTCTCTTTAAATTGCTTAATCTCTTCTAATAGATGGTTTAAGATTGCTAAGATATCATTATTGAGCTCCTTTTGATATTTTTCTATTATTAACTGCAGATTTCCCTGAATTATCGTAAATCTTTCTTTTAACGAATGAGTAAAAGCAGATAAATCTTGGCCCATCAGACTCGATTTTTCTTCAATATAGTAATTAATACCTTCTCTAATTAATTTAGAAATTGATGAGATCTTATTATTTTTTATAAATTTTTGCCATTCTCTTTCCACTTCATCTGAAATGTAAACAGAGATTCTCTTCTTTCCAGAATAGTAATCTTTTTTTTCTTTTTCATTTTTAGAAATTATGCTCACCTGTTAAATAGTCAAAAAAAATAAAATTATACATTGTTATCAATAAAATATTAAATTCGTAAAGATATTAAAGTGTAAATATTTTCTTTAAACTATTAATTTTTACTATACTTAATTTGTATATATCTGAAATATTAGATAAATGTGTTGTCTGAATAATATTGCTTGATCATGACCTATTAAAAAAATATTTTAATATCATCTGGAAACTAATCCTCGCTTTAGAAACATATCCTTTAGTTTAGAAATAATCTCCCTTCTTGCTGATCCAGAACTACTCCCTGCCCCTACTGCAATTTTTGGGGGTGGGGGGGTGGTTTTAGTGACTCGAGAGTTAAAAAGCTGTTTTCAGCAACTAACTGCGGCGCCATAGGTGGTGTTTCTTTCTGAGAATCCGACGATAAAGACGCTTTTGCGGCTTTAATTTTTTCCGTTGAGATTTTTTCGCTTTCAACACGCTTTTTCTCCAAAGATTCAGAAACTACGATTTCTTTTAGTCTTTTGGGGGGACTTTGTGCTCCTCTTGGCTTTTTTGCTTTTTTATATACATTATCTCTCTTAACTTTCTTTTTCTTTTTCTTATCTTTGTCACTTAATACTTGCTTATCTGATGTGTAATTAAGAGGGCTTTAAGTTTTATTTTATTAAATTTTATTATATCGTCCTCCTCGATATTTTTTAATTTGCTAATCTCTAAATCGAGAATAGCTTTAATGCTCGTAGGATAATAATCAATATCTAAAAATCTATCACAAAAATATTTTATAATTGTTTTTGCTGATTCAGACATAGATTATTAATAAACCCAAATTATATAAATTTTTGGTGCAAATTAATCAAAATAGTGTAAATACAAAAGTTAATATATAAATTATACTATTGCATGTGTGAAAGAGACATTATTAGGAATTATTATAAAAAAACTATTTTTGTTATAAAAAATTATTATTAGAATTCCTTTTAGGAAGGTTAATAAAAATATGACTCAAAATATACAGAAAGGAAAAGAAGAAGAAAATATTGATCCTTATGAAGAATTTAAAAATGCACTGGATAAATATCCATTCCTAATAATAATAGGAAAATATGACCATGTATTAGGTCCTAGGGCTTTATATTCTTCTATACCGCTCAATAATGAAGCTTTTATAAGAAACCTCCTAAGGGATGCATTAAACACTAAGAATCAATTTGTAATTCTAGACTTTGAGCGATTCTACTCCCAGATCTATAAAATTGAAATCGAAGATCAAACTGCCCGAGGGAAGAAACAGTTATATGCAATTATTTTACTACGGGATGTTGAATATCCTTTAATTCCTATACTCCATTTTAAGAGAATTGCTATGATATTCCATAAAATCGATAAAGAAAAAATCCTAATGGATGATCAAAAAGCATTTGAAAACTTTTTTAGAGAAATTAGTAATTTGTATATGAGAAAAGATGAGGTATTACCTTTAGAATCAATAAATTTACAGATTCGCAGTGGAATAAATACGATTCAAGGATTTTGTGAATTGTTATTAGAGCAAGCAAAGAAATTTGGAAGTGTATCGGAGCAGGATCTTGAGAGCTATGTAGAACTGATGTTAGATTCTTGTAAAGACATAATTAGAACTCTAGATGAACCAATATCTTCTCCAAGCAAATAAAATTTAAAGGAGAGAAATATGATTGAAAATAAAAAAATTGTTCTTACTGGGCCTGCAGGTGCCGGAAAAACTTCAATTTACAATACTTATTTTGAGATGTGGAATCCTCGTAGTGTATTAGAGATTCCCTTAGAGCCTACCCGAGGGATAAATTCGGGATTATATTCTTTGTTCAATACGAAGTTAGGAATTTTTGATTTAGCAGGGCAAGAAAACGATATCTGGCTTACTTCGAATAAAAATGTTTTTAAACAGAGCAATGCTATAATTTGTATTTTTGACGCGACGAATTCAGTAGAGTCAATTGTGACCTTTTTAATAAAGATTATTCAAATAAAACACAAACTAAACCTTTTGGATTGCACGATTTATGCTTTCATGCATAAAATAGATTTAATCGAACCAACTTATGCATTTCAGAAAATCAAAGCTATCGGAGACTTCTTTAAATCACAATATCGGAAAGGGCAAGAAATCGAAATATTTAAAACTTCCATAGTAAAGATTTCTTTTTTCTTACATACAATATTTTAGGAGATATTTTGAATTTGCTATTTCAAAATGGAGATTCAATTTTAACTGAAAGTAATGAAATGGAGTCTCTAAAGGATGAATTAATGATCATATTGAATCTGAAAAACCAAACTAAATATAGCCGCGAGTTTTTATCTAGTGAATTTAATATTGATTTAATAGAAGTAGATAAACTTCTAGAAAAATTAGAGCATATCAACTTGGTGGAGCATTTCGATGATATTAATTTTTTTCAGTTAACTGAAAGGTCTTGCTATTTTAAAGTTGGTTTAGAAAAAGAAGTTTCGCAATTAAATGAGAATAAATTTGATAAAGGAATTGAATTGTTCCATGTTTTATTCTCATTTAACAAGCTAAATTCATGAAAAAAATAAAAATATGGACTTAAAATTGTTATTGGAAGGTCAAAATTGGGGTGTAATTTGAATAAAGTGGTTACTAAGCAGGATATGCAAGGAAATGAAGAAAAATTAAGAATACTAACCCAGTTTGCTCAAGACGCAATAATTCAAGTGAATAGCGATGGTTTAATTACTTATTGGAATAAATCTGCAGAGAGATTATTTGGATACATTGAACTTGAGGCGTTAAATAAGAATTTGCATATTTTAATTGCTCCAAAACATTTCCATGCCGCTTATTTGAAAGGTTTTTCTAAATTTAAGAAAACTGGACAAGGTGCAGCAATAAGTAAAACGCTAGAATTAGAGGGTAAAAGAAAGAATGGAATAAAATTTCCAATCGAACTTTCTCTCTCCTCATTTCAAGTAAACGGAGAATGGAACGCGGTTGGGATTATAAGAGACATTTCAAAACGTAAAAGAATGGAACAAAAATTAAGAGATTCTGAAGAAGAATTGCGGAACATATTTGATAATGTTAACGACGCAATATATATTCGTGATTTAAAAGGTAATCTTATAGATGTCAATGCCACAGCGTGTAAACGATTAGGTTATGAGAAAAGAGAATTTCTACAAATGCATATACGTGACATTAATACACCAGAGAATATTGCTAAAAATCCCAAATTATTCGATGAAAAATTACCATTAGTAAAAGATATTATTGAAACGGTGCATGTAACAAAAAGTGGGAAAAAGATTCCAGTAGAAATACGTGGTAAGCAAAGTCTTTATCAAAATGAACCCGTTATTATTGCAGTCTCTCGAGATATTACAAACCGTAAAAAAGATGAAAATAAAATTAAGGAACGTTTAAAAGAATTAACCTGTCTTTATGAACTTTCCAAAATTGCAGGGGAGAAAAAATTTAACGCTGATTCATTTCTTAAAGAGGCAATCAATTTAATTTCACCAGCATGGCAATTCCCAGAATTGACGTGGGCTAAAATCACAGTTGAAAAAAAAGAATATAAAACTGATAACTATAGAGAAACTAAATGGCGCCAAACTTCAAAGATTTATATTGAAAACCAAAAAATAGGAGAAATAGAAGTAGGATATTTGGAAGAAACGCCAATCTTTGATGAGGGGCCATTTTTAAAAGAAGAAAGAAATTTAATTAATGGAATCTCAGAGATATTATCAGGAGTACTTGAACTTAAGCTAACTGAAGAAAAGTTAAAAAAATCCGAAGCTAACCATCGAAATATGATCACTAATTTAGATGCAGCTTTTTACCAGGTTGGATTAGATGGGAAACTACTAAATCATAATCCCGCATACAATAGAATTTTAGGATATGAACCCTCTTTGAATTTAAAACATACTAATGTTAAACTTCTATTTGAGAATCCTAAAGACAATGAAGTATACATAGAACAGTTATTAAAAAATGACTTTGTGAAAAATTATATCTGCCATGTTCTAAAGAAAGATGGTACCAAGATTGTATTGCAACTTAATTGCCATTTAAGTAGAGATAAAGAAGGAAATCCAATTAGAATAGAGGGAACGTTTATAGATATTACTGAAAAATTTGTTTTAGATGAAAAATTAAAAAAAAACCAAGAAAAATACCTTGCTCTTGTAGAAACGTCTTCTCTAGGAATAATGGAGTTTAACTTAGTTGATAACATAATTGAATATCTAAACCCATCATTGCTGGAAATGACCGGTTATTCGTCGAAGGAGTTAAAAAGTGAAAATTACTTCTTTAAGATTGTTCACCCTGAAGATTTATCGAAGTTACTTCAATCTCGTGATGCAAAGGATGTAGAATTCAGAATAATTACAAAAACTAGGGAAACAAAATGGATTGTAGCTACGCGATTTTATAATTATAATAAAAAAGGGGAACCAGTAAATTTACGACTATGGCTACTTAACATTACTGAGAGAAAAAAAGTAGAAAAATTAAAAGAGAAATTCACAGAACAATTGGAAAAAGAAGTAGAACATAGAACAAAAGACCTTAGGGATCTTTTAGAAAAACAAAGATTATACTTAGATCAGATCGAGAAGTCCTCTCGATTTAAAACTGAATTTTTAGCGACGATGTCTCATGAATTAAGAACTCCTATGAATGCAATCATCGGTTTTACAGATTTACTAATAGAAGGAGTTTTTGGTGAATTAAACAAAGAACAAAAGGAATACGTTAAAGATATCGAAGGTTCTTCACAGCATCTCTTGGATATGATAACCCATATATTAAATATCTCAAAAATTGAGTCAGGTCATGCTTCATTGAAAATTGAAGAAATCCATTTGAATAATCTTATCGATCAAGTGATTTCAACTTTAAAGCCTTTTTATAGTGAAAAAGACATAAAATTGGACATTATTGGTTTGAGAAAAGAGCAATTTATTATTGCAGATCGAATTAAATTTAAAGAAATAATATACAACCTTATGAGTAATGCTATAAAATTCACTGAGAAAGGAAAGATAATTTTTGAATTCAAGGAAAATAAAAGAGATTGGGAATTCATTATAAAAGATACAGGTATTGGTATTGCAGAAAAAGATTTTAGTATTATATTTAAGGATTTTGAGAGAGTGAAGTCAAAATTTGTAGATTCTACACAAGGAACTGGCTTAGGTTTGGCCTTAACTAAGAGAATAATAAATATACATGGAGGAGATATTTCCTTTACGAGTAAATTAGGCAAGGGAACTACTTTTACTTTTACACTCCCAAAAGCTTTAAAGGAAAAATCGCCACCGAGAAAAAAAGTAGAAGCTTTTCTAAACAAATTATAAAACTAGCAAATCATGATTTATAGAGGAAAAGA
>JAZGEW010000101.1:0-2130 GCA_036478875.1 Promethearchaeia archaeon | reverse complement strand
TGTTTTCAAGTGTTTTTATCTGGTAAATATGGCTCTGAATAATAATCTTTGTATCTAAATTGGTGATTAGCGCGGTTTTGCCAATTAAATTTGGACCACCGTCTTTAACCACAAGAATATCTCCGATCTCTATATTCTGTTTGTTTTTAAACTGATTATAAACTTCCTCAGAAGTTTTCTTATGTGAATTTAAGTTAATTTCCCAATTATTAATTTCACTTGTACGTATAAACGGAATAGAGCCTAAGCCATAAACCTGGGAACCAATTTCGTCACCTCTAGGGAGGAAATCTTTATTTTTAGTGTATATTATTCCTTTTTTAATCAGATCACCAATAGACACCAATTGAAAGTCATCATTTTCATTTAAGGCTTTGAGAGGTTTTTCCACGCCAATATAATAATATGGGATAAATATATTGTTTTTTATTTGGTTTACGTTTAATTTGAAAACTCTTTGGTCTTCTAAATAACTGAATGTAGTACTTTCATTAATTTTCAGGTGTAAATCTGTTAACTCATTATTTACAATTGGTTTATTATTCAAACCAAGTTTAATGCTACCGTCTTTGTTTAATTTATATTGTACTTTTCCATCCTTGTCATGCCCTACTTTTTCAACAATGGCAAAATCAATGCTATAGTTTGATGGAACTTCTTTTAATTTTTGAAAGAAAAGAATGCTTGTTTTATTACATGTGTAGGGTTGAAAAGTATTTGGATCTAAACTAATAATTCCAAGAATTTTTCCCTGACTTCTTAAATATTCCCAAATATATCGGTTTGAAGGGTTGCCAAAAAGACCCTCAGGTAAAATAATTCCTAATTTTCCACCATCCCTCAGTAATTGAACACATCTTTCTATGAATAGAATCTGTGGCGGTTGTTTTTTAACTAATTGATTTTGTTTAATCCATATATTGTTTTTATAATCCCATTTATGAGCTAAATTATATTTTTTTAAAATCTCCTTACTATCAATAGGAATTTTAGCACCAAAAGGAGGATTGGTAAACACATAATTAAAATAGTTATTTTTTATAAAATCTGAAGTTTCTTTTCGATAATTGTTTGGATCTAATGAATCCTCGCAAAATATATTAGATTTACCTTGGCTTATAATATCAATATATAATTTACAAATTTTTGCTAAATATGAATCTTTATCCATTCCATAAAGATTAGAGATTATTTCACTGTACTTTATTTCAATAACTTCCTTTTGATTGGCATACTTCTGCTCGATTTGTGATAATAAAAGGTCTTTACATTCTAATAAAAAACCACCATGTCCACATGCGGGATCAATAATCTTAGAATCTATCTCTGGATCTAAATAATTTACCATAAACTTTACAACACTCGCTGGCGTAAAAAATTGACCTCCAGCTTCTTTTAACAACCTACTTACAAATATCTCAAACGCATCTGCCAGAACATCTTTAGACGAATCCAATAGAGAAATGTTTTGTAATTTCTTGACAATTAGAACGATTAATTCCTTATTTAAGTTGATTTTGTCATTTTCATCAAAATATTCCATATACACATTTATTAGGTTCTCTCTAAAGAACTTCTGAAGGCGATCAAGTAATTCCCTACTCGTTTCATCTTGTCGAACGCTAAACATCATAACTGAATTAGGTAAAGAATTTCTTTTTTCATCGACCAATTTACATAGAATTAGGTTTATGATTTCTTTGGAGCGAGCTCTTGTATCGGTTTCTGTGCGTTTTAATTTACCGTAAAGGTGCTTATTGATTTCAAAAAATTCTTTTTTTAAATTGGAAGATTTTGTTAAATCCTTCTTTCTAATTAAATTGGCATTTCTATCCTTAGTAAAAGCATCTAGTGGTTTAGGCATTTTAATTTTAATACAATCTCAATATTATTATTTTTTATTGAAAGAAAATAAATTTTATTTATGTCTATTAATAATTTTGATTTTGGAGAGCATATCGAGTTTTCTGTAAAAAAACGGTTCGGCATTATTACGCTTGATAGAACTCAAAGATCAAATGCTTTTACACAAGATCAATTAGGGCATTTAAAAAAAGCTATAGAATATTGTCAGAATAATAGCAAAATCAGGGGCGTAGTTTTAACAAATAATGGTTCTTCTTTCAGCAC
>JAZGEW010000100.1:0-2964 GCA_036478875.1 Promethearchaeia archaeon | reverse complement strand
ATTTTAATTCAAGTAGAAATCTGAGACCCTTTGTCTCAATAATTATATTAGAACCTTATCACCTTAACAAAAAATTCATTAGTTGTATTAAGTCTTATTCATCTCAAGAATACCAAAATTATGAAATTGTTTTAGTGCTTTGGCGTAGAAAGTTTGATCCAGATATAAAAGACTTATTTTTAAAGAATAAAATCTCATTAAAGCAGATTAATTTTGTAAATATACAAGGAAATCCAGGTTATGCTAAAGGAAATAATGTCGGTGTTAAAAACGCAAAAGCTGAATATGTATTAATATCTAACCCTGATGTAAATGTGCAATCTAAGTTTTTAACACAATTGGTAGGATCTTATTTTTTCCTTCAAAATTACGTTAAATCAGATAAAATTATTGTAGGCCCAAGAATCTGTAATAATGATGGAATTATTGAATATTCAAGAAGAAAAATTAACTTTCTTGGTTTTAGTAATATTGACATTTCAAAAACAGAAAAAATTCGAAGGACCATGATAAGTTCCGGTTGTTCCTTTTATATAAAGAAGAAATATTATGAAGAACTTAATGGATTTGACGAACGATATTTTATGTATAAAGATGATATTGATTTTTCGATTCGTGCGTCAAAATTAGGAATTAAACAGTATGTGGATAATTCTATTCATTTATATCATTTAAGATCGGATAACGATTATAAATTAAATAATTTCAAATATTATTTCCATGAACGAAATCGATTAATACTTTCTATTGAACACTCTACAAAAAAGAAAAAAATGATATTTATAAATTTATTATATGAACCACTTCACATAATCTTTGCTTTATCAAATGGTTTTTTTAAAACACGAATTAAAATATATAAATACCTTATTCAGAATTTCCACAGCATAATTGGTAGTAAGTTCAAAGAAAACAGATATTTCGATCAGTATTATAAAATGGATGGGATCTTTAATGAAGTAAATACTAATACTCTTTCTTTTCGATTTTTAAATTATTTTACTAAAATATTGTTTTATTTTTATCATCATTAATTTTATAAAAATATAAATCAAGGTTAAATTAATTAAAAAATATTTAGTAAACAAAATCTAATTATTCCAAAGATCTTTAAAATATATTAAAAAAAATAAAAAATAAACAACAAATTTACTTGATTATTCTTAAAAAATGTAAATTTAATTCTTTGATAAACCCTAATTTCTTTGTACTTTAAGAAAATATTTGAAAATTGACAAAATAATTATTAAAATCGAAAAAATGAAAAAGAAAATATATAGGCGAAAAATTATTTTTTGTCCAACGTCTAATTTTGATCTTGGAAATTCTGGTGATAGTGTAAATGATAGGAAATTATTTGATTGTATTCCCGATCATTTTAAGAGAATAGCTCTCTTTCCAAAATATAACGAACATAATAAAATAATGTTAAAATCATATTTTACTTTTTTTTTTCAATATTTATGGGAAATCCTAAATTCTGATAATATTTTTATTACAAGAGGTTCAAAGAGAGCAATTTTACCCATTCTAACAAAAAAAATTCTCAGAAATAAAGTAATATTAAGACTTGGTTGCACACCATTAATGTTTGTCGAAAGAATGGCGCTAGAGAAAAATCCTCAATATAAATCAGAAATAAATATTCTAAAAAAATCATTAATTAAAATCGAGCCATATTTAGAAAAGTTTGCGTTAAAACATGCTGATAAAATTCTTGTTGAAAACGCTAAAGCAAAGAAAATTATCCAAAAATTTGGAGCTAAACCAACTAAAATACAGATTATACCATATTATATTCAAGATTATTTCTTAGAATGTAAAAATCCACAATTTAATGATAGAAATGATTACTTTATTTTATGCTATACTGGAAGATTTAAGAACTATGATATTCTAATTCCAATTTTAAAAGCTGTGGAAACATTAATTAAAGAGAATTATCAGGTAAAATTAATTTTACTAGGAGAGGGGCCTAAACTTAGTTTAATTAAGAGAATTGTAAATGAAATAAAATTAAATGATTCAATCGAATTTTTAGGAGCAATTCCACATATAGAAGTATCTAAAATTATTGATAAAAGTCATTGTTTAATATTACCTATGTTAAACAAAATTTGTCCATCTACTATTCCTATAAAAATATTAGAAGGTATTATGAAAGGAAAAATAATTATAACAACTAATAGTGGAAATGTATCTTCTTTATTTCTAGATCATACAAATTTGATTTTAGATACTCTTGATAATGATAGCATCGTTAAAAAATTAAAAGAAATAATGAAAAATTTTAACAAATATAAATTGTTAGCAAAGGATTTAAGAAATTTCCATCTTAAGAGAAGAACAAAAGGAAACTATGAAAAAAAATTGAAAAAAGTAATATATGAATTATACTAATTTTATTTATGTTTTTTGAAATTACCTTATCAAAATAAATAATATTATCTATATCTAATAGGCACTTTTTTAATTATTTCACATAATTTTGTTTTGATAAAAAGCTGAAGAAGATTTATATTTTGGATAATAAAATAAATCTTCTAGACTTGATAAATTTTTCAAATTAGAATTAGACACAAATATTTTTTTTATTTAATTTTTATCAAATTTTTGATAGCCTAGAATTCATAAATTTTAATATTCTTTTTGTTATTACAGAAATTTCATAATTTTGTGATATTTCTTTTTTCGCATTATCTATAATTTGTGAAATTTTTTTAGAATTTTCTTTATAAAATATTAATGTATTTAGTAAATTATTTTTCTTTATCGGACTGAATAGTAATCCAGTTACCTTATCAATTATTAAATCTTTATTGCCTTCAACCTTGGATGCAATCAATAAGGTATTGGAAGACATTGCTTCTAAATTTGTATTCGAAATTCCTTGAGCTAAAGCAGGATCAATCAGAACATCTAAATTTGAATATATTTTGTCTTTATCTTTTATAAATCCACATA
>JAZGEW010000099.1:0-21319 GCA_036478875.1 Promethearchaeia archaeon | reverse complement strand
TATATATTTTGTTTTGTTCTAAAATATTAAAAAAATATGAACCCGATAGCTTTAGCTACGAGGCCAATTATCAATAAAATCATATTTATTTTGCTGAAAATGGGATATTCGTCTTGAATTTCTCTAGGACTGGTTGCCATCGTATACCCACTAAACGACATTGTTGAGAAGAATGCTACCCAAAAATAAAAAAAACTGCTCAGAATAATATTTGGTAATGAGTAATTAAAAAACCAAGAAATACTACCGAACAATATAACAGTAATGATTCCAAAGATAATCCCTTTAGTGATAAATTTCCGTGTAAATTTTGTTATAGGAAATAAGATCGCTATTAATCCGTTTGCTATGATTATCCAGAACCAAAGTTCACCCACAATCCATAATTTTCTTATCCATAAAGTATCAATAAAAGTTAAGCCTATCAAAAACAAAAGCAAAACAATAGTAGGCAAAAGAAAGATTTTTCGTAATAAAAACGTTGTGTGTGTAATTTCCGCTCTGAAACGATGCGATAATGAAAATTTTGCTAATTTCATTTTATCTGGTTTTCGAGCAGGGCGTTCTTCTAAGAATTGGGGTATGTGTTTAGCCCAAACTGGACCATATAAAATATTAAATGGAAAATCTGGCGCTTCACTCTTTATTACTGGTGCTGTTATTCCCCCTGCAGAAAGTTGGGGCACGATCAATTTTTTTTTAATAGTTATATTTGCAATATCGGTGGCTTCAACAGCTTCAATCAATTGCTTATTTCCAAAATTGTTTCCTCGAGCAGCACACCAAACGTTTATTCCATTAGAGTCAACACATAATACCCAAGCATCTATCCCTTTAAGAGCACGCATTACTTTAATATATGTGTATAGATAATTAGCTGTTACAATAATAGGCGAATTTTCATCGGGAGTACCTGATTGGTAAATACCTGGTTCAATTGGCACATGATCTACTTGTCCTGTAAAAATACAGCGATACATATTCATTTGAGCTCCTAATCCTTTAAATTTTTTAGGATTAGGTCTGTAATATCCTGGTTCTTTTACCTTTTCATCACTAATCTTTTTTAATTCAATTACTCGTATAGATCCATGATTCCATTTCTTTTCTGCTACTAATTTAAAACCAATAGGCTCTAAATAATTGAAAAACCATTTTACTAAAAAAGTACTTTGTAATCGGAGTCTTCTTAATTTTTTTCTGTACCTCCAACGTTTGATGTTAAACCAAATTTTCCAAAGACCAGAAGGGATAAATTCAGCTGCAAGAATCATCCGGCCATTCGGTTTTAAAGCTTTCCAAGCGTTTCTTAGAAACTTTTGTTGTTCAAATGGTCTAAGTTCTGAAAGCAAAAATGTACTTACAATTAAGTCTTTAGAACTATCTTCTGTGGGTAAATCACTAATGGAGCCTATTTGATATAGAAGTTTCGTACCTTCTTCAGAAGGATAATTTTTCATTGCAGTATTTATCATTTGTAAGTTTTTATCAATAGCTAGAACTTCATTTCCTTTTAATGCCATTTTTTTCGCAAGAGTTCCTGTACCACATCCTACTTCTAAGATAATCTGTGGTGCTTTGATCCGGTCTAGAACCCAATCATGAACTTTAATATTTATACCTTTAGTAAGTGCGGTAAATTTTGAATCATATGTTTCTGGTTCTAATTCCAATTTCCGCATGTAAACTACAGCGATTCTATTCACACCTTTTTATTGTATTTTTTATTGAATTAAATCTGAAAAAAATAAAAATTTTGTTCTTATAAATTTTAAATTTAATCTAAAAATGAATTCTTTTACTTTAGCGGCAATATTCGTTTGATTGGGATTCCTTATCATTATTTTTTGGTTCTTCATCACAACAGCCTTTATCTTTATCTCCCATGCGTAATTTATTTTTGTAGTAGTTTTGCTGTTTTTAGAATATTGAATCCAAGAATTTCTGCTTGTTTTAACCGGTTTTCTTGATTTAAAATATCGCCTGGCTTGTCAGCTACAGCTTTTACCCCATGTAATTCACCAGGAACACATATAATTCCACATGAGAGCATCCATGCATGAATGGCATTAATTGTTATTGCTTGACCTCCCGATGTTCCATTACCAACCGCGATAGCTCCACCTACTTTCCCTTCTAAAGGTTTATCAAATCTAACTGCATAATGTCTATCAAGTACAGAGAGTAATTGGGAACTTACATTTAGATAATAGACAGGACTTGAGATTATGATGGCATTACACCATCGAAATACATCATAAATACTTTGCATATCATCATTAATAATACAAGTACCAGTTTCCCTACATGAATCGCAGGCATTACAAGGCTTAATTTCTAATTCGCTTAAAAGGAAAATTTTAACATTCCATCCATTATCTTCAAAAGGTTTTAAAGCATACCTTAAGAGGATTTCACTATTCCCTTTCTTCCTAGGAGTCCCTGATATACCAATAACATTCATTTTTTTTGAACTCAGTAATAATTTTGTTAAATAGATTATTTTACAAATAATATTAAATATTTTTTAGATTGCATTTTTTCTACAAATTCTATTCACTAACATTTGTATCCAATCTGTATTTTTTATTGAAATAAAACTGAAAAAAATATAAATTTTGATCTTATAAATTTACCCTAAAAATGAATTCTTTTACTTTAACAACACCCTTCTTTTGATTGAGATTCCTCATCATCATTTTTAGGTTCTTCAGCACAACAGTCTTTATCTTTATCTCCCATGCGTAATTAACACCTCATTTACAATAATTGTTAGTTGATTTATAGTTAGGATCCTAACTATATAAAGGTTTCGTTTCGTATAATTAAGAACCTAACAAAATGATTTATATTGAAAATTTTTAAGAATAACAAGTTAAATCATTAATATTTTAGTGAGTTTAATAATTTCTGAAGTAACTCTCCTAACTTTTTCATATCTTCTTGATTGATTTCTGGGCAACAGCCATTGACGATTGATTCTAACGGAGGTGTTCTTTTTTTTAAGTCTTTACCTTTTTTTGTAAGTTTAACAAGAAGACTCCTTCTATCAGTGGGATGTAATTCACGAATAACTATCTTCTTTTTTTCCATTGTATCTACTACCCCTGTAATTGTAGATCTTGAACATTCACATTTTTCTGCTAATTCTCTAAATTGTTTGCCATCAGATTCCCAAAGTTGACTTAGAATAAAATGTTGAGTCGGTGTAAGTTCTAATTCTTGAATATTATCACGTTGTAGTTTTTCGTATTTTTTGTTTAAAGTATTTATAAGTTCGAAAACATTAACAATTTCTTTAGGTTGGCAGCATTCATCACAAGAATCTGGAATTTTTTCTTTACTCATAAGATCAAATTTTAGTTAGGTCCATAATAATTTAAATCCTTATTATATTAATAGATCTTAATCTTTAATATTTTTTATGATTCAAGATATGTTTATGAAATTTTTTAATTATAGAGGCTAATTTTATATAGTCTTTTTTATTGTCTATACATAACAAATTTTAATGAAAATATTAGGTAATCTAAATGGAAAATACTGAGGAATTAAGTGAAAAAGAATTTTGGAAGGATATTATAAAAAAGCATCAGAATACCTTTATAGCCATGGTTATCGGAGGTATTTGTTTAATTGTTGGAGCTTTTTTGGTATTGTTTTGGATTATAGAGATAAATCCCTTCGTCAATCCACGTACAGGTACATTTAACGATTGGACACTAAATTATATTGTAGGTTTCATGATCCTTTTAATTTTAGGGGAACTATTATTTGTAGGCGTTCCAGCAGGTCTATTTTTTGGCTTAGGAGGATATTTATGGTGGAGTAAATTACCTGAGGAAGAAAGGCAAGAATTTAAAGCAAGAGAGAAGAAAAGTACCCATAGAAAGAAAGATTATGGCGGCGGTGGTGGTTTTAGCTTTTTTGTGTTTATAGCTTATTGTATTTATATTGCTGTAGACGGAAATTACAATGCAACCTTTGGTAGTCGGGAATATAGTTATTGGATTTATTCATGGTTTTTAACTGTGATGTGGATTTTTATTGTATTTGGTATTCCCTTAGCTATTATACTTCTTATTGTGTACTTTACAAAATGGAGACCAAAATCTAAGGAGATCAAGTAAAAAAAAATAACTTTTTTTTTTTTTTCAATTATATAATTTTAAACTTGAAAGAATATTATTTCCATGAGTTTTGTATCGATTTCTATATCTCAATCTTATTAGTTCTAGTTGTTTTATTTAAAATAGAGATTTTAAAAATCTTACATTTTTGTACTAGGATTGAATCAAATAAATAATTTTATAAATATTTTACAAAGTACTATCATAAAAAATTGGATATTATAAAAAATTAAAAGAAAAAAGATCAACATCAAAATAAAATTTTTTTTTCTCTTAAATTTTATTTTAATTTTAAATTACATCAAGTAGAATTGAAAGATTTATTCCTTAAATAAAATCATACATCTTTAAAAAAAGACCTTTAAAAAAATCTTATAATTATTTAATGATTATTTATAAAGATATGATTAAATTTATAATGTTTTACACTACTCTAACCATAGAATAGAGAAATTATCATGAAACCAGAAGATCATATAAAACGATATAAACAAATGCGAAATACTCTTAATGAATTATTAGAAAAACCTCTTCAAGAGCGAGACCACGCATCAATAGTAATAATCGCCCATTGGGCTTCCTATCATTTAATATCGACGATTATTGATCAGCTAGCAATTCCAGAACAACTACAACATCGAAACCATAGAGGAATTAAAAAATCCTTGAAAGAAGCTCAAATACAGGAGATTATTGGTGATGATGCAAATCAAATATTAAATTTATATAATCTTTTAGAGATGAATTTTTCAGTAAAATTCCAATATGGTAGTATTGAACGTGTTCCAGATTATAAGGAACTATCCCAAATTTTAGAAAAATTGGAATATATTTGTAAAAACATAACAGAGAAGGTGCAGAAAGATCATGCAAAATGAATCTGAGTTAAATCTTTCAAATATTGAAGTAGATCTGAAGCAAATTAAAATATTTGCAGAAAAAATTGGTGAAAAGTATTCATTTATCATTTCTATCTATTTATATGGAAGTACGGCTCGTGGGAATGCCAATAAAGAGAGTGATATTGATTTTTTTATCTTAACAGAAGGCAATCCCACGGAAATCTTTTTAACACTATCTCGCGATGAGGATTATAAGAATTTAGAGGATTGGGCTTTTGATGTTATCGAAGGAGGGCTTAGTCCCCTCATCTGCACCAAAAAAGAATTAATTAATGATTTCGATACTTTGCTTGAAAAAATTCTAAAAGAAGGAATTCGCTTATATGGTGCAAATTTCGACACAATACTTAGCCAAATTCCACGAAAAAAAAAAAATAATGAATTGAAATTGCTTGAAATTGTAAGATCTTTATAGAAGAATATTCATGATTATTGAAATAAAATTTTTACTCTTAAATCCTATAATAATTTTAAATGAAAAAGAGTAGAATTGACAGTTTTATTCAACAATTAGCTGAAAAATGTTTTTTTCTATTAAATCCATTACATACTCGATATCTTTTGGTGAACACGTTTTTTCAGGCAATAAAGATGTTACATAAAAATAGTTTTTATTGGTTTGCTTCATAAATGTGAGTGCTTTATTGATATAAGCTCTCTCATCCTGATTGATTTTAATTTTTTCTGAATTTGCCTTTGTTACATTTTTGTATATATA
This sequence comes from Promethearchaeia archaeon, assembly GCA_036478875.1. Taxonomy (GTDB): domain Archaea; phylum Asgardarchaeota; class Lokiarchaeia; order Sigyniarchaeales; family SOKP01; genus Loki-b32. The sequence goes on along the minus strand of JAZGEW010000099.1, from coordinate 15,569 downwards.
AAAAACAAATAATTATTCTTATAAATATTTTACTAAACGCTGTTTATATAATTACATGTTATATAAAATTAATAAAGGAATTAGGGAAACATTATGAGAATCACAAATAAAGGGATGATGGATTGGTTTGGAATGTTTCCATCTTCTTCATTTGCAGACAACACCTGTTTTTTAATAGGGGGGATGGCAAATACTGGTGTTATTGAAACTGAAGAGGGATTAGTTTTATTTGATCTTCCAATGAAACAATATGGTAAAAAGGTATTTAGAGAAGTCCGAAAATTTACTAAAAAGAAAGTTAAATTTATTATTTATTCACATGGTCATTTTGACCATTGTTTTGCGCATGACCCTTTTATTAAGGAAATTAATGATAATGGTTGGGAAATGCCTTACGTAGTAGCTCATGAAAATTGTATAAAGAGATTTGAAAAGTATAGGATGTTAGATAAATACCATGATTGGCTTAATAAACAACAATTCGCCTCATTAGGAGTAGGTCGTCAGGAAGTATTAGTTTCAGCAGATGATACGCTTGATCCAACAATAATAATGAAAGGCGATAAGCCATACTCTTTTAAATTAGGTGAGTGTAATTTTGAGCTTTATCATGATATTGGTGAAACGGATGATTCAATCTGGTTATGGGTACCAGAAAAAAGACTTATCTGTGCTGGAGATTTATTTGTATCTTCCTTTCCCAATGTTGGTAATCCGTATAAGGTTCAGCGTTATCCAAAGGAATGGGCCATAGCAATGGAAAATATGATTGAAAAAAATGCAGAATATTTAATACCAGGTCACGGACCTTTAATTGAAGGCAGAGATAAAGTTAAAGATGTATTATCAATAACTGCGGAAGCCATGCATTTTGTACATGATGGAGTTGTAAAAAGGATGAACGAGGGTAAATGGTTTGAACAAATTTATCATGAAATGCTCGAAATTTATCCAGATAAATTTAAGAATCATCATCATCTAAGAGAAATGTATGGTTGTTATCGATTTGCGATACATGCCACTTATAGACTTTATCATGGCTGGTATAATAGTGGGAATCCAACTAATCTTTTTCCAGCAAAATCTAACGACATTGCTAAAGAATTTTTAAAGATTAATTCAGAACAGAAATATCTTGAGCATGCAAAATCTTTATATAATGAAGGAAAATTACAGTTAGCTCTTCATATTCTAGATGTAATAATTCAAGGTATTGATACAAACAATAATAAATATCTTTTACAAGCAATGGAATTAAAATATAAGATACTAAGACAAAAATCGAAAGTAGAGTCATCATTTATCGCAACGAATATTTTAGATAATGCTGCTTTTCAAATTAAAAATAAATTAAAAGAACAAGAGAAAAATTGATTTATTCTATTTTATCTTAAACAATTTTCTATCCAATCTTTATTTTTTAAAATAAATTATTTTAAGAGTCTTACTGAAAAATAATGAAAAAATTAATTAGAAATTTTTAAAAGAAAAAAGATTTTTCTATAAACCCATTTCTTTTATCTTTTCTTGATTTGCTTTAACTTTATCTGGAGTTAAATCATACTTTAACCAAAATATAATAATCCCTATGACAATTAATATCATTGGAATTAAAGATTGATGAAAATGAATTCCCCAGACGGCTAATTCTGTTTGAATTGTACTACCTTCAACGAACCCAGTAAGTTCATGAATAATAGCAAACGTGAGCGCTTGGACAATAACTCCTATTCGTCCAAAGAATTGCTGAAAGCCTGTATATATTCCTTCTTCACGTTTTTTTGTTATTACTACTGAATTATCAATGACATCAGAAGATACTGGGAATATCATCAGCCAAAAGCCGCCCATGCCCAAACCCCAGAGAAACATATCAAAAACAATTAACCAATAATCTCTAAGAAATGTTATGGGAAGCGTAAAAGTAGCTAAAACAATAGCGGAAACTAGCATCACCTTTTTATTATTTTGAGTTTTTCGTGAATAATATGTCCAAAAAGGGGTGGATATTAATACTCCAATAAGGAACGCAGCAAATATTAAAGTGGCGGCTTCTTCTTGCATTCCTAGTGAATATTTTACAGTATAATGGACTGACGCTTGCATCGTTTCTACTAAAGACTGATACAACATATAGAATATCATAAATATTATAAATGGGGTCTGTTTTAAAGCTACTCTAAGGCTCTTAAAGAAGGGAGTTTGTTCACGTTCTCCCTCTTGAGAGGATAAATAAAGGTCAATTGTAACTTGATCCTCACGTGAGCCCGGAATAGCAACTGCGAAACCGATAAATGTAATTATAGCAATTACAAAACCTTGAACTGCAAAAGAAGGGAGATCTCCATAAGTAAAGATAAGAGGCGGTATAATAGCTCCTATCGCGACTCCTACAACACCAATCATAATATAGATACCGCTGGCAGTTCGACGTTCTTGAGTTGATCGGTATTTATCAGGGAATAACGCCTGAAAATTCACGAATAAAATTGAATGAAAGGTGTCAAAAAGGCATGTTGTAAATAATAACCAAAAAAATAGAACCCATGCACCAGATTCTGCATTGTACGTTGGTGGCATAAATATAAGCATATAAGTAAAACCCCAGGGTAACCCTCCAAGCACAATCCAGGGAAATCGTCGTCCCCATTTTTTCGTAAATTTAAAGGGTCGATTTGTTAAATATCCAACCAATGGATCATTAAACATATTATAAATCGCAAAAAGAATAAAAGCTAAACCTATCAACCACACATTTAATCCAAGTTCAGACTCATAAAAAAAGAACGCAAAAGATGTAAAGGCAATTCTAAGAAGTTCTCTAGAAAATGAATTAAAACCATAAGAAGCCATGCCCACTTTACTATGTTTAATCTGTATTTCATCTGTTTCCATCTTTATAACCTAAATTTTTTTTGTTTTGATTGACTTAATTTGAAACTAAGTTGATCTTATTTTAAATAGATAAATATTGCACGATTACATATATATAGTTATTATTACAAAATTGAGAAAATTGATTACATAAATCGTAAGCATTTATACAAATAAATAAAATTCATTAGATAAGCCTAGGGAATTTAAACTAAGTCCCAGCAATTCTTTTAGGATATTTTGTTTGGGCTCTTAAATTTTCTCTCAACATCTTATTCACAAGGTCAAATCGTTTATCTTTAAAATTATGATCATGCCAAAGATTATTCAATTCAAGAGGATCTTTTTTGCGATTATAAATATCACCGAAATTATCTAAAGTATCATAAACTGTTAATTTATAATCCTCAGTAACAAGATGCCTTAATCTAGCTTCCATTGTGCCTACTTCTTCATCATTCTCTATTAATACACTATCTCTTACTTTCTCTTTAGGATCTATTAAAATTGGAGAAATATCATAACCCTGCATATCTGGTGGGTGGTGTCTTTGTTTTATATCTAGAAGATTCAGAATTGTTTTAGGGTAATCAATTGAACTCACTAAAGAGTCAGATACACTTCCGGGTTTTATTAATTCAGGTATTTTCCATATCAATGGTAATTGTAAAACGCCATTAAAAGGACAAGGCCCCTTAAATAGAAGCCCATGATCACCCATTAAATCTCCATGATCACTCATAAAGACAACAATAGTATTGTCTGAATATCCTGATTTTTCCAATGAAGCTAAAATTTGACCTATATTATAATCTACATATGCTATTGACGCGTATGTTAATGCTGTTATCTTACGCACTTCTTCTTCTGTGGATTCACGTAGGAAGGCTCTTTTGAAGGGCGGATTTTTTAAGTGATCGCCTAAATACTCATGATTATACAAATTCTTTATATCATTAAAATTAGCTGGAAGCTCAATATCTTCTGGTTTATATTGATCTTGATATTTTTTAGGGGGATATAATGGATAATGGGGATCCGGAAATGAACAATGTAAATAAAAGGGTTTATTTTCATAATTTCCATTTGAATATCTTTCGAGGAATGCTAAAGTCCTCTCAGTAACCCAAGTGGTGTTGTAAAATTCTTCTGGTATTGGATCACAAAAAAGGCTAAATAGATTATCATAGTTCTTTACTCTCTGCTTCATATCTTCAGCAATTTCAGATACTCTTTCTTCTAACCATTCTGTATAATGTCCCGCACACACGGTTCCATTTCCAGATATCACTTCAACTTCCTCATAGTCATAATAGGGTATTGGAAAATTATCTCTCACGGGATAACTATTATATCTACTAAGAGACCAATCAGTTAAACTTTCTGCCGATCTACTCTTATGTTTAAATGGACCCAACCAGTATTGATGGTGTATTTTCCCAAAGGCTGCTGTATGCCATCCTCGTTTTCTAAGAGTTTGAATGATTGTAGGAATATCCTGTCGTAAATTTATTCCATTACTTCTAACACCATGAACATTGGGATAGACTCCTGTAATTAACGTTGCTCTATTTGGCATACAGATTGGATTAGTACAAAAATGATTTGTAAACCTAATGCCTTCCATAGCCAATCTATCAAGGTTAGGGGTCTTTACTGTTTGATTTCCCGCGCAACTCATATGATCCGCGCGCATGGCATCCGTTATAATGAATAATACATTTAATTTTTCACTCATAGCTATCAAAATTTAGCTTTTTATTTGAAAATTTATCTCTTTTATTCTAATTCAAAAGTTTCCATTGATCATCAATTGGTATAATTATAGTGTAGAAAAATGAAAAAATAATAAAAAGTAAATTAAGACTTAAGTTTTTTAAGTAAGTAAGCAAAGTTTTTACCTAAATTCTCAAATGTTTTAATTCCTTCTTCATCGTCTAATACTTCTCCTGGATCTCTTCCAATACCTACATTCCAATAACTAGAGCCTACTACGAACATTTGCTTAATTAAAAAGAAGTAATTAATACTAGAGAACACATGATTTGCTCCTGCTCTTCTAACCGCTACAACAGCGGCACCAACTTTATGCTTTAAATGCCCTCCTGTAGCATAACCAGCGCGTTCTATTAAAGCTTTTGTACTTGTTGTTAAATCAGAAAAATACGTGGGAGATCCAATGATTATACCATCTGATTCTAACATTTTTGTTATATAATCATTCATATTATCTCCTTCAATAGTACATCTTTGGTCATCATTATCAATGCATTGAGTACAAGCAGTACAACCCTGTAATTTTTTATTACCAATCCAAATTATTTCGCTGTCAATCCCTTCAGCTTTCAATTCTTCCATAACTGTATTTAAGCAATGAAATGTATTTCCCTCTTTTCTTGGACTTCCATTAAATAATACAACTTTCATTAGTATAAACCTTAAAAATTTTAATTGTTAAATTATTTTTCAATAATTATTACAACGCTTTTAATTTTTATATATATATTATTGAATGTTAATGAATAACTTTGTATTTTAATATGGAAAATCGACCAGAATTACTTGTACCAATCCAAGACTGGAATTCAATAAAAGTAGTAGGTGGTTTAGCAGATGCTATTTATTTCGGTGTAGATAAATACAATATGAGGCAAAAAGCTAAAAATTTTGAAAGAAAAGATTTAAAGAAGGTTATTGAATTTTGCCATAATCAAAATCCTCCAATAAAAGCTTATTTAACCACAAATATTTTAATTTATGATTCAGAATTACAAGATCTTGAAAGTTTGATTTCAGATGCGAAAGATGCCAAGATTGATGCAATTATTGCTCACGATTTAGCTGTAATTAGAATAGCTAAGCGATATAATATGGAATTTCATATTTCAACTCAAGCAAACATATCTAATATTGAATCTGCTAAATTCTATGAAGAATTGGGCGCAGAAAGGATAATTCTAGCAAGAGAATTATCTCTTCAACAAATAAAGCTTATTAAACATCTCTTATCAAAAACAAAGGTTGAGTGTTTTGTTCATGGTTCAATGTGCACATCAATTTCAGGACGATGCTACCTTTCTGCTACTATCTGTGATTCCGAAGAATATTCTGCAAACCGAGGAAATTGTGTTCAACCTTGTAGAAGAGAGTGGAGGGTTATTGATGATGAGAACAATGAGTTTATATACAATGGTCAAATGTTTTTAAATGCAAAAGATCTTTGCATGATAGAATACATCCCTGAGCTTATTAATGCTAATATTGATGCCTTTAAGATTGAAGGCCGAATGAAAGATCCCCTTTATATAAAAACAGTTACAGAATGTTATAGAGAAGCAATAGATAGTTTTTTTAATGGGACATATGGAAAAGAAAAAATTGCTAACTGGCTAAAAAGATTATCATTGGTATATAATCGAGGATTTCATACTGGATTTTACTTTCAAAGACCAACTATCGAAGATATTGAATTAGAAAAAAGAGGAAATGTATCTCAATATAAGAAGAAATATCTAGGAAAAATTCTTTCCTATAATAGAAATAGCAAATCTGCGAATGTTTTATTAGAAAGCTTAGAATTTCCTTTAAAAGTTGGCGATGAAATTATCATAATTGGCCCAAAGACTTATACTATTGAAACAATAAAAAAGATGATATATAAAGGAGAGAAGATAAAAAGTATATCTAGAAAGAGATATACCGACCCAGTTAGAATTAATCTCCGAATTAATAGAGGAGTAGAAATCAACGATAAGATTTATATTATTTCCAAAACATAAAGAAATGATTTTTAAAAAGATTGCCCAAATATAGTATTATGGTTTCACTATTAAAAATGAACTTTGAAGAAAAGAGAAAGCAACTTGTTGAGAGACTTAAGGATAGAGGCTTTTTAACAAAACTAGAAGTAATAAGAGCAATGTTAATTGTACCACGTCATAAATTCCTACCAAAAGATGCGGAATCAAACGCATATATGGACTCCCCTCTCTCTATTGGATTAGGACAGACAATTAGCGCCCCACATATGAACGCTATGATGTGTGAGTATCTTGAACTGAAAGAAGGGGATAAAGTATTAGAAATTGGAACAGGTTCAGGCTATCACGCTGCTTTATGCGCCGAATTAGTAGCACCAGAAAATTCAGAAAAGCCTGGGCATGTATTTACAATTGAACGTCATGAAGAATTAGTTAAAAATGCTAGAGGGAGCTTTAAAGAAACAGGATATGAAAATACAGTTACAGTAATTCACGGAGATGGAACATTAGGATATCCAAAAGAAGCTCCCTTCGATAAAATATTAGTAACAGCTGCCTCACCTTCAAAAATTCCCGTTCCTTTGCGAGACCAGCTGAAAGAAGGAGGAATTCTTTGTATCCCTGCCGGATCTAAAAGTTTTGCTCAAAATTTATATATTATTAAAAAGCATGGTGAAAATTTTGAATCGAAAAAAATTACAGGCGTAAGATTTGTTCCCCTGATAGGTAAGTATGGTTTTAATGATTAGGATGAATCTCCTTTATTTATCGATTGCTTTAGTAAGAATAAGAACTACTTTTTCAATAATTCTCCTGAGAATCTAACTTTAAAATTCTTATCTTTATCTAGACAATCATTTATCAAAAATCTTTCATGTTCTTTATAAAAGGATTATATTAAATATAATAATTGAAAAAATCATAAATTTGCTTCTAACATAAGTTTTAAAAGAAAATGCTGTTATATATAACAGAGAGAAAAAGACTTTTATTCAAATGACTTCTTATAAGGAATTTCACATTAATCAATATCTTTCAGTACGCTTGGAAAGAGGACAGATTATGATATATGTGGCAGGGCAACGCTTTATACAGCTTAAATTCAAGTAAAAGAAATAAAGGAGAGAAAATCGGAAGGACATTAGTAAATTGTCCATTTTGCGAATTCGGAGACCTAGGATGTAGAAATAGAAATTTTTCTAGCATATATTTAAAATGGAGAAAATTGGATATAAGAAAGTATTGGTTATGAATTGGAATCGATTTAAGTGGATGCTTTACAATTTATAAAAAGAGAGGGAATTAGAATTATAAAAACTAAGTACCTATAAGAAAAGTCTATTTGTGAAATTTTTTCTTTAGTTTTTCTTCCATTAACTTTTTTCTTACTGTTTTAACATAATGATTCTTTTCAACATTACGTTTCACAGATTTTTCATTGTACGTCCAGCCATTCCGTTTACCATTCCCGTTAATTCCCATAAGTGTCAAGACCAATGCAAATTTTAAGTTTATTAGTTTATTATTAGGACCTTAATCTATTTAAAACTAGTTAAAATCGACAAAATTCTTACGTACATCTACAAAGATGTAAAGGATAGAAAAGTATTAGTATTAAGAAATTTTAAGCCTTAAATGAAATTCTAAATTCTTATCGAGTTTAATAAGAGGAGTTATATTTATTCCTTGATATATTTCTTGATAGCCTTCATCTGTGTATGCATATGCAATTATCGGAAATGTATTAATTTTAATTGAATCCTCATTACTTGAAATATCAATCTCAAAACTTAGATCATAGGTTTCATCATAAGCTTTAAAGTGTGAACCAATAAATTGAAATGGCTCTAATAATTCGGTTTCTTCGTCGTTTTTAAGATCTATTTGCTTGCTTTCCCATTGAAATTTTGTTGTATCCCCATTAAAGAAAAAAGGAATGTCAATCGCAATATTTAAATTTTTAATAATACGGGTAAGAATTTTCTCTTTTTCATGAATTTTTTCGAAATTTATTCTTACAATGACTTCAATTTCTCTTTCTTCTATATAAATATCTTTTGTAATTCGTACCGGGTTTCGTTCATCAGTATCAGGGTCTTTAATACTTCCAATTTTTTCCATTTCTATGATAGCAATCTTTCCTTCCTTTTCACTACTAGTAACCTTGAAATTTTCATCAACAAAATCTCCAAACTCGTAATATTGGTCTGCTTGAAGTTGTTCAAGTGTAACATCGTTATGTAAAAACCTAAGGCGTAATAGATTTCTTTTGAATCTATCAACTAAGACTTCTTCTTTTTCAAGTTTTTTACTATCATGGTAAGCTTCCGGCCATCTTGTTAAGGTATTCAACAGATTGTAAGATTTAGGTTTATAATCTAACTCAAAAATAGTTCCACCATCGTTGGGATTAACATAAATATTAAAAACATCAGATTCAATTAAATATTCTGTCTTACTATCCTTAAGAAAATCGATCGGAGTTATATAAATATAATTTTTCATTTTAGGATTAATTAAAGAATTAATATCATCAATTATTATCTCAGCATTAATTAAATGAGTATAAACTGAAAATCTTAGAAACTGTAAATAGACACCTCCAAATAAACCATGCCAATAACAATCATTACATTGGGCTTTATAAATCTCATCCCAAGCCTCTGCAATTTTTTTTAATATTACAGAAATAAGTTGTTCTTTTTCAACTTTTAGTAGATTTTCTTCAGTGTTAATAAGTTTATTTCTAACATGAATCATTTTCTTGTGCATATTATTAGATTCTGGATATTTAACAAGGAAGTATCTCCAAAATCCTCCTTTCAGGAATTGATAAGTCTCTTTCCTTTCTTCATCCTCTTTCAAGTCTTTCCGTATTCTCTTAAAATTTTTCCGAATTTGAGTTGGCAATACCCATTCTTCCATCTTATCATAACTAGCAGTAGGAAGATATATCAAGCTCTTAGCAGGATATTTTTCCATGTATTCTGTAAGTGTTATGGATTTAATCCACTTATTAGTTCGTATTTGTTCAAAAAACGCAGGGATGAAAGGTTTTCCATTATCACCTTCATCATGACCTTGTCCTTCCACATAACAAAATTGATGAGTTGTCCCCCATACGCCCATTTTTTCAGCATCTGATATTAATAAGGCTAATCTATCGCCTTCTTCATTAGCCATATTTCTTAAGTAATCCACTGATTGATATGTCGGTTTCCAAGGAGTTAGATATCTTAATTCTTCATTGATAGGAAATAAGCGTAATGTTTTTCCCTCATCTTCTGTGATATAAGAATAGAGAGTTCCTTCCTCAGTAATTCCTGTAGATCTGAAATGATTATCATCTACAATAACATACTTTAGTCCAACGTCATTTAAGAAGGATGGATAGTTTGGTTCCCACACTCTTTCTGATAACCAAGCACCTTTAACTTCCAATTCAAATTCACTTTTAATTAAATCTGTCAATTTTTTCATTTGAGCTATTTTATCGCGATAAGGGATGATGGCAAATATTGGCTCATAATAACCCCCCCCAATAATTTCTATCTGGCTTCTTTTTGCCATAATTTTTAATTTCTCTATGAAATCGGGTTTATTTTTTAATAGCCATTCCAATAAATTGCCCGAAAAATGCAGCGTGATTTTAATATCTTCAAATTTAAAAATATTATCAATAAGGGGTTCATAGGATTTCTTATAGCAGTCTTCTATGACAAAATCGAAATTATCAACTGGTTGATGAAAATGCAGGCAAATCGGGAGGTATATGGTTTTTTCCTTAAGCATTTCTCATAAAGCTCCTAAATATTTTTGTTTTTTAAGGAATTGGATAAATTCGTTTAATATCAATAAGAATTCTTAGATTTATTGATAGTATTTCTTTGAAATTTAGAATTAATAAGGATTAGCAATTTAAAAAATAATCTAAATCTAGTTGTTTCCCATTATCATTCCTTTTTATTTATTAATTTAAAATTGAAATATTCATTAAAATCTTCATTAATTAAACCTTTTTGAATTAAATTTTCTTTTAGTTCTTCAGTATTATGAGTTTTAATAGAAGATAAATCATAATTATAGAGCGCCTTTAGCGAATCCAAATCATGATCATAATTGAATTCAATTATTTTATCATAAAGATCTTTATCTCTACCTTCTAACCCAATGAAATCTGCTCCTAAATTATGACTAATAACTCTCACGTTTTCAGGATTTTTAATCCTATCTTCGTCAGGCAAATGTTTAATATCATCATACAGATACCATCTAGTTCCGACAATAACTAAGAGTGTGTCTTCCGATTGATATTTTTCAATCTTATTGATGAGGTTTTCATTACTTATGTCATTAGTAAAATCAAATTGAGTGCTTTTTAAATGATCTATAATCTTAGGATCTAAATCAAGTTTATCTATCAAATATCTCCCGGTTTGAGAGTTTGATAATCTTTGATGTATAAAATTATTGTCTTCTAGAATTAATCCATCAGGTCTTCTTTTATCGGAATATATATTTGGTTCTGCATAATATTTCTGATTAGGGATATCGTTAATTACTTTTGTTAAAAGAGAATTTAAATTTAAATGAGTGTAATTTCCAATTTCAAGATGTTCATCAATAGGAAACCTTTCTCTATGTAAATCAATATCATCTTGAAAAACTTCGCTCTGTGAAAGATTTGAAACTGAAGGTGGACTTACACCATTCTTTTCTGCAATTTCTGAAATATTTAATTTAGTATTTTCAATGTCTATAATAATATCATTCTTGGTGGCATTATTAATTGGTTCATGGTCAGTTAAATTCTCCCTAATATAATCCGAGTTTAATCCCATGGCATGTATCTGGAATTTTATACAATATAATGTATTTTTGCTTTTTCTTTCACTATTTAAAGTAATCAAAGTATGATTCACTTTTTTTTAAAACTTGCTAAATCTATATAATTTTAACATCTAAATTCTATAATATTAAATTTAGAGAAAAATCCAATAAAAAGAATTAAATAATGATAAATTAATTTTATCACGTCAGTAAAAAACTTAAGTTTTAATTATTCAACCAAGAAATTCAAATAAAGTTTTCAGAAATAATTCTGGCTCATGAGGAAAAATCGCATGTGCACTCTTTTCGAATAATACGAGTTTTGCGTTAGGTATTAGCTCAGCTAATATCTCACCATTTTTTGGTGGATCAATGATATCCTCCTTACCTTGCATTATTAATGTCGGAGTGTTGAGTTTTTTGAGTCTCCTACAAGTATTTCCATTTATCAATGCTTTAATTTGTCGCACATAACTGCTATATGGAATACGACACTTAAGAATCCTTTGAATTTTATCTGTGATATACTCAGGGTTATTCTTAATAAATTCCTTAGTAAAAATAAGAGGAATTGTAGATTTTGCCATCCTTTCAGGTGTTAAACCTTCAATTGCTCCAAAAAGAAATTTATAGGCTGCAAGCAATGGAGGAATAGTTTTCCGTCCTCCGCAAGCAGAGCTCCATAGAATAAGTTTTTCAACTTTTTCAGGATAATTTAATGCTAATTCTTGGGCAATTATTCCTCCCATGGAAAACCCTAAAACATTTGCACACTCAATATTTAATGCATCCATTAAACCTACGGTATCATCAGCCATCATTTTTATAGTATACTCTCCTTCAGGTATATCAGTTTGCCCTGCTCCCCTGTTATCAAACAATATGGTTTTAAACCTTTTCGAAACGGCACTTATTAGAGGAGCATCCCATACTTTAAGACATACAGATAATCCGAATATCATTATTAACGGAAAACCATCCCCATGGCTTTCATAATAAATATTTATATCATTAACTTTAATTTTAGGCATTTTTAATCTAACACTAAATGATATATTCTTTGTATCTTTATTTCAAGAATTATTAACTAAATAAGAAATAAAATTCTAAAAATAATTGTTTTATTGTGAAAAAAGTATAATAAAAAAATATTGTGGCTCTTTAATTTATCGCATATGATTGAATAGGTATAAATCTAAACTGTAAAAATATAATATAAAAAGAAAAAATACTAAATTTTACATTTTACCAATGCTTGAACGGGAGAGTGAAAGACAATAGGTAAGTTAATACTCTTTTCAGTCATTTTTATGTATACTATTTTTATGGTTTTAAATATATGTAAAAATTTTTACTTATAAAAGATAACTGATTATATTACTAAAAATTGAAAATTATTGGTCTTTATGATAAATTATTTTGATAAAAATGTGATTCAAGGAATATGTAATTCCAACGAGTTTAAAGGATGGTTGCTCTCACGGAGATGGTTTGGCGATAAATCAGCTCTTTCAAACTTAGAGTTTGATGTTTCACTCCAGTATTTTGAAATAATCGCGGAAAGAATTTTTCTTACAATAATTGAAGTTAAGACCTCTAATTATTCAAAAGCATATTTTCTCCCATTAATTTATTATGGAAAACTTGAAACAATTCTAGACTCCAGCGAAAAAACACATTCCAATATTGTAAATTTAACTGAAAATACATTTAGTAAAAAGTTAGCTTTAACTATTGAAAATGAACAGAAAGTTATTACACTCAACTTATTGGAAGCTGAGTTTTGTCTTTTTTTCTGGAAAAAATTGCTATTTGATGCCGATATCTCAGAAAAATTTCCATCATTGGACTTGAAATTAACACTTTATAACAAGCAATTTGAAGATGAAGTGAATATGAAAAAAGTACAAAACTTAATAGAAGCAGGGTTATACTCCGATCGATATAATTTTACAATAAATCAACTAGGGAAAGGAAATACAACTAATATTTTATTTTCGTTAAATATATCAAATAAAAAGACTCCAGAACAAAAACCAATTTCTTATGTGTTAAAATCTTTCAAAGATTATTCGACAAGTTTAGAACCTTCCATTTTATTTGTTTTAGTTAAAAATAAATTTCCAAACGCTCCAAAAATATATGGAACAATTAAAGTACGTGATATAGAAACCATTGGAATAATCGAAAGTGTTCCAAATATAGGAAATTTGGGGGATATATTCTGGAATGAACTCAATAATATGATTGATACTGAATTTAAAGATATGAATGGTGATTACTCTAAATTTAACGAGAAATCAAATATCTCAAAATTAATTAAAGAAAAATGTGTTGAAACCATTAAGGTTATCTCAGAGATAGGAAAATATATTAACAATTTACATAAATCATTAATTATACCATCTAAAATAGAGTATAATTTAGAAACCGTTGATAGCGAGACTTATCTTAAGATTTATACCGAAAATTTGAATACTATGATTTCAGAATTACTCAGGCACATGACAAACCAGCCAGAAAGTGCATTTTTTAATTTACCAAAAATCAGCTCAATTCTTATAGATATTAAAGATATTATTGAGAGATTTCGTTCAGAATTTGAAGAGCAGAAAATTAATATTCAACCTGTACATCAAGATTTACATATGGAACAAATTCTTTACAATAAAATCGATAATCAATACAATTTTTATTTTATAGATTTCGAGGGTGATCCGCAACTTTCTATAGAAGAGAAAAAAGGCAAATTCCCAATTGAGAAGGATTTAGCTTCATTTTTAAGAGCTCTTAGTTATATAAAGTTCAATATTCTGCTTAAATTTATTGAGAAAAATATTATTCGTAAAGATAAATATGAAGTACCTGAAGAAATACTTTACAATCTTTTCTTCAGAAGAGCTGCCAGACCTTTAAAAAAGGTTCTCGATATTGTACTTAATGTTCTTAATACATGGGAGTCTAAATTAATAGAAAAAATATTAAAAAATCTAAATGCAGATTATATACTAATTACTTATTTCTATATTGAAAGAACTTTGCACGAATTAAATTATGAAATCTTATTTAGACCAAATACGATTATCATTCCTATATTGGGCTTAAAAGAGATTATAGAAAAAAGTTGATTTTTTTTTTTATTCTCTTATTATTCTGATTCTTCTTCAGGTAGTTTAGCAAATTCAAATGAATAATGAGAAGAAGATATATCAATTGGTTGTACTTGCTTATGATAAGCAGTTCTTATTTTACTTTGAGTATCTATTTTTGATGATACCCAATTTGTATTAAATTCACTTTGATTAAAAAATCTCCATGTAAAGGCTTCTACAAATTTCTGAGACCCAAATTTTCTATCTATTAAAACATAATTCTTATCATCAATAAAATTTCGAAAAAACCCTAGATTATCACATAAATCTAATTTGTAAAATATATCATCTAACTTACCATTTATCCTTGCACAGTCATTTATAAAACGAGCTAATTTATCTCCTAACCTAATTTGTTCAACCTCATCCTCTTTATCAATAAGTTTCCTTAAAAAACTTCTTTTAATTATGATAAAATCTCGATCATTTAATGATTGAAGTGAACTTTTTTGTTTAATTACATATTTTGATATTTCTAAATAATTTCGAATAAGATCAGCTTTAGAAATGCCCAATTTTCTACGAACTTTGTCAAGATTATTATTTAGATTTTCGTCAATTCTAACAGTTATAACGTTTGTTGAATCTTTTAATTTACTTCGTCTATCTGAAACATATTTTCTTGAAATTGCTGACTTCTGAGCGGGATTTCGACTCATTTGTTATCTTTTCTTATCTTTTTAGTTGTAATATTTGTATTAAATTAATTATTTAAGTAACATAAGTAACTTATAATTATAAATGATTGTATTTTACATTTTTAGCCAAAAAAGATATGAAAATATATATTCATATTATTGACATCTGTATTAAACATTACTTAAATATTGTTATAGATATTTTAATTTAATCCTTTATATATTAAGATCATTAGATATTCCCTTAAATTAAGTTCAATATAAGATCTAAGACTTAAGAAAATTTTAATATATATTTAAACTGCAAACATATT
>JAZGEW010000098.1:0-3273 GCA_036478875.1 Promethearchaeia archaeon | reverse complement strand
CATATCTTAATCTCGGTGGTTTATACAGAGAGCTCAATCTTTTTATTGACTCTATTAAATATCAAATGAAAGCATTGAAAATCTTTAGAAAAAATAAAGATAAATTTGGAGAATGTAAGTCTTTATTAAATATTGGAAACATTTTTGGAAATCTTAAGAATTTTCTATGTTCACATAATTTTCAATTTCGAGCATTAAAAATAGGAATTATTAATAATTATAAATCTGAATTACCAAAAATTTATTTTGATATTGCGCAAACATATCAAAATTCATTAGATTCTAAAACTGCTTTAACATATTACCTGAAGGCTCTAAATTTATTTTATTCAATGCTTAAAGAGTTTAAAAATGTTAATTTGATGGAAAAATTTATTCAAACATTTAACATTTTACCTTTTATAATAAATGCAATACAAAAATTAAGATCAGGGAAAAATAAATTTAAAAAATTCGATAATCCCTTAGAAGCAGTCACAATAGAGTTTTATACCAAAGGAGATAATATTTCACCAATTAGGAATATTCTAATTAAAGCTTCTGAAGAGATACTAGTAATTTCTGATGCTAAGGAGCTTTTTGATTTTAAAATGGAAAATGCAGAAATAATTATGAATCATTTATTCAAAAATGATGAATTAAAAATTAATCAACCTCTTAAAGACATCTTTTTTCAACAAATCATTGTTATTATGGTTAATGCTCTTGAAATTTACTTAAAAATGAGATTTATTGAGCTAAATAAGAAGAAGAATTCACTAAATCTTAAGAAATTATATGATTTTTTTATTCATGCTAACATCAGAACAAAAGAAATTACCGAAATAAAAGAATTAGCGATAAAAAAAGGTCTTTCTGAGATAGAAGTATTTATAGAAAAAAATGATATAAGCTTCCAAGTATGGGATGATATTATTAATGCGTATTTATTAGGTTATAATATTGATTTCAATAAAATTCTCCCTTCTAAATCATTTCAAGACTTTATAAATAAAACCTTAATTTTGAGACAAAAAATTATTCACACACATTTTAATCTCCCAGAAAATTTCAAATTTGAATTTATTATTGCAGCTTTTTCGCTTTTTAAAGAATCAATTGAATATATTCATCAAAATTCTAAATCTAATGATGTGAATATAGATTTGAAATATTTGAATTTTATTTTAAATCATATAAAATATCAGAAATTAAATGCTAAAGAGTTATTTGATAAAAAAATTAGAAATATTGATGAAATATTGAATTATGTCGAAAATTTAGTTAAAAACGGAACAGAAGATTATAGATTTAAAATCATTTTCTATCGACAATTACTTGTAATGTTAATAACGGCATTTGAAATCTTTTCCCGTACTAGATTTATTGAACTTGAAGAGGAATTTTTTAGAAAAAATAAGGAGATCTCCTTACAAAATTTATTCAAAAAATTCATTTCCAAGAGATATAGGAGTGAGTATAGTAAAATATTGGAAAAAAAATCAAAAAAATCAGGGAAATCTATCTTATTACTTTTAATTGAAGATAGAAGGATTAATTTCAAAAATTGGGATCATTTTAAAAATGCCTTTAAAGTTGCTTTTGGAATCAAAGTTGGTGACATATTTAAAGGGCACATATTAGATGATTTCCAAAAAAAATTTAGATGGAGAAACAAAATTATTCATTCAAAAATAGAATCGCCAACTTTAAACTTTGAAATATCCCCCCCTGAAGATCCAATTACTGTGAATAAAGATCTAGTTAGGAATGCGACATTGGATTTTCAAAAATTCATCAATAATTTCCATGATTATACAAAAAAATTAATTAGTTAAAATCAAATTTTAAATGATTTATTTTTATTTCGAGCACAAAATGGACACCAATGACCCTTTTTTATATTTGCAGGTATTGCTCTCCAAGTATGACCTATTTTGCATTCCCAAATTAACTTAGTCTTAGCATTTACATAATTAGTTGATAAACATTTGCCTTCTTTTTTTTCTGCTAATTTTTGCATTTCTCCAATTGTTAGGCTCCTTTTATTTGCCTTTAATTTAATTGCACATTTTGGACACCAAGAACCTCTTTTAATACTATCAGGAATTGCTTTCCAAACGTGTCCTTCTCTGCATTTCCATTTTAATTTAGTACGAGCATTAAGATATTGATTTGATAAACAAAATCCCCCTCTTTTTTTAGCTAAATCTTTCATTGCTTTCAAATTTTCTCTAGAATACACTTTAAAGGACTTATAGTTTATTTTTGTGAAATTATTTGGAACATCAATATTTTTAATCCTGCATTGAGAAATAATATATTCTTGCATTTCTTCGTAGCTAATAATATGAGGAACCTCAATTAAAGTTATTCCATTTAATTTACATAATTTTTTTTTTAATTTATCATCTAATCTTCTTTTTTTAAAGGTTTCTTTATTCCGATGAAAAAAAGGTATAAATTCATAATGCTGTCGACCTTGATATTCAAATCCAATATTCCATTCTTTATTATAACCATCAAGTTCTAATTGATTACCCTCGTTATTGAATAACCAGTTAAATTTAGATTTAGGAAATTTTGCATTAAATATATGTTCAAAATATCTTCGACATATCCGTTCACTTAAGCCTTCGGAGCATAAGGGACACCATCTTCCTGATTGAATCTTATTTGGTGTTGCTTTCCATATATGTCCTTCTTTACATTGCCAAATTATTTTAGTCTGAGCATTAATATATTCCTCCGATAAGCATTTTCCTTCTTTTTTTCTTGCTAATTCATGCATATCGTTAAGAGTTAATTTCTCAACCCCTGCACATTTTGGACACCAATGTCCGTTCTTTATATGATCGGCTTTCGCTTTCCATACATGTCCTTCTTTACATTGCCATATTAATTTAGTTCGAGCATTAACATAATGATCTGATAAACACTTTCCACCTTTTTCTTCAGCTAATTTTTGCATTTCTTTAATAGTTAATTTTTGAGCATTAGTAATTCGTTTAATTGCACAAGATGGGCACCAATGTCCTTTTTTAATATTAGAGGGTAAAGCTTTCCAAATATGTCCTTCCTTGCATTTCCATGTTAATTTTGTATGAATATTTTTATATTCTTCAGAGAGACATTTGCCATCTTTCTTATTTGCTAATTTCTGCATCTCAATTATTGAAAGCTTTTTGACTCCAGCACAGTTAGGACACCATTGTCCCCTCTTTATATGATCAGGTTTCGCTTTCCATACATGTCCTTCTTTACATTGCCATATTAATTTAGTTCGAGCATTAA
>JAZGEW010000097.1:0-41281 GCA_036478875.1 Promethearchaeia archaeon | reverse complement strand
AATATCTTATGGTGATAAAATGCTGCTTCTATCTGATGGTGAATACATAAGGGTTGCTTTAGTTTTGAGTAAAAAAGCATCTCTGATTTTACGTAGAAATTTAATGGAATTTATACATGCGTTTGAGAGAGATTATGCAAAGGATCTACCAAATTGGAGAGGACAATTGAATATATTTAGAGGTGCGGGAAGTATTATTGATGAGATATTGAGTACTTCAATAATCTTACCACATGAAATTACATATGAACATTCTAGTATTAAAACTTTAAAGAAACCTCAATCACGAGATGTAATAAAAATAGCAAGTAACTTAATAAAAGATTCAGAAAGAAATTTCTTCTTTATTGCTACTTTATTAAAAGAAGCTACTGAAAAAACAGGTAAGGATACAGCAGAAATTTTTATGGGTATTAAAGAATTAAGAGATAATAAAATACTGATGCCCATTGAAATATCAGCAATTGAGAAAAAACCAATTTCTCAACAAGAAATGAATCTTATTAATCAGAAAGTTGGAAGTTTAGTCAATTTTTCACCAGAAGAAAGACAGAAATTAGTGAATGATCTGGCACAAATGGGTCCTGCTGAAAGAGAGGCATATTTTGTAAGTTTAACTGAGCAACATGAAATCGTTTCTGCTCCAATTGAATCCCAACCTGGAGCTGTTGTAATTGAAACTATAAAGCAAGCTAAAAAGGAGCTTAAAAACGTAAAAAAGAAGGCATTGGAAGCTCATAAAGAGAAAGATTATGATAAATGTTTGAAAATTTATCATAATGCGGCAAAAATTGCTCTGAATTGGGAACTAGTAAAGGAATCTCAAGAATTAAATGATACAATACGAATGACTAAAATTGAAGATTTTACTATTAAAATGAAAAATTTTGAAAAAGAAGCCAAATTTGCTGCTAAAAAAGAAAATTATAACGAAGCTGCTCAAAAATACAAGGTATCTTCAAAAATGGCTTCAGAAATTTTCAAATTAGGGGTAACTGATATGACAAAAGAAGTCAAGAGATTATCAAATAAGTCAAAAGAATATGAAAAACTAGTTTGATTAATTATTTTTTTTTAATTTTAATTTTTTTTTAATAATATTTGTAATTCTAAAGCTTATAATATTTTGAAGTAATTCCATTTATCGAATGATTTGAAAATTAAGTAAGATAGATTTTAAAAGTAAAAATTACATCATTAACTATAATAAAATACAATTATTTTTCGAGAATTCCAATTATATTAAAGATGTTCCCAGAATTTATTAAGAAGCGAAAGGGAAAAAAAGAAAAGATTGATAATAAGAGCGAAGCATCCGAAAGTAAAATAGATAATTCGGTTTTACTCAAAAAAAATACCACAGTTGAGAATGGCGAAAAAAAAATTATAAGAGTAACAACGGAGGGGAAAGTTGTGGCAAAATATGAGGAGATGCAGAAAAAACCTGAAAATACAAAGTTAAAAACAATCGTTATAGAACAAAATAATGGGCTGGAAATTACGTTATCAGATTTTGAGGATAATAAAGATATAATGATTCCATTAAATACTAAAGAACAAATTGAGAGAATTATTTTAAAAATCCTTTATGATGAAAAATCAGTAAAATCATTAAAATCTTTGATTGAAAAAGTGTTAGAAAAGTCAATAAAAGAAAGAATTACTATTTCTGAAAAACCTATCAATTTGATAATTTATAAACTGAATAAAGATCAAAAAATACAATTTACTCAAAAAGATGGGTGGAAAATAAGAATTTAAGATTATATTGAGATTTCAACTACTTTTTAGTATATGAACTAATCAGTTATACCATTTTCAGTTATAGAAAAGATAGCTTCTCCTTCTGGTAAATTAGGGGCATCAACAATTTTAGCGATCCTCTGTTCTCCTTTACCTTTTCTTAAATATACTCTAATTGTGGAACCATGGGCTACAATATTTCCCCCTGTGGCTCGTAATGGGTTTCCGTAAAATGTGTCAGGTTTTGATTGTACCTGATTTGTCACAACAACTGCCAAATCAGCATATATATCACATAATCTTAATAAATCGTGTAGATGTGAATTAATAGTTTGTTGACGAGTTGCTAATGTACCACGTCCGATATATTCACTTCGAAAGTGCCCAATTAAAGAATCAACTACGATTAATTTGATGTTTCTTTCTTTAATCAAATTTGCAGCTTCTTTAATCAGGAGAATTTGGTGATCGCTATTATATGCACGGCCAAATACAATATTTTTCAACACTTTTTTATGGTCCATATCTAAGCCTTCAGCCATCTGGATAATTCTTTCTGGTCTAAATGTACCCTCAGTGTCTATATATAAAGCATTTCCTTCAAGTCCTCCATTCTCTTCGGGTAATTGAACATTTACGCATAATTGATGCATTATTTGAGTTTTCCCTGTCCTAAATTCTCCAAAAAACTCTATCACACTACCAGTTTCAACACCACCACCTAACGAGTCATCTAATTCTTGACTACCCGTTGTTATTCGAGCGATATTTTTTCTGTGTTCCCATACATCTTCTGCGGATTTAAAGCCAATATTTAATATTTCCATACTCGATTTAATTAATTTTTCAGTTGTTTTTTCACCTAAGCCGCTTTCTTGCTGTATAATTTTAGGTGGGGTAAATGCTATTGATTCTAAACTAGAAAATCCCGCTTTTATTAATTTGTTTAAAGTAGCTTCTCCTACACCGGGAAGCTTTTTTACAGCATTTATACAATCTTGAATGCTATCCCCATTATCAGAAATATCCTCATCCTCAGAATATGTATTATCTTCTAATTGATTTTCGATTTCTATTGTGCTTTCTTCCTCATCAATTTCATGAAAAGCTTTAATTAATTCTGCTTCATCATCTATATCCTCATCATTTGCATCTTCAAACAAAGCAAAATTCAAATGTTCTTTATAGATTTTCCCTTTTGTATGATTTCGTTTACATTCTTTGCAATAATAAGGGGCTCCCATCTTAAAACCATTGCCATTTTCAATTTCTTCTGCTTTAGCCATAATTTTTCACTTAAAAAAGAAAAATAAGTGTTATTTTTATAGATACTTGTTATTATGAATAGATGTGTAGTTCTTTATTTTAAGTAAAATAGAGTTCTAATTTTCAAATTTTTGTTTAAAGCATGTAATGGCAATAAACGACAATATTCCAGTATTTTTCGAATTTCTAAAGAATATCTTTTTTTTCATTCCAGTAAATGATGAATTGATAAAATAATAAAAAGATGAGTAGATTATATAAAGTTATTAATAAAATCACAAAATTTTTCTAGTTGTAATCTCATGAAATCAAATATAAAATTTGAATATTATCCAGAAATTAACGACAAAATATTCGAAGATTCATTAAAAGTTATTATAAAAAACAAAGATTTATGGGATCCTCCCTTTTTCTTTGATACTAAAAGTTATTTAGATATTAATAAAATTCAGCAAATAGTTAAACAATTCATCACAGACGAGCTTAAAAATATAATAGTTTTAGGTACAGGAGGTTCAATTCAAACTTTACTTGCTTTGAAACATTTAGCACAAAGAAAAATATTTCCAGTAACTAGTTCAAGAGCGGTGGAATTAAAAGGATGTTTTGATAAAACTACTCCAGAAGATTCTATTGTAATTCCAATATCTAGAGGAGGAGAAACTTTAGATATTAATTCTACGATTGGAACTTTTTTAAAAAGAGGATATAAATTTCTAGGACTTTCATCAACGGGTACAATGAATGAAATTTTAAGGAAAATAGATTGTCCTATTTTAGATGTGCCTAATCTTTCTGGTCGGTACGCTGGATCGGTAACAAATGTAGGAATAGTACCTGCATTTATAGCAGGTATTAAGATAGAAGACTTTTTAAAAGGATTAGAAGATGGCTATGAAATATTTTCAAAATATGAAAAACATCCAGCCATAGAACTTGCAACCTTTCTCTTTGAATTATATAAAAAGGGTTATAATCTGGTTTTTTCAATGCCCTATTCGAAAAATCTTGAGGGAAGTGTTGGATTATGGGTTCAAGGATTATCGGAAAGCACAGGAAAAGATGAAAAGGGAATGATAGGTGCTTATCAATCTGCTCCAATTTGTCAACATTCTGTTTTAGAATATTTACTTGGAGGAACTAAAGGAATTGTCGCACCAATTTTATGGACAATAAATAACGACCATCCTAACATTATTTTAAATTCTTCAATCTCATATGTGAATGGTCAGAGTGCTCAAACAATTGTGAATTATCAAGCAGATGCAACCTTCCAGGCTTTAATCCAAGAAAAAGTACCATCAGCTAAAATTTCGATTGAAGACCCATCAGAATTCAATATTGGGCATCTTATTGCACTGATTTTATCATCAATTTATTATCTTTGCTTGTTATTAAATGTAAATTGGGCAAACAATCCAAAAGTAATTATAGGAAAAGAAATCTGTAATCAGGCTCTTATAGAAAAAGCAACTGCTGAACAAGGTTTAATAGTCAGAGAAGAAATTGCAAAAGATAAATTTAAGGATTTCTTCTAATTAGAATCTCATTGAATAAAATTTGAAATTAGTTTGCCATATTTTTTATAGATTAGAAGTAATCTTAAAACTTAAATGTTAATTTTAGGAACTAATTGAATCAAAGTATTCTAATTTTTAAAGTTAATATTGAGATATTGTAGATAATAAATATCATTTAATTCTGTAGCATAAGAAAAATAAGAAACCTTTCATTTTTTTCTTAAGATGAAAAAAGTTGAATTACTTGCTCCAGCTAAAAACTTAAAAGCAATTAAAGCCGCAATGGTCTATGCAGATTCTGTTTATTTTGGAATTAAAGAATTCAATATGAGAATGCGGTCAGAAAATTTTGCTTTAGAAGATTTGAATAAAGTTGTCGATTTTTGTCATAAAAAAGATTTAAAGGTATATCTAGCAACAAATATATTAATTTATGATAATGAATTAGAATTTCTTCGTGAAATAATAGAGAAGAGTAAAGATGCTGGAGTAAATGCTGTAATTGTTCATGATATAGCAGCAGTTCAAATTGCTAAAGATTTTAATATCCCATTTCATATTTCGACGCAATGTAATGTTTCTAATTCAATATCGGCTAGATTTTATGAAAGTCTAGGGGCAGAACGTATTATTTTAGCAAGAGAACTGTCACTTGAAAAAATTAAAGAGATAAAAAGAAATCTAACTAATACTGAAATAGAAACGTTCATTCATGGAGCAATGTGCACTTCTGTAAGTGGGAGATGTTACTTTTCTCAAGATATCTGTGGAACAGAAGAAAAATCTGCTAATAGGGGTAATTGTGAACAACCATGTAGAAGGCGATGGTGGGTTCGGGAAGAAGCGGGGGGAGAATATATTTATGATGGTGTGAGATTTATAAATTCAAGGGATTTATGTACAATTGCCTATATTCCTGAACTAATTAAAGCGAAAATCGATGCTTTTAAAATTGAAGGGAGAATGAAACATCCACATTATGTTGAAATTGTTTCAAAAACGTATAGAGAAGCTATTGAAGCGTATTACGATGGGACATTTACAAAAAAAAAAGTAGGAAAATGGGTAACCGAATTAAAAAAAGTATATAACAGAGGATTTACTCCTGGTTTTTATTTTAAAAGGATGACTGAAGAGGATCATCAACATAAATCACCATCCAATTTATCTCATTACAGATATATAAAGGTAGGACAAATTGTGGGATATAATACAAACACAGGTTTCGCATCTCTTTCCTTGGATAATGGATATCTTAATATAAATGATGATATTATTATCATGGGAAAAACGACTAACACATACATTCATCAGAAAGTTAAAAAAATGAAGTATAAAGAAAAAATAGTTAATAAATCACCAAGAGGAACAAAAAATAACCAAGTAATTATTGGGCTAGAGGTAAGTGATAAAGTTGTTGGAAATGGTATAGATAAAGTTTATGTCTTTACTGACAAAACCTACAAAAAAAAGAAATATTCATTATGATTCTTTGATTTTAATTTAAGTAAGAATTTGATTAAATAAGGTCTTTCTTATGGAAAAAGATAAAAAGAAGATAATTGAATCCGTTCCTAATTATTCCGAAGGAATAGATAAACAAAAGATTGAGTCAATTGTTTCTGAGATAAAAAATACACCTAATACTCGCATTGTAGATGTTCAATATGATTCTGATTATAATAGAGCTGTAATCACTTTTGTTGGAACTCCTGAAGCTGTTTTAAAGGCAAACATCGATGCAGCTAAAAAAGCTATCGAATTGATTGATATGAATACACATAAGGGTCAACATCCTCGAATTGGGGCTATTGATGTTGTCCCATTCGTACCAGCACAAAATGTTACAATGGAAGAATGCATAGAGTTATCGGAGAAATTTGCTGAGACTATGGCAAAAGAAGGAATCCCTGTTTATCTTTATGAAGAATCTGCTCAGAAGATGGAAAGAAAAAATATAGATAATATTCGAAAGGGGGAATATGAAAAACTTAAAGAAGCTATCAAAATTGACCCTGAAAGGAAACCTGATTATGGTCCATCTGAATTTCATCCTACTGCTGGTGCGATAATAACTGGAGCAAGAAACCCTTTATTAAGCTTTAATATTAACCTTGGTACCAAGGATGTTAGAATTGCCAAGAAAGTTGCCAAGTCCATTCATTTACGTTCAGGTGGATTAGTAAATATTAAAGCTATGGGTACAGAGCTAAAAAATCGAGATTTTGTTCAAGTAGGAATTTCGAATATTAATTTTAAGAAAACACCATTATATAGGCAGATGGAACTAGTAAGATTGGAAGCAGCTCGATATGGTGTATCAGTAATAAGCTCTGAATTAGTAGGTGTATTACCATTAGGCGCTGTACTTAACTCAATAGAATATTATTTACAACTCGAAACACCAGAAAAATTAGAAGAAAAGCATTTATTAGAGTATTATTTTGATTTTTAAGATTTTAAGTTTATAGATCATTATCAACTATAATTTTTCCATTTTTTATTACTTTAGATACGAGATTTACTCCAAAATGATATGGTAAGAAATCATGATTAAGTACGTCAAAAACTATTAAATCTGCTTTTTTTCCTATTTCGAGACTTCCAATATCATCTTGTTTTTGAATGGCACATGCTCCATTAATAGTGGCGGCTGTAAGAGCTTCTGCTGGTGAAAGTTTCATATGATAACAAGCTAATGTAATAATCATTTGCATTGACTCTGTCCAACAATTTGGGTTTAAATCAGTTGCCAGAGCAATGGGTACACCATATTCTATTATTTTTCTGGCTGGAGCATATTCATCTAACATCAAACAAAATGGAGTTCCTGGTAAAAGAGTAGCAATTACTCCTTCTTTTGCCATTGATTTTAATCCTTCATCATTTGATTTTAATAAATGACCTGCTTGAAATGCTTGTATTTCAGAAGCTAACAGAGCACCATTAGTATCAACAATTTCATCAATATGAATTTGAGGTTTTAAGCCATATTTTTTTGCAGCATTTAATATTTTTCTAGATTGCTCTATTGAAAAAATTCCTTTCTCACAAAACACATCACAAAACTCAGCAAGACCTTCCTCAGTGATTTTTGGTATCATTTCTGAAATAATTAAGTCAACGTATTTATCAGGTTTGTCCTTATATTCCGGTGGTACTGCATGAGCACCTAAGAATGTCGGAATAAGATCCAAAGGGTGATCTTCATTTAGAATTTGTATAGCTTCTAGTTGTTTTATTTCGCTTTGTGTAGTTAATCCATAACCTGTTTTTACTTCGACTGTAGTTGTTCCATAACCCATCATTCTATCTAAGATTTTTTTTCCATTTTTAACTAATTTTTCCAATGGTGCTTTTCTTGTTTCTCGAACAGTCTTTAAAATACCTCCACCTGCTTTTAAAATCTCTAAGTAGGTCATTCCCTTAAGTTTCATAGATAATTCATTTTCGCGGGTACCATCAAATATAATGTGAGTATGTGGATCAATAAATCCTGGTGTTACTAACTTATTTGTAGCATCTATTTTCTTAGGAATTTTTTCAAATTCATATTCTGATATTAATTCTTCTGTTGTACCAATAAAGACAATTCTGTCAGCTTTCACCGCTAATGCCCCATCGTTAATAATCGCTAATTCTGACATATTATCACCAATTCTAGGTGCACCATATCTAGTATTCATTGTAATAAGTTCATTAGCATTAAATATAGCTAGGTCTGGGTCAACTTCAGAAAATATTTCTTTTTTTGCATAAGGTGAGGCTACAAACAAATTAATCTCCTTCTTCTAATCTTTGAATAATTTTTAATAATTCATTACTTCTTATAATAGCAATCGCTAAGTTAATATAATCATACAACAAAGTATCCTCTACAACATGTGGAATTTTTTCACGTACATATTGATGACAAGCTTCTATTACCTTACTAGATTTTAGAGGTCTCCTAAAATCAAATGCTTGACTAGCACATAACAATTCAATAGCAAGAATTTTTTCAAGATTATCTATGATTTTAAGAGTTTTTCTAGCGCTAATTGGTGCCATGCTGACATGATCCTCTTGTCCTGCCCCTGTAGGGATGCTATCTACACTTGCTGGAAAACATAAAGTTTTATTTTCACTAGCTAAAGCTGCTGATGTATATTGCGCTAACATGAATCCAGAATTAAGACCGGGATTCTGTATTAAATTCGGAGGTAAATCCCATTTTCCTTCTAGCAATAAAAAAATACGACGATCTGAGATGTTGCCTAATTCAGATGCAGCTATACCTACATAATCTAGAGGTAAAGCGAGAGGTTGACCATGAAAATTTCCTCCACTATAAGTTTCATATTCGTTAAAAACAATTGGGTTATCTGTAACAGAATTTAGTTCACATTCTAATATTTCGTTTAAATGTGATAAAGCATCCCTAGAAGCACCATGAACTTGTGGAATACATCGAATAGAATAAGGATCTTGTACACGTCCACAGTCTTTATGTGATTCCACCACTTCTGAATTTTCAAGAAGCTTTCTCATTCTTTCTGCCACAATTAGAGATCCTTTGTGTGGCCTTAATTTTATTAACTTTTCAACAAAAGGTTGAGGGGATGCTAAATAGCTCTCAAGTGTTAAAGCACCATTAAGATCAGCATGATTAAGACAAGTAAGTAATTTTTCAGACACTTTTATCGCATGTGCTGAGATGAATTGTGTACCATTAATTAAGGCTAAGCCTTCCTTTGCTTGTAATTTAATTGGTTCTAAGTTATTTTCTCTTAATAATGTTTCAGTTGGCATATAATTTTTATTATCTTTAGATAGAAATCCTAACCCTATTAAAGGTAAAAATAAATGAGCTAGTGGAGCTAGGTCTCCTGATGCTCCAACTGAACCTTGTTCAGGAACTAACGGGATTATATTATTATCAATATGCCAACATATCCTTTCTATTACTTCTATAGTAATTCCCGAATATCCCATACATAATGCATGGACTTTTAATATTAACATTAATTTTGAAATTTCTTGGTCTATTGGCGATCCAACGCCTGCACTATGACTCTTAAGTAAGTTTTCTTGCAATTTTGCTGTTTCTTCTCTTGATATTCTAGTCGTACAAAGAGATCCAAAACCAGTATTAATACTATATACTAATTTTTCTCCTTTAACAATTGATTGAATGACATTCTGATTCTTAATAATTCGCGCTCTAACTTCATTAATAAGGATACCTTTTACATTACCTCTTGCTATTTTTAAAGCTTTATCTACAGTAAGGTGATCCTCTCCGAATTTGAAGTTTTTTTCCATTAAAATTCACATTCTTAATATAATTATCATATAAGATTAAAAGATTGATACTATTCAAATTTAAATTTTCTTAACAATTTAAATCGATTTATTTTTCATTTAAGTTTTTTTAAATAATTATCTACAATATTATCTAAAAGTTTATCTTCTGCTATAAATGGAAGTGTTAAATGTCCTCTTTTTTCATTATCAATATTCCAATTATAGGCAGTCTCAAATGCATTGGGATTTCTAGCCCAACTTCTTCTCGCAATACCACCCATAACATCCCATTCTAAAGCATTCTTGATAATATTATCAACTTTTTCCGACCCATTTAAGACTAAACCAAACCCTCCATTGAAACATTTTCCAATACCAACTCCACCTCCGTTAGAAAGAACGACATAAGTCATACCTCGAATCGCGTTTCCTGTAAAACAATGAACAGCCATTTCTGCCATCACATTACTTCCGTCTCGGATGTTTGATGTTTCTCTAAAAGGAGAATCCGTTCCAGAAACATCATGATGATCTCTCCCAAGCATTATTGGCCCAATTTCTCCTTTTCTTACTAAATCATTAAATTTCAGAGCAATATTAATACGTTCTCTAGCATCAGCATATAAAATTCTTGCTTTAGTACCAACCACAAGTTTATTTTTTTTAGCATCTCTGATCCAATAATAATTATCTCTATCTTGTGCTCTTTTTTCTGGGTTTATAAAGCTCATAGCGGCTTGATCAGTCTTGTCTAAATCCTCTTCTTTTCCAGAAAGGCAAACCCATCTAAAGGGTCCAAAACCATAGTCAAAACAAATGGGACCCATTATATCTTCAACATAAGATGGAAATATAAAACCTTCTGATAAGTTATTACCATTTTTTGCTATATCTTTGGCACCTGCATCGAATACAGCTTTTAAAAAGGAATTTCCATAATCCCAGAAATATGTACCTCTTTCTGTCATTATTTTAATAAGTTTAAATTGCTCTTTTAAAGAAATATCTACAAGTTGTTTGAATCGATTTAAATTATTCTTAATTAACATTCTTCCCTCTTTAAAGCTTATTTGAAAAGGTGTATAGCCGCCTTCATAAACGGCGTGGCAAGAAGTTTGATCGGAGGATAATTCTACTTTAATACTATTATCAACAACATATTTCCATAGATTAACAATATTACCATGATATGCTATAGAGAGTGATCTTTCTGATTTTCTTGCATCGTCAACCCATTCAAATATTTCATCTAAATCATCAGAGATTCTAGAAACCCAACCTTGATCATACCTTGTTTTTATTCTAGATTCATCAACTTCTGCTATAACTCCAATCCCACCGGCAATTTCTATTGCTTTGGGTTGAGCTCCACTCATTCCACCTAATCCTGAAGTAAGATATAAAATACCTCTTAAATCTTTATCATGTGGAATATTTAAATATAATCTACCTGCATTTAATAGCGTGATATATGTCCCATGAACAATTCCTTGAGGGCCAATATACATCCACCCTCCAGCGGTCATTTGGCCATAATTAGCAACCCCTAGAGCTGCCGCTACAGAAAAATCGTCTGGATTATCAAACATTCCTACCATTAAACCATTTGTTGAAATTACTCTTGGAGCCATAGGGGATGTCGGGAATAATCCTACTGGATGTCCAGAAGCTATCACTAAAGTCTGCTTTTCTGTAATTTTTTCAAGGTACATTTTTACTAGGCGATATTGCATCCAATTTTGAAAAACTTGACCGCTTTCACCATATGTAGTCAATTCATATGGATAAAGAGCTACATCAAAATCAAGATTATTATCAATCATTACTTGCAGGGCTTTTGCTTCAAGAATATTACCTTTATAGTCTTCAACGGGTTTCGCTTTAATATTTGCTTCTGGTCTATACCTATATCCGTAGATTCTTCCTCCTAAAACTAATTCTTCCATGAATTCTGGAGCAATTTTTTCATGTAGTGAGGGAGGAATATATCTCAATGCATTTTTTAAAGCTAATTTTATCTGATTAGGATTAAGATTAGAACCTCTTGATGGAGCTCTTCTTATACCTTCACTGAATTTAGGATATGATGGTAATTCTTCTGGTAATTTAATTTTCATTGCCTTTGAAATGTCCATACTTTATTCTAACCCCATTTAATATTTAAATTATATTATTTCTAATAAAAGAAAGATGGCTAAGAACTCTTTGATTTCATTGAAGTTATAATTCAATATTTATATTCACTTCTTCAATTTCTTAATACCAATAAAGAAAAAATTACATAATTAGTTTTATTTTAATATTTTAATACCCTGGACTTCTAATTTATGTAAGAAATCGAGGTACCCTTTAAGATTATTTTTTTCTATGTTCATATATTTAAGGGATGATAGTGATTCAAGCGATAATGGTAATGCGCTTAAAAAGTTTGCCCTTAAAAATAAATATTTTAAAGATTTTAGATACCCTATAGATTCAGGAAGTTTGGATAATTTATTATTTCCTAAATATAGATATTTTAAAGAGTGTAAGGATCCTATGGAATCAGGTATATCATTTAATTCATTATAGTAAAGATATAAATGTCTAAGTGAAGTTAAAGCTCCAATTGATTGAGGAAGTTCTTTTAAATGATTTTTACCTACATCAAACACTTCTAAAGTTGTTAAAAATCCTATGGATTTAGGAATAGTTTCTAAACGGTTAAAACCTAAAATAAAAGTTTTTATTAACGGGAGAGCACCTATTGATTCAGGGATATTTATCAAAATGTTTGTAGATACATCTAATTCTATAAGTGAATTTAATGACCCTATTGACTCTGGAAGTTCTTGTATTTGATTCTTACTTAAATCCAGAATTTCAAGTGAAGGGAGGTTTCCAATAGAATATGGGAGGTTTGTTAATTTATTATCATATAGATTTAATTCTTTTAATGATTTTAAAGAACTTATTGATTCAGGGAGTTCTTTTATATTATTTATTTCGAGATATAAAACTTCAAGACTATTTAAATTTCCTATAGAATCTGGAATCTCTGTCAAATTATTATGATCACATCTTAAAATTTTAAGATTTGAGAGATTACCCAGAGATAATGGGAGGGAAATTAATTCATTATTTGATAATTCCAATCGAAGCAAAGATTTTAAATTTCCTATTGATTCAGGGACATTCATTAAGTTATTTGATGATAAGCTCAAATTATCCAAAGAAAATAGTGATCCAATTGATTCTGGGAGAGTTTTTAATAGATTTGATGTCAAACCTAAATAGATAAGATTACCTAATTCCCCTATAGTTTTAGGTAATTTTACTATTTTATTTCCTTTTAAGAATAGGGACGTTAAAAATGATAATTTACTTATAGTTTCTGGTAGTTCAATTATATTATTATTCCGTAAGTTCAATCTCTTTAGTGAAGTTAAATTCTGAATTGATTCGGGAAGCTCTTGTAATTGATTATTTCCTAAATATAAAATTTCTAAGGAATATAATTCGCCTATTGAATCAGGTAATTTTATAATATTATTTCCACTTAAATCCAAAGTCTGTAATTTATTCATTTTACCTAATGATGAAGGAATAGTCTCCAATTCATTTTCACTTAAATCTAAAATTTCTAGAAATGAAAGAGATCCAATTGATTTTGGTAAATTTTTCAAATGATTAGATTCTAAGTGTAATTCTTCTAGCTGGTTGAGTGCACTAATAGACTCAGATAGACTATCTAAGTCGTTTTCACTTAAATCTAAGATTTTGAGAGAAGAGAGAGAAAATAATTCATCAGAAAGATCAGCTAAATTATTTCCTCTAAGATAAATATGTTCAAGTGATGTTAATGCCTTAATTTCTTTTGGAATATTCATTAATCTACATGAATATAAACTTAGACCCGTAATGTGCTGATCATGCACAGAATATCCAAGAGAATAACGTTCCAATTGAGAAACCTCTAATAACGACTCTCCGATATGTTCTTCGATAACCTCTAATGCTTTTTGCTCATTTTCTGAAATTGTCATTTTTACTATTTTTACTTAATAATGTTTTAGAAATATTATCACTGATACTTTAAAAATTAATATAATAAATAACTTTTATATAAATTATATCTTTTGTATTCATTTGATATTATTAGTGGAAAGATCAGTTATTTTGAACACTGTATTTTATTAAATACTATTGGTTTTTTAATAGTATTAATGTGAAATTAACTGAAGTTATCCAAGTAGAGTATTCATTACAATTATCAGCAATATGTCATTTAGCTAAAAACCTTTACAATTTAGCTAATTGGTATGTGAGACAGGATTTTTTTAATCTCAATAATCTCTTAACATAATATGTTAAGAATGAAAATCATACTTCTAAATGCTCATTCTTGGATAATGAACCAATTGGAAAACATGAAAAATATGCTGGAAAAAGAATTTCTAGAGGGTTGTTCAAGACCTCCAAAGGTGTTCTACTCAATGCTGATGTAAATGAGGCATATAATATCATGAAAAAAGCATTCCCAAATGCCATTTCGGTGGATGGGATAGAGGCATTCGGACTGATGCCGCAAATAATACAACAAAACATCGTTGATATTATTATTTGAAATAAGATGATAATAATTTTATTCATTTTAATGGTCTAATGTGGTCATATTTATGTTTAATATTTTAGAAATATGATTAGGTTAAGAATGTATGTAAAATATATAACAAAATAAAAGAAAAAAATTAAATTAGTGTTTAATTCAAAAATCTACATCCTTTCCATCATATGCATACTGATATAAACGATTCACATCTTCTTTATTAGGCATTCTAGGAGCCATGACTCCGGAAGGATCTTGAAAAAATAAACTAACTAAACCAGTTAAATTATTGTCAAATTCATCTCTTGATATACCTAAATCTTTAAGATTAGAGACAAAATTTACAGTTTTTTGAAGTTCTTTTATTTTATCAACAACAGAATAAGCCGCTTTCTTATTATCATCACCCCAATTTGCCCATCCTAATTTTTTTGCTAGATCAGAATACAATAGAATTGAATCATTAGTTTCACCAGGAGCATTTAAACAATATTGGGTAATATATCGAAGATAGAGCCCCACTGATTGACCATGATGAATATGGAAAATGGATGAACAACTGTGACCCATAGCATGGGCTAGGTGGGTTTGAGAATTTCCAAAAGCCAATCCTGCCATAGTTGCGGCCTGATGTAAATAATCCCTTGCTTCCTTATTTTTACCATCTTTATAGGCAATTGGTAAGTATTTAAATATGAGTTCAATTGCTTTGAGAGCCATAGCATTGCTAAATTCATTTCTCCACATTGAGATATAAGCTTCTATAGAATGTGTTAATGCGTCAAAACCAGTACCGACTGTTAATTTTGGAGGCATTCCCATAGGAAAAACAGGATCTACGATAGCAAGGGTAGGTACAATTGACATATGAGTTAATGACATCTTTCTCCACACGTTGTTCTGCAATCTAGAAATAATTGATGCCCAGGTTACTTCAGAACCTGTTCCTGATGTAGTTGGTATTGCAATTAATTTTGCTTTATTTGCAAAATCATATAATTGATCGTTATTAAAACTTAAATCATTAAGATTATATTCAGGATATTCATACATTACCCAGATTCCTTTAGCAGTATCAATAACAGACCCTCCTCCTAAAGCAATAATTAAATCTGGTGCATATTTATTACAGTGATCCTTACCCTTCATTACGTCTTCTTCATGAGGTTCTGGTAATACGTCTGTAAAAACCTTATATTCCTTTCCAAATTTTTCAAGTTTATCCGTTAAAATTTTTAGAAATCCTAAATCTTCAATTATTTTATCAGTAACAATAAAACATTTCTTTCCTTTTATCTTTTCCAAAAAATCTAAAGCATCTTCACCATATATTATATTTTGGCAATAGAAGTGCCACATATCTTTTTTTCACCTTTAATTTTTACATATAGAAAAATAATTCTTTTATAATTTGATATTAATATTTATGGTTTTATAAAAGCTTTCTAAAATACTCGTTTTAGATTAAATATTCTTTTAAACAATTATTATATTTTTTTATAAATCTGGTTATCTTTTAAGGTGAAATTGGATTCAGAAAGTATAATCTTTCTTGTACTTTTATCAATTTGGAAGAGATTTATAACTACTTCTTTTGTCTTCTCATCAACAGATAATTCAATAAAGGAAGGAATACGACTCGCAACAAATGACCATACACCAGTAACACTACCCGGATTTATGAGCAAAATCCCTTTATTTGTAAGAAAAATTTCCTCCTTATGTGTATGACCTGATACTAGAATAGTATAACTATTCTCTTGAGCTAGAATCTCTAATTGATCGTGATCTCCTCGAGGTCTTGTTTGTGCTCCATGTGTTAGACCTAATGTAATTTTATCATTGTCTTCAAAGGAAACATCTAATTTTTGATAAGTGGGTGAATCTCGATTCCCATAATAATAATCCATATTTCCAATTACTCTAAATAAAGATTTTTTTGTTTTTTGGTTCAAAAAATCGAGTAATTCTGGATAATTAATAAGATCTCCAGTAAAAAAAGTGTAATCAAAAAGTTCTGTACATGTCAATTCATTTATTTTATTATATATCGGCATAAGTAGATCTTTTGCACGAAAGGGTATATGTGTATCTCCTATACATAATATTCGAACCATAATAATGAATTAATGTTTATTTTTATTTTTCGAATCTTGTACTAGAATCCCGAAATTTTTAATCATATCTTCTAAACTAGGAAACGTAGGGATATTATGGTCAGCCATATATCGAGATACTCGTTGAACTTCTTTGTTTTCACCAATTAACCAATAAAATATTGGTTTAGAAGCATGATTGATCCTTTCCACTACTTGCTTGTAATTAGTAAAACTTCTAAATTGCTTTGAACAAAACATCATGTTAAGGATACCCTCAATTTTTTCATCTTTTAATAGAAGATCATAAAGAGAAATCATAAGTTCTCCAGGATTTGCATTATTCATCATAGCTTTCTCCATTGCAGGCCAAAAATCAATTAAGGCAAATCGATTTGGGGGCATCCATTCTGGAAATATTTCTACTAGTCTATGGTAAACTTTATCACCAAAATTAGGGAAATTCAAACCATACTCAGTGGTAAGATCGGCAACTATTGTACCAGCCCCACCTGATCCTGTAATTAAAGAAATATTTCCTTGGTTTGGCATAATCTTGTTTTCAGTATACATCATTGAAAAAGTTCGGGCAAATTGAAATAGTTCATGAAAACTTTTTGCCTGAATCACCCCGGATTGCTTTATGATCGCATTAATTAATTGTGAGTTCTCTGCTAACGTTCCTGTATGGCTTAAAGTAGCTCTTTGACCTTGTGGAGTTAAACCTCCTTTCACTAGAATTATGGTTTTGTCAATTTTTTCTCTCACTTTCCTGCACAATTCGATAAATTTTCTTGGATCCTTAAATGATTCAAGATACACAGCTATAATATTGACAGTAGGATCTTCTAAGAAGTATTCTAAAAATTCAATTTCGCTTAAATCCATTTTGTTTCCTATTGAACAAGAATATCTGATACCTAAGTCTGGATATTTCTCCATCAAAAACATCAAATATCCTCCATTCAACATACCTGATTGACTGATTATAGCAATATTACCTGTTTTATATATGTGAAAAACACCAAAACTAGTGAAAAATCCACCTTTTTTATTATCTTTTGAGTTGCTATCTCCATCAATTCGAGTAAGACCCATACAATTTGGTCCTAAAATACGGATTTTTGAAAAATTATCTGTAATTTTTAGAATCTGGTCTCTTAACTCAAGACCCTTTTCACCCACTTCTTCAAATCCAGAAGCTTCAATAATTGCTCCTTTAATCCCTTTTTGAATACATTCTTCTAATATGCGGGGAATTTTACGATTTGGAACATAGAATACCGCGAGATCTACTTCTTCTTCAATTTCCAAAACTGATTTCTTGAATTCTAATCCAAATAATTCTCCTTCTGAGTTAGGGTTTACAGGATATATTTTTCCTTTAAAATTATTAGTAACAAGGTTGTCGACAATTCGATGCCCGCCTTTCATTGGGTTTTTTGACGCACCAATTACAGCCACGGATTTCGGGTTTAAAAATAGATCAATTATTTTATTATTTGACAATGTTAGAACAGTTCCTTGGCTATTAATATTTAAATTTCATTTAATTTATCTTTCCTATATACTTCTTGAACAAATTGATAAAGTTTTTTCGCATTTTCATCATTTTCGAAATACTCTATTACAGGAGCTAAAAAAGTGTTCAGATATTTAATTACGCCCTGTTTTAAATCAGGTGGATTCAAATTTCCCTCAGCATAATCTTTTTCTAACTCTTCATAGGATGCATATTTAATGTCTCCACCATATTTTTCAGGTCGTTCAATTTCAATAACATCAATGAGTTCAAAAATAATATATTTGCAATATTCCAACACAGGATTTTCAACAATTTGTTTAGGGGGACAATATGCTTTATTTATCTTACGTTTTACATCAGCAGGAGAATCTAACATAAAAACTGATGAATCAGGGTCGGATTTTGACATTTTAATTTCTATTGCTCTATCAACACCAGTTAAATCTGTAGCAGGGGGCTTGTTTAAACCCATTAACATATGATGATGAATTGCAACTGGTTTTGGCTTATTTAGCTTTTTAGCAATCTCTCTTGCTAACATATTTACTTTTCTTTGATCCATACCTAGCTGACAAATATCAGCAGGAAGATAAAAAATATCTGCAGCTTGCATTAAAGGATATAATATTTGAGAAGCGTAAAGTTTATCAGATTCACTTCTCCCCATTATCTGAGTACATCTTTTTACCCTTTTCAATGTTGTGTTTATCCCTATCTTCAATACTAATTCCCAGTAATCAGAGTTCTTTACGAGATCTGAAGCATAAATAAACTCCACCTTACTTAAATCCATACCACATACTTTCCATAGCTCAATGAAAAAATCTCCAACCTTTTTAATTACTCCTAAATTACCTCCAAATTTTTTATTAGCAGCAGCATGCCAATCAGCAACCAGGAATTTAAACCGCACTCCAGCTTTTGTCATTTTATTTACATTAATTGCTCTTAAAAGACCTTGAGCAATATGGATATTACCAGAAGGTTCAAACCCATCATATGCATATATTTCTTTTTTATGTTCGACTTTCCATTGAATCATTTTTCTTAATTCTTCTAAATCAATAATTTCTTCTCCAACTTCCTTTAATAAAGCAATTTTTTCATCTAAAGTTAAAGACATATTATTACTCACTAAACATTTTATAAATTAGTAAATAGTTAAATTGATAAAACTTTTACGCACATTAGTAATTTAAAAATACTTTGGAGAAAAAGAATTAGATAATATTAATTTATTCTTTTTTTTGTTCAATTGCTGCTTGAGCTGCTGCAATTTTAGCTACAGGAATTCTATACGGTGAACAAGATACATAATCCAATCCTATTGAATGGGCAAATTTGATTGCGCTAGGT
Source organism: Promethearchaeia archaeon (assembly GCA_036478875.1). Lineage (GTDB taxonomy): Archaea > Asgardarchaeota > Lokiarchaeia > Sigyniarchaeales > SOKP01 > Loki-b32. The sequence continues at coordinate 21,901 of JAZGEW010000097.1, read as the reverse complement.
TCTCCTCCATGTTCTCCACAAATTCCTGTCTTTAGATCTGGTCTAGTTTTTTTGCCAAGCTTTATAGCTAGTTTCATCAATTTTCCAACGCCCTCTTGATCAAGAATTTCAAAAGGATTATTTTCTAAAATTTCTTTATTCAAGTAGATTGGTATAAATTTTCCCTCAGCATCGTCTCGTGAGAACCCAAATGTCATTTGTGTAAGATCATTTGTACCAAAAGAAAAGAATTCCGCTTCAATAGCAATTTCATCTGCGGTTAAAGCAGCTCGAGGAATCTCTATCATTGTACCAAACTTAAAATCTAATTCTACATCATAACTCTTAATTGTTTCTAAAGCAACTTCCATTAATTGAGATTTTACAAATTGCAATTCAGAGAGCATTCCTACTAAGGGAATCATAACTTCTGGTATTACGTCAATTCCTTTGAGTTTAAGTTCGCAAGCAGCTTGAAATATAGCCTTTACTTGCATCTCATTGATTTCCGGCCACACTATTCCAAGACGACAACCTCTCAAACCCATCATTGGATTTTCTTCTGAAAGAGACCGGATTAATGAAATCACTTTCCTTTTTTCAGTAATTTCTTCGTCTAATGGAGAAGTATTTAATAATGATCTTGATAACGCATTTGTCATCTTTAGTTCTTGACTTTCTAATAAAACAGTTGATAATTCAGGTAAAAATTCATGCAATGGAGGATCTAGTAGTCTGATGGTAACTGGTTTTCCTTCCATGATTTTAAAAATTTCCATAAAATCCCCTTTTTGCATAGGTAAGATTTTATTTAGAGCCTCTTGACGTTCTTCTGATGTTCTAGCCATTATCATTTTCTGCACTACGGGTAATCGCTCTTGAGCCATGAACATATGCTCTGTACGTGTTAATCCTATTCCTTCAGCACCAAATTCTATTGCTTTTCGGGCATCTATAGGAGTGTCAGCGTTTGCTCTTACTCCTAATGTTTTCATCTCGTCTGTTATTACTAATAATTCAAGAAATTCTCCTTTTATTTCAGGTTCAACTAGTGGAACCTTTCCCTCAATAATACTTCCAGTGGTACCATCAATAGTGATCCAATCACCTTCTTTAATAACCATTTCTGCAACTTTAAATTCTCTATTTTCTTCATCAATTTCGACATCTTGAGCGCCAACGACTGCAGGTTTACCCATACCCCTAGCAACAACTGCTGCATGTGAAGTTTTTCCACCAAATTGAGTCAGTACTCCAGCTGCCGCGTAAAGCCCATGTACATCTTCTGGTTTTGTTTGTGGTCTTATTAGAATTATATCCTTTTGTTCTTGATTCGCCAATTCTTCTGCTCTATCAGAGTCAAAAATAGCTATTCCGGAAACCGCCCCAGGAGATGCATTAATCCCGTGAGCTAAGACATGAACAATTGCGTTTTCATCAATACTCTTAAACAATAATTTTGAGATCTTTTTTGGATCAATCCTCATTATCGCTTCTTCTTTCGTAATTAATCCTTCTTTAACCATATCCACAGCTATTTTTACTGCTGCTGAAGGTGTTCTTTTCCCATTTCGTGTTTGTAAGATATTTAATTTTCCATCTTCAATCGTAAATTCAATGTCTTGCATATCTCTATAGTGATTTTCCAATTTGTCCATTGTCTTCAATAATTCTTTATATATTTCTGGAAAATCATCCCCCATTTCTTCCAATTTTTTAGGAGTTCTTATCCCAGCAACTACATCTTCTCCTTGTGCATTTGTTAAATATTCGCCGAATTTTCTGTTATCTCCAGTAGATGGATCTCTTGAAAAGGCGACTCCTGTACCAGAATTCCAACCTTTATTTCCAAATACCATTGCTTGGATATTAACAGCTGTACCGAAATCTGGAATATTATTTATTTTTCTATAAGTTATTGCCCTTCTAGTATTCCAAGATTTAAATACAGCCTCAATGGAAAGAAAAAGCTGTTCAAATGGATCTTGAGGAAAAGTTGAACCAATTTCTTTTTCATATAATGCTTTATAATCAGCGATTATTTTTTGTAATTCGTTTACACCTAGATCTGTATCTTGAGCATTCCTACCAATGGATCTCTTATATTTATTCAAAATTCTCTCGAATTTCTCGTCACCAATTCCCATGATTACATCACCTGCCATTTGAATGAATCTACGATAAGAATCATTAGCAAAACGGGGATTTTCAGTTTGTTCTGCTAAACCCAATACACTTTGATCATTTAGTCCTAAATTCAGAACAGTATCCATCATACCAGGCATACTCATGGGTGCACCTGACCGAACGGATACTAATAAGGGATTTTTATTATCTCCGAATTTCTTTCCTGTATTTTCTTCTAATGCTTTTAAATAATCAATTACACTAGGTTTTAATTCCTTCATTATTTTTTCAGGATTTCCAAAATATAATAGGCATGCTTCAGTTGTTATTGTAAATCCAGGTGGAATGTTAAGACCTAAATTAGTCATTTCAGCGAGATTAGCACCTTTACCTCCTAGGAGATTCTTTTGATCCTTATTACCTTCCCTAAAATCATAGATAAATTTCTTATTTTCAGTGCTTGTCATTTTACTATACCAAAATCTCTATAATCATTAAATTGCGATAAAAAATACAACTCTCTTAATTTTTATATTTTACGTAGATGACATGTAAAAAGTTTCTGAGTATAGTAATTTCTATACTGAAATAAAATTTTCGAAAAGTAGTATTTCAAGATTAAAAAATCCAGTTATTTCTTATTAAATTCATCTAAGAGTTCCCAAATTCCATTTAGAATAAAATCTGGTTTATATTCACTAGCTTTTATCATTTCTATAGTAGCCTCTCCCGATAATATGCCGCATGTTGATACTCCTGCTTCTTTTCCCATTTTAATATCAGTATAAAGACGATCTCCAAACATTACTGCATTTTTAGGAGAAATCCCTAATTGATCCAACTTAAAAAGAAGCATTTCTTTATTTGGTTTCCCAAAGACTTTTGGCATTCTCTCCGTAGCTTTGTAGAGAAGTGCTGCTATTCCTCCTGCATCAGGAATATATCCCATTTCGGTAGGACATCTATTATCGAGATGAGTAGCTATGTATGGAAAGTCTTTTTCTTGAAGAATATAAGCAGCTTTTACTAAACGATTATAAGTAAGTTCTTGGTCAAAAGCAAGTACCAAAATTTCTGGTTCTTCTTCTGTTAATTCAAATCCTTCATTCTTAAATTCAATTTTAAGAGACTGGGTCCCTAATAAGAATATTTTTTTATAATTATTTTTTTTTAGAAATTCTATTGTTGGGTGTTGTGATAAAATAAGATTATCACGATTTATTCCTAGATTAAATTTATTTAATTTTTTCAGGTAATCTTCAGTTGATTTACTTGAATTATTTGAGAGAAAGAAAAATTTTTTTTCTTGTTTTTTTAAAAGTTCAATTAGCTCAGGGACACCCTTGAACAATTTGTTTCCTAAATAAATAGTACCATCTAAATCAAAGAAATAGATTTGCTTTGTTGTTAATTCGAAAAAATTACCTGTGTTATTATTCATTTTAGAATTTACAAAATTTTTAAGATTCAATAAAAAAGAAAAAAAAATATTGGAGATTTATTCTTTTAATAAAATTCAGTCTCAACCATTGTGCTAGAAACGACGAGTTCTTGCGCCGCTCTGGTTGCTCTTAAAACTTTAGCCATATCCCCCTTTAGTTTCGTTTTTCCTGCAAGTAAGGCACGAATAGGATCTAATTCTTTATTTACGATTGCCACCCAAGCCTCGTAAGGCCCGGAATATTCATATTCTACTTCTACTTCTTCTACTTCTTCTACTACTCTACATCCAGTGCATTCTCCATGGTAAAGCCCTACAAATATGCGAATTTCGTGGTCTAAATTCCCAGAGGGTTCAACAACAAAAAGGAAATCCCCCTCCCAGCCGACCGGAGGGAATCCATCGGGTCCAGCAGCGTCTCTATAATTTTCATTTTCATTAATTGCTTTACAATAAGCGGCAGCCCATTCTTTTGATCCAAATAACATAAAATTCACTCTAAATTTTTTTTTAATAAAACTATGAATATTTCATTTATTTTAAATTTTAATTGGTTTTTATAGGTAATCTATTTTTTAACCAGAAAAGTAAAATTTAAAATTTAAAAAAAAGTATTAAATTTGGTTCTATTTTTAATTTATTTAATTTCTCCCCTTTCCTTCATTTTAACGATCTCTTCATCTCGAAGCTTTCTCTTAAAAATTTTCATAGCTAATGTTAATGGTAAAGTCTTCCTAAACTCAACAGATTTTGGTACTGCATATGGTGGAAATTTTTCTCTACAATATTCAATTATTTCATCTGTTGTAATTTTATTCTTAAAGCCAAGATTTAGTTGGACAAAGGCTTTTACTCTTTCACTTCCAGGACGTTCTGGGTCTGGGACACCAATAATAGCTGCTTCGTTTACTGCGGGATGTTCATATAAAAGGTCTTCAAATACTCTAGAATATACTTTCATACCAGATACATTTATCATATCTTTAATTCGGTCAACTATATGGAAGTAACCATCTTCATCCATTTTTCCAATATCACCAGTTGAAACCCATCCATCTTCAGTTAATCCTTTACCAGGAGTAGGCCAATAACCTTTCATCAATTGAGGTCCCCGAACAAGTATTTCTCCAGCTTCACCAAATGGAACCTCCTCACCTGTTTCTGGATCAACAAGTTTAACATCAGTATCGGGTACAGGTATTCCAACACCTCTTTTTACTTCCGCCATAAATCCCGTTACTTTTGAAAGAGCAGAAATATTTATATGTGTTATAGATGATTCTGTCATACCATAACCCTCACCCATAGGTACACCCGCTTTTTTTTCAAATTTTTCTGCAACTTCAGAAGGAAGCGCAGCTGCAGCAGAATAATAAAAAATCGGCATTCTTGGTATATCTCCCTCAAGAAATAGCATATAATGAGTAGGAACCGCACAAACCATAAAAGGTCGATGTTTCTTTATTATTTCTAAGATTCTTTTAATATCCCTTGGATCAACTAAAAATATACACATACCCATTAAAACAGAAGCGAATACAATCATATGACCATATTGATGAAATGTTGGAACACATACCAATATAGAAGCTTTACCCTTTATTCCTGCCTCCAATGGTTTTGTATACCACTGAAAAGTCTGAATAAGAGTAGTTGTCACGTTATAATGAGTTAACATAGTACCTTTTGGAACACCTGTAGTACCTCCTGTAAAAGGTAATTCTGCAAGATCCTCTTTGGGGTTTATTTCAACTTCAGGGGGATTTGGATCATATTTATTTATTAAATCTTCAAAGCGAATCGCACCATATGTTTCTTTTATTTCGGGTAAGGAATAATCAGGGAAAATGGGAACAGGTGTGTAAATCATAGTTTTAACAGATATTTGATCTTTGATTTGATGAATTCGTTCAATGCGTCTATACGAACAAATCACAGTTTCAGCTTTAGATTCACCTAATTCATATAATAAATCGGGAGCTTTATGTAATATACTAAGAGGAACATGAATTGCACCTAAGCGTAAAATTGCGAAGTCACAAATGATGAACTGCGGACAATTTGGAAGGATCGTTGCTACTGTATCACCCTTTTTTATCCCTAAATCCGATAATGCTGTTGCAAATTTATCTACTTGCAGTTTTAATTCCTGGTAGGTTATCTCTTCATCCATAAAATTAATCGCTCTACTATCAGGAAAGTTTGTTGTAGAATCCTCAAGTAATTTATACACTGATATTTCAGGGAAAGGTGCCATAGTTTCTGCAAGTTTGAAAGGTCCAAGCTTATAACTCTTTTTCCATGGTTTATCAGCATAGGTTAACTCTTTTTCTTCGGTCATGATTTTTTCGTCCTCTTTCGACTATTAAAAGTTTTTTTTAGTAAATTTCTTTAATTGTCCACTCTAATCCAAGTTCTTTAAGTTTATCTTTAGTAGGTTTGCCAGTTTCCTTATCCCAACCACGATATTCATAATATGCATCTAATAGCGGATCTAAATTCACTGTTTGCCCTTTTGCTGGGCCTTCAGGCATTGGTTCTTCCAAAAAGCGCGCTGGAAGTGTATCATCCGCTCTAGTTAAACCTTCTCTTATATTATAAACTCTAGCAAGGTTATATAATCTTTCTCCCGCCTTAGCAAAATCCTCTACTGTGAATGTATAACCAAAAAGTTTTTCTATTAATAAAGCCCAATCCTCAGACGATAAAACCATTCCCATAAACTTACAGCCCCCAATGGAGTCAAACACACCAAATGCATCTTCAAATTCCTTTACAACTTTAGTATCTTTAGGATTTTCATTAAGAATATCATCTACCATAGCATCCTCAATAAGCATAAAAGGCATTGATAAGAAAGCGGGGCCTTCAATCCACGCAGTAATGTGGCAACCTCCTCGATTAGCAGTGGCATATGCTAGTCCCGATATTTTAGCAGCTCTACTATCATATGCAGGAAGTTCTAGACCTTTAACCTGCATTGCAAATTTTATAGAATCTTTACCTAGTTTATTTGCCATATTTCTTGAACCTTCCGCTAATAAATCTCCAATACCTTCTCTTATACTAATTTTTGGAATAAGATGAACAACTAGATCTTCATTACCAAAATTAAACTCTAATCCATCAGTATCTTCTTTAGTCAAGATTCCTTTCTCATAACATTCCATAGCAAAAGCTATTGTACCTCCAGCTGAAATTACGTCAACACCATATTCATTACAAAGAAAATGTGCCATAGTAATAGCTTCTAAGTTATCCACTCCACACATTGTTCCTAAAGCCCCAATTGATTCATATTCTGGACCTTCTCCGGAACTTTTATATTTTCCCTCTTTAATTTCAGTAATACGTCCACAAGCTACAGGGCATGCGAAACATGGTTTGCGACCCGTAAGAATGGTTTCATTAATTGCTGTTCCATTGATTTTATCCATATTTGGAAAAACACCGGTTTGAAAATTTCTTGTTGGTAAACCACCTTTAACACCTACTAAGTCAACCATTGTTGCTGTTCCAAATACTTCAAGAGTCATTTTTAATAAACTTTGATTTACCCAATCATATCTCTTTTTTGCTTCAGCCTTATATTCCTCCGGATTTGCTACTTCGATTTTAATATTACCTTTAGCCGCTATAGCTTTCACTTTCTTAGAACCCATTACAGTCCCCATACCACATCTTCCTGCAGCTCTTCCATAGTTGGGTTTATCACAATCATTCATAACTGCTGCATATTTAACTAAATTTTCACCACCTATACCTATACAAGCAACATTAAACTTATCACCAAGGTCTTCTTTTATTATTCTTGTTGTCTCGGAAGTATTTTTACCCCAAAGATGTGAGGCATCTTTGAGTTCTGCTTTTCCATCTTCTGTAACAAGATAAACCGGTTTTGGAGATATTCCTTCGAAAATTACTCCATCAAATCCTGATCTCTTAAGATCTCGCCCCCAGAAACCAGCTGAATTTGCTTCACCCCACATACCTGTAAGTGGAGATTTTGCAACAACACAATATCTCCCTGTGCTAGGTGACGGAGTTCCTGTTAATGGTCCTGTCATAAATATTAATTTATTTTCGGGTCCTAAAGGATCTATTCCTTTCGGTACCTCTTCGATTAAATATTTTGTAGCTAATCCCGCTCCACCTAAGTACAATTTTAATGTTTCTTCATCTGGAAATTCTTCACTAATTTTTCCATTTGTTAAATCAACTCTTAGAATCTTTCCCATATAACCGTAAATTTTCATTACACCTCAATTACAATTTTAGTTTTATTTAATATTTTTATTTTCACATAATTTAAAAATTCAATTAATTAATTTTATTCCCATAATTATAAAATGATTTCTATTTTTCTAATGAATATATTTAACTATTTTACTTTTAGAATTCAGAAATCAGTTTAAAAAATGTATAAAAACTATAAAAAGAAAGATATTAATTTTCTCAAAAAAAAGAATTTAAACACCGATTCCAATGGTATTTCCAATACCAGCTAAAATGATTTTTGTACCTTTTTCAGTTCGCTTTCGGATCGAAGTTTTTATTTTCTCTACAAATTGTGCTACAGATTTAGTAATGGGTCTTTTCATGGTGGTTATAGCATCTTCTAAAGATTGTTTACAAATAAGGGCATCTATTGGGATTGAATTTCCAGTTGAAGCCTCCTCAATAAAATGTTTTTCAATTCCAATACCTCCAATAGCTGCTCCGACTCCAATTGCTATTGTACCAGTTTTATCACCAGTAAGCTTCAAACCAGCATCAATCATTATGATTCTTGATATTGTATCACCATGCTGTTCAATTAATTGCTTAATTGCTTTTCCAGGTTTTCCAACAGTTCCACCTGGACCTTTGGCACGGACGACAAACACAGTTCTATCTTCAAAATTGACTTCTTGTACAATTGTTTCTCTGGTAATTTCATCTGCTTTAATCGTGTCCTCTGATACAGATCTAATAAAACTAGCCACAACCAATGGTCCCAATCCATCTCCAATTGGACTACCTTCAGAAAAGGCTTTAGCAGCATAATAATAGGCTTTAGCCATAGCCATAATTAATCCTAATTGATATGAAATCTGTAATAATAAAATCATTGATTTTGATTTCTTTCCTAAGATAAGATAATGGCGAATTAATCTATAGATGAAATCTATAGCCATAGTCACTTCCACTAGATTTTCCAAATTGGATCTTTGAATACTATCTGCATTTGGAGCCAGTAATTCTACTTCTTCTTTAAACCTATTATCTCTTACATCAACAACATGGTCAAATTTAGGAATGATTCCATATGGGTCAAGGGAAACAGGAGATATAGTAACGAATGTTAGAAAGTCTTCTAGTTGAAACATTAGATCTTTCTGAGTTTTCTTTTTATCAGCAAATTCCTTAAAGTTAGTAACTAAAATCTCTTTACATTCATCATTCCATTTTTTTAATTTTTCTAACGCAACTTGGATTTCTTTCGAGGCTTTCCATGCTTGGATCTTTTGTCCATAAAACATCGAAACAAAGATGAGTAAGAACCACAATAACGATATAATAAGAGAAATCGGATCTGTGCCTTGTGCTGTTTGATAAATATTATTCAGCTCGTTGTTAAAATTAATTATTATTAAAAAACTCTAATTTCTTTAATTGTTATAATAAGAAAATTTATTTATTCTTTTCTATTATAAAGCATAGAAAAGAAGAAATTGCGATATGTTCTATGATTGAAGAAGAAGATGATGAGGATGTATTAAAAAAAAAAATTACTTTTAAAAGTGCTTTAAAAAACATATTATTAATTTTATTAATTGTAATAGGAGCTATGTTTATTTATCTCGGTATAGGTCCCGATCCAATCTCAAGTTGGACAATAGGTTTTATGTTAATTTGCTTTGGAGCTACATTAATCCAATTCCAAAAAAGTACTCCTGAACCAATACGCCAAACTTTAACAATTTTGCTATGTAAATTGTGTGGTCTTACAAAAGTTCGAAATTATGTGAAAGGAGATTTTGTATTTAAAAGGTTAGGTAAATGTGATAAATGTGAGGACTTAATGGAGATAAAAGATATATACTCAGTAAGATTGAAAAGTCCTACTGAAAAGGAAAAGGAAAAAGAAAGCAAGAAGGAAACTTTAAAAGTAAAAACATAAATTAAAATTATATTCTTTTTTATTTAGTTAGGTGTTTTTCTAATTCTCAAAAAAGTTGGATTAGGTGGGACTTTTGATCATCTCCATGAAGGTCATAAATATTTATTAAAAACTGCTTTATCAATTTCTGAAATAGTTGAAATAGGATTAACATCTCAAGATCTTTTAAAAAATAAGAAATTTTCATCAAAATTAGAAGAATATGAAACTAGAAAAGAGAATTTAATTACTTATCTTAATTCTATTGCTGATTTAAAACGTATCATTATTGTTGAAATATCAAATTGGTCTGAGATGGATAAATATGCTCAAGATCCAGAATACGATGGATTAGTAGTAAGTCAAGAAACTTATGATAATGCATTGAAGTTAAATGAGAATAGAGTAAAAAAGGGACTAGACCCTCTTGTTTTAATTGTAATACCGCTTTTAAAGGATGAGAAAAACAATAAAATCAGTTCTACTTCGATAAGAGAAAAAATATAAAAAATACTATTTTTAAATTAAAATTTAAAGAAAAAGCCAAAATTTTTTACGTTATTCTTGTTATTATTTAATTAGAAAATGAATTCTTGTGATTTAATAATAATGGAAAAGTATCCAGAGACTACTTATTTGAAAATAAGAGTTTTTCAAGAATCATTTTTCTTTAAATTCTTTATTCTGCCAAGGGAATAACATTTTTAAACTGAATTTAGTCCCTTGGCTGCGGATTTTTTGGTTTTAAAATTATTAAAATCCATATTATTAGTATAAAAAATAAAGAAAGTCTTTCTAATTCAAGATCGAGCAATTACCAATCATTAAATCCACGAAAGATTTAAATATATTAGAGATTTTAAAAGATATAATAAAAATGCAAAATAATTTGGCTTTAATTTATGACGATTAGACTTAAAAAAAAAGTAATTGACATTTTAAAGACATTAAAGAAAAAGAGGTCTGAAGTACTTGCAACAGATCTGGCAAAAGAACTAAAAATTGATTATATAGTACTTATGTCTGCAATAAATGATTTAATTGAGTGTAATTTAGGGGGCTTCAAAGAAAAAGAGGTTCATCTAATCTCTTTAAATGATGAGGGAATAGATTACTTAAAAGATGGGCTTCCTGAACGTCAATTACTTAATATTTTATTAGAAAAAAATGTTAAAGAACTAAACTTAGATGATTTCTTAAAGAAATCTCATTTAAATGTAAATATCTTTTATATAGGCATTTCAAATTTAAAAAAAAATCGCTGGATTGCCCAAAGTAAAGCTTCTGGAGAAAATAAAATATTCCTTACTGATGATAAATTTCCTGAAACAGAAATTGAAAAATTTCTACTAAAGTTTAAAGAAAATCCTATTATTGACTATTCTTCATTATCTAAAGATGAAATAAAACAATTAGATCTACTAAATAAAAGAAAATTACTAGAACAACATCGTAAAACTGAAAGAATCATAAATTTAACTGAAAAAGGAAAAAAAATTGAATTATCCAAAATTAAAGAATTAGAACAAGTGAGCAAAATCACCTCTGAGATGTTAATCTCTGGAGTATGGAAAAAATTCGATTTAAAACCATTTGATGTTACTAAACCTGGACCACTATTAAAAGCAGGAAAAGTTCATCCCATGATAAGACTAATTAATAAGATCAGAGAAATCTTTATATCAATGGGTTTTACAGAGATTAGAGGTCCAATTATTGAGAGTGCTTTTTATAATTTTGATGCTTTATTTCAACCACAAGATCATCCCGCAAGAGAAATGCAAGACACTTTTTATTTAAATAATCCAAAAATGGCGAAATTACCAGAGCATGAATGGGTTCAAGCAGTTAAAGAAACACATGAAAATGGGGGAGATTCAGGTTCTCATGGATGGGGCTATAAGTGGGATATAAACACTGCTCAAAAAACTGTTTTAAGAACTCACACTACATCAACTACAATAAGAAGATTAGCAGAATTTCATAAAAACAATGAAAAACCACCAATCAAAGTTTTTAGTATTGATCGAGTATTCAGAAATGAAAAAGTAGATAGATCACATTTAGCAGAATTTACCCAAGTTGAGGGGATAGTCATCGATGATAACGTAACCCTCTGTGATTTAATTGGGTTATTATCAGAATTCTATAGAAAATTAGGATTTAAAAAAATCATAACACGACCAGGATTTTTCCCATATACTGAGCCTAGTATGGAAGTTTCCGTCTATTATGATAAACTAGGTGAATGGTTAGAGATGGGGGGTTCTGGTATTTTTCGACCAGAAGTTACAAACCCCTGGGGGATAAAGGATCCAACACGTGTTTTAGCATGGGGACAAGGGCTTGAAAGAATAGCAATGTTATATTTTGATCGTGATGATATAAGAGATTTATATATTAATCCAATTAAATGGTTAAGGAGTCAGTCATACTAAAATGGAGGTTTAAAAGAATTGCCAACACTTGAATTAAAAATTGAAAGGTTAGAAAAATTAGTTGGAAAAAAATTAGATATTAAAGACTTAGAATATGATTTGCAATGGATTGGACTAGACTTAGAGGATGTAAATGAAGACGAGCAAAAAATTAAAGTTGAATATAATCCAAATAGACCTGATTACTCAAGTCCTGAAGGAATTGCTAGAGCTCTTAAGGGATATTATGAAATTGAGTTAGGCTTACCTTCATTTGAAATAATTCCTGGTCAAATAGAATTAAATGTTGATCCAAGCGTTAATAAAGTTCGTCCATATATAGTCTGTGGAGTTGTAAGAGACATTGATTTGGATGAAGATGAGGTTGCAACATTAATGACTATCCAAGAACAACTTCATTGGGCTGTTGGACGAGATAGAAAAAAAATTGCGATCGGAGTTCATGATCTTGACAAAATTGTACCACCTTACCGATATACTGCTGTAAAACCTGATTCAGTAAGTTTTATTCCTCTTCATGGTGATGGATATCCAATGAATTTAGAAGAGATATTATTATTACATGAAAAAGGAATAGAGTATGCTCATATATTAGAAGGAAAGGAAGTATATCCAATAATTTTTGACAGTAACGATGAGGTTTTATCTTTTCCGCCGGTTATTAATGGAATTATAACAACCGTAACTGATGATACAAAAAATTTATTCTTAGATCTAACCGGAACAGATTTTAAAGCAATTAATTTAGCTTTGAATATTTTAGCAACGACTTTAGCAGATATGGAAGCAAAAATCGAAAGTGTTAAAGTAAATTATGAGGAAGGAGAAAATATAATAACGCCCAATTTAACTCCTGAAAAATGGGAAGTCGGAATTGATTATATAAACGATTACATTGGATTAAATTTATCATCTAAGGAGATGATAAAATGTTTTAATAAAGTTAGACTAGATGCGAAACAATCCAATAAGAAAGATTATTTAAATGTATGGGTACCCGCTTTTAGAGGAGATTTTATGCATATCGTTGACTTTACAGAAGAATGTGCAATTGGATATGGATATGATAAATTACCAAGAACAATTAGGGAAGGATGTATCGGAGAATATCACACAATTCAATCATATTCAAATAAAATAAGAAGAATAATGATTGGTGCTGGATATTTAGAGGTTCTTAATTTCATTTTGTCTAACTCTGAAAAACACTATGATTATATGAACCAAAAGTATATAGAATCAAATCAAGTTGAAATTTTAAACCCTGTATCAAAAGAATACAATACAACAAGAACCTTAATATTACCAAAATTAATGGAGACTCTATTAAATAATAGATCTGAAGAAAAACCTATTAGAATTTTTGAAGTAGGTGATATTATTTTGTTAGATACTAATGAAGAAACTGGAGCTAAAAGAGAAGTTCATCTTTCAGCTGTTGCTTATCATGAGAATGCCAACTTTACGGAGATTAGATCTTTAACAGATTTCATTATGACTTCGCTTGGGTGTTATAGTGATTATGAGATTAAACCGGAGGAAAATCCCACTTATATAAGTGGTCGATGTGGAGGAATTTATTTAAAAGGAAAAAAAATTGGTGAGATTGGTGAAATTCACCCAGAAATTTTATTAAATTTCAAATTAGAATTCCCTGTTGCAGCAATAGAATTAAATTTACAAGTTTTTTTTTAAAATATATTTAATCTTGTTCTATTTTAAATTAGTCTAAGAGTTAAATTTTAATGGATGGAAAAGATATTCATAAGAAAGAATTAATGGTTTATAGAAAGGATATTGATAAAATCGATGATAAGATTATTGAACTCTTAAATGAAAGAGGAATAATTGCACAAAAAATCGGAAATCTTAAAAAACAAGCAAATAAGGATTTGTATCAACCACAAAGAGAAAAAGATATCATTGAACGAATGAAAAGCAAGTCAGTAATATTAAATCCTATGAGTGTTGAAGCGATATGGAGAGAAATTATGGATGCTAGTAAACTAATCCAAGATGGATGAAATATTATTTTTCATATCTCTTAACAAAATAAAATATTAAATATCCTAATTTTAGAAACTTTTTTACTTTACTAAAAATATTTTAACATACCTTTTTGAATTAAATCATAAATTTTGATAATTATAAATATCTAATATTTATTTAAAGGAAAAAAGCTTGATTTTAGATGGTAGGGGATATAAGATTTGATGGACGAAAATTTAATGAAATCAGGAAAACTACAATAGAAAGGAATTACCTTAAATATCCTGAAGGGTCTGTTCTAATAACTCAAGGAAATACAAAAATAATTGTAACAGCATCAGTAGTAGAATCCGTTCCAAGATTTTTAGTAGACACTGGAACTGGATGGATAACAGCGGAGTATTCAATGTTACCAAGGGCAACGCAAGTAAGGAATCAAAGAGAGATACATAGAGGAAGGTCAATTGAGATACAACGATTAATTGGGCGAAGTATACGTGCTGGTTTTAATTATGAAAAACTTGGTGAACGTACAATAAAAGTTGATTGCGATGTAATACAAGCAGATGGAGGAACAAGATGTGCTGCTATAACTGGAGCATTTGTAGCAGTTTTTGATGCTTTAAATTATCTCTATAATCAGCAACTAATATATGACTTTCTTGACTATAAAGTAATATCTGCTATATCTTTAGGTATAAAAAACAATCAAGTTTTACTGGATTTAAATTATGGTGAGGATTCGAAAGTTGATGTTGATTTTAATTTAATTATGAATGAAGATTCAGAGATTATTGAAATTCAAGGTACAGCAGAAGGAGCCACTTTTACAAAGGAAAAATTGAATGAAATTATTGAATTAGGAGAAAAAGGGATTTTGGAATTGATAAAAATACAAAAAAGAGAATTAAATATATAATTTTTATTTAGTTATTGAATTAAAAATTTCAATGTGCTTCAATCCCTAACTGTTCTGGATGTTCTTGAAAGTATTTAACACCATCTTTTATGATATCGACTATAGATCTTACAGGAAACCATCCTGTACCTTTTACAATTTTATCGTTTTTTCCTATTAGTAATGGAACTTCACTAGGACGCATTCTTTTTGGATCTATAAGTATCTCATTAGAAATATTAAAAATCTTTTTCGCTAATTTAACATAATCTGCTATGGTAATACCTTTTCCTGAACAAACATTAAATGGCTCACCATACTTTTTCTTTTCACTAACTAAAATATATGCATTAACAGTATCCTTAACGTGAGTAAAATCTCGAATAGCATTAGGGTTTCCAATAACAATGTTATCTCTTTGACCATTTAGAATTTCCACAATTTGTCGATGAATAATACTTGTTACAAATTGAATTCCTCTTCTAGGACCTTCATGATTGAAACCCCTAGTAATCACACTAGGTACTCCATAAGAATTGTGATATAACCAAGCTATATATTCTGTAGCAACCTTAGTTATCCCATAAATACTCCTTGGACGAAAGGGATTAATTTTCAAATCTTCTACAACTGGAATTTCGTTAGGATCAACTAATCCATATTGTTCACTGCTACACGCAACCAGAATACAATCTAATTTATCATTAAACCTTCGCGCAGCTTCGAATATTTTGATTGTTCCTATAATATTATTATAACTTACCCTAGCAGGTTCTCTAAAAGATGTTGGTACAAAAGATTCTGCTGCTAGGTGAAATACTGCATTTGGCTGTATTTCTTCAAATATTCCAAGGATTCTTTCCGCACTCGTTATATCAGCTTCATGTAAAAATATTTTTCCTCTTAAATGTTCAATATTTTCATGCATGGGTACAGCATGTCTACGAATGGTTCCATGAACTTCGCATCCTAAATCTAACAATTGTTCAGCCAAGTGACTTCCTGCAAAACCACTAATTCCTGTTATTAAAACACGCTTTTCTCTCCAATAATCTTTATTAGGTAAAGAAGTCGTTCTGCCTTTAAAATCTTTTAAATAATCATCAATTTTATCCGGTTTTATTATATATCCTTGTTTTTCAAGCTCTTTTACTCTAAAGTTTTCTTCTAATACTTTCTCAATAGGTACAAGATCATCCATAATAGTGTTAATTATTAATTCATGTTTTCTTTTTAATTTATTTATTAAAAAATATTTAACAATTTTAATAAAGAAATAATTTAATTCTTAGAAGATTAATAAATAATTCATCTTCTAAAACATTTAATGTTTTACGCGGAATTCTCCTATTTAAGTCTTAATTTATTCCGATTACTAAGTAAGACCATAATAAGTAGCTACTAAGGAAATATAACTAATAATGCACAAATAAAACTACAATTACAAATAAATTCAAAGAAAATTTTTTTTGAAATGAGATTTTTATTATTTGAGGTTAAAAATAGATGATTTGCTTTTAAAGAAAGGTTGTTTTTAATCTTATAAGGATTAATAAATTTAATGAGGGATTTTTTGAAAAAGATTAATATTCTTATATTTTCTCCAGTTTCTCTTGAATATGGAAGAGGTGGTGAATTTTATTCTATTGATTTGGCAGCAGGATTGCAAAAATATTATAATGTAGCATTATATCATACAAATATTCTCTATAATAAGAGATTATTGACTAAAGAAAGAGTAATTAATGAATTTAAAGAGAGAGGATTTAAATTTAGAAATATAGAGCGAATGAAATTCGCAACGATTAATTTGTTCGATAGACAATTTAATTTTCCTTTTCCATTAGATATTATAAAATTATATAAAAGGCTCAAAAGAAATGATATTGTTTATTTATCCGTAAGTAACATTAAGATAAATCTAATATTCATGTTATATAGCCTATTTAATAATAGAATAAAATTTATTATAGGGTATCATAAACCCTTTGTGAGTGAAAAATTATTCTCCTTTTATACCCTAAAATATCAAATTTCAATTCTTCTTTTTTCACTTTTTAAAAGAAATTTTTATCATCAAACAATTTCTCTCCATGCGAAAAAATTTTTAAAAAATTTTTACAATTCGAAAAAAATCTTTTTTATTATTGAAGGAATGAACCTTGAAACCTTTTTTAATGATAAATTTGAAAAAAAAAGAAATCCAAAATTAAAAATAATTTATGTAGGGGCTCTCAATGATGAGCACAAAGGAGTTGGTGTATTATTAGAAGCAATAGAGAATTTATTAGAAGAAAACCAAGGTTTAAACTTATCTTTTGAAATATATGGATTTGGATCTTTAGAATCAGAAGTAAAAAGATTAGAAAAAAAATTTCCGCAATTTATTAAGTACTTTGGTTATATTGATTTTAAAACCCTTGTTAAATCTTATAAAAATAATGATGTTTTAATATCCTGTTCACGTAGGGAACCTTTTGGCAGAGTAATGATTGAAGCATTAGCTGGAAAATTGGTTATTATATGTAGTAAAACTTTTGGTTCAATTGACATTTTAAGAGATAAAGATTTTGCTTTCTTCCTAAAAAAATTATCCCCCAACGAAATAAAAGATAAGTTTCTCAAAGTTTACAACTTATGGTTAGAACACCCTGAAGAACTAAAAAGATTGCAAAATTCTGCAAATAAGTATGCTTTTGAAAATTATTCAATGTCAAGAGAGATTGAGATGTTTAAAAAAGTAATTGATAAAATTATTATTTCTAGTAAATAAATGTAAATTTAGAGCAAAAATATGATAAAAGTTCAAATCTAATGAAATAGAAATATTTATGAGAATATCTATTATTAAGTAGAGTTTTTCTATTTTTACAGTTTTTAAAACAACTTTAATATTTTTATAACTTTTAAATCATTTAATTTTAAATATAATAGTTTTCTAGATAATTTTACTAATTAACTTCAAGATAAAAGTGATTGATCAATGATAAGTGATTTTATATTTAATTTAATTCAAAGGGTATCTTTTATTAAAAAATATCGCCTATACAACTTTTGTAAAAAAATAATCTTTCCTTTCTTAATAAAAAACATTTCCAAATTATTTAAAGATGATATTGACGAAAAGTTAATTATTATGGGGGCTTATGGAGGAGGAGCATTTATTGATAATCCAAGATATTTATTTGAATTTTTAAATAAAAATTCGAATTATAAGTTAGTTTGGATTGCAAAATTAAATGAAGTATCAATAGAACTTAAAGAAAAAGGATATTATGTAGCTTCATTTTATAGCCTTCCGACAATCAAACTTTTGAGAAAAGCAAAATATATCTTTCTTTCACATGGAGTAAGTGATATATTACCTATAGAGTTTTCACCAAAAACGTCTATTATAGTAACTTGGCACGGAACTCAGATTAAAAAATTAGTTGGTTCAGAAAATTTATATGTTTATGGAAAATGGGGGGAAATTTTTCGATTAAAATTAAAAAACGATAAATATATTGATTATCTATTAACTCCCACTGGAGAAAAAAGGGATCATGGTTTAATTAGTAAAGCATTTAAAATATCACCTAAGAAAATTTTAAGTTTAGGTTATCCTAAATTAGATCTTTTGTTTAACCAAAATATAATGTTTATTACAAAATTAAAGAATAAATATAAAATTCCAAAAAAAATAAAAAAAATTATTCTATATTGCCCTACTTGGAGAAATGATTTAAAATTAAAAGTTCCTTTTACTTCTTTAGATTTAGCAAAATTAAATAATTTTCTTGAAGAGATTAATACTCTTTTTCTTATTAAAGCTCACATGTTTGTAAAAGAAATTAGTTTCGAAGATTATCATAATATTAGAATTGTTCCAAAAAATGCAAATATAGAAGAATTGTATTTAATTACAGATATTCTCATAACAGATTATTCATCAACGATGTTTGATTTTTCATTATTAGATAGACCAATTATTTTATACGCTTATGATCTTGAAAAATATTTGGAAACCAGGGGCTTATATTATAATTTAGAAGATATTGCTCCAGGGCCTATTTATTATAATGCAGAGGATTTAATAGATGGAATTAAAAATGTAGATAAAATCGATAGGATATATAAGGAAAAAAGAATAGAAATACGAAACAGATTTAATAAATACAATGATGGCAAATCAACAGAAAGAATTTTAAATTTTCTTGGAATTAAATATAGGTAAATTATAAAGAGATTCATTTTTTTATAAACTTCAATTCCTAATTTTTCTGGATGTTCTTGAAATTATTTGACACCTTCTTTTAATAGATCAATAATAGATCTTATAGGTCGCCATCCTGTTTCCTTTACAGTTTTATCGTTTTTACCTATTAGTAAAGGGATTTCGCTACGGCGTATTCTTCTAGCATTTACAAGTACATTAACAGATATATCAAAGGTTTTTGCAGCTAATTTAATATAATCTGCTATAGTAATACCCTTTCGAGAACAAACATTATAGGGTTCATCATATTTTTTTTCACTAAATATAATGTAAGTGTTAATTGTATCTTTTACATGTGTGAAATCACGAATTCTTACTCTTGGGAAATCATTAGATTATATAATATAGTTAAAAATCATATCTTTCTTAATGAATCAACACCAGAAGAGAACAAAAAAAAATTCTTGAGGTTTATAATCTTTGGAAGAACAATCCGGATAAAATGAAAGAATTACAAAATATTGCTAGGGAATATGCTATTCAAAAATACTCAATTTCTAAAGAAATTGAAATGTTTAAAAATTTTATGGATACAATTGCTTAAAACGAAATTTCAAATATTCCTACGATAATCAATTTTTAAAAAGTCTAATAATCTTTCTGTTGATTTTCCATCAATATATTTATTAAAACGATCTCTAATCCGTATTCTCTTTTCTTTGTGATCCTTATCGATTTGGGAAATATTCTTTATACTTTCTATTAAATTATCAGCATCAAAAAAAATCGGTCCTGGAGCTATATCTTCTAAATTATAATATAAACCAATTTCTTTTAAATATTCATCATAATCATAAGGAAATAATAGAATTGGCCTATTTAATAAAGAGAAATCAAGCATTGTTGAGGAATAATCTGTTATGAGAATATCAGTAATTAAGTATAGTTCCTCTATATTTGCAGTTTTAGAAATGACTTTTATATTCCTATAATTTTTAAAATTTATATTTTTTACAAACAAATGAGCCTTTATGAGAAAAAGAGAATTAGTATTTTCAAGCAAATTATTTAATTTCTTTAAATGTTCAGGTTCAAAAGGAAAATTTAATGTAAAATTTTTCCTATAAGTAGGACAGTATAGAATTATTCTATCAATATTATTAGGAATTTGATGGGATTTTTTTAAACTCATAATAAAATTCTCATCCTTATTAAAAAGAAGATCTAATTTAGGATAACCAAGGGGTAAAATCTTTTTAGGATATAATTTAAATGCGTTGCTTAGAATTTTATGTTCTCTTTTATCTTTTGTAGGTGTTAACATAAAATCTACGTATTGATCGTATTTCAATTTCAAATGAAAAAAATCACTCCATTTTTCATAAATAGGAGATTCTTCCATTTTTTTAATTGGAGTTCCATGCCAAGTAAAAATGACAATAGTTTCTGAAGAAAACTCTATAGGTAAAATGTCAACATATCCATGAGTAATAAAAATAAATTTAGCTTTTCTTAATAGACGAATCGCCTCTAAATCATAGGTATATACGGCTTTATATCCCTTTTTTCTTATTTTATTTAGTATTTCTTGGGATCTTGTAATCCAAACTAATTTATATTCTGAATATCTGTTTAGAAATTCAAACAGGTATTTTGTATTGTCTAAGTATTCATAACCTCCATAAGCGCTCATTACAATTAAATTATCATCTACCTTGCTTTGAAGGAGTTTTGATACTTTTTTCAAAATAAAGGGAAAGATAATAGCTCTTAAAAATTTATAAACTTGATTTTGCTTTAAATAATTATATTTATTTAATATTCTATAAAAGAAATGTAAATTCATCTTATATTTTCCTTTTAGATATATAATAAATAGACAAAAGAGATCTTATTTAAAGAAATAAACAAAATCAATAAAATTTTATTCTTTTTCACATTTTTATCTAATAGAGATTATAAGCCATAGATGCTGTAATTATTGGAGATCGTTTATATATTAATGTTAAAATGAGTATTGAAGCTGGAGTAACAACAATTTGCCTACTAACCGGAGAAAATTCAAGATATATGATTGAAAGGATTTAAACCTGACATAATGCTCAATAAAGTGACGGCTTTAATATCTTAACAATTTTTAAATAAATCAGCTAAAATTTGAGTTATATAGAATAATATGAATTTGAAAAACTCTTGGCATAATTTCTTGGAAAATAAGATAAATCTTTTTATTTTAAAATATTTGTCATTTTTAAAACGTTTATATTATCAAGTGTTATCCCCATTTAAATATGATGTTAAAACAATTATTTATCATTATATATTAAGAAAAAAAATAAAGCCTCTATTAAAAGGTGGTAAATTTCCTGAATATTTAACAGTAATTCCTACTAATATATGTAATGCAAACTGTGTTTTTTGTGTTTATCGATTGTTGGATTATAAAAAAGAAATAATGCAACTTGATACTTTTAAAAAAGTAATTGATGAATTTATATTATTAGGAGGAAAACATCTTGAATTATCTCCAACTCTAGGAGATGTCCTAATAAATAAGACTTTTTTTAACCTAGTAAGATATGCTAAGAAGAAGGGCGTTTATATACGAATATTTACTAATGGAATTCTTCTTAAAAAAAATGAAAATTTTAAAGAAGTAATAAATTCGGGTATTGATAATATTGTTATT
>JAZGEW010000096.1:0-12070 GCA_036478875.1 Promethearchaeia archaeon | reverse complement strand
GGAACATAACTTTGTTTCTCATCTGTAAGATATTTAATAAGATTATAACATTCTAGCGTGATTTCTTCTTGCACTGAGATATTTCTTTTAAGTGGTGAATAAAATAAGGATGATTCGAGAAAATTTTTAAAATTTTTAATCCAAATTTTCTTACCAGATGGATTCAAATAACATTTAATTTTCCATATAAATAGATAGAAAATATTTATATATAAATACTCACATGTGATATTGTGATGAGAAAAGTTTATATAAAAAGTAAAGATTATTTGAAAATATACAAATAAAGGCAATTAAAATCCTAATTTAATAATTATGACTGAATATGTTATATGGTTAGTTGCTGTTGAAAAATTAATCAGTGCTATTAAAAAATATAAAGAAAAGAAAAAATCTAAACTCGAGTTAAAAAATGAGTTATTGGATTTTGTATTAATAAATCTATCTCGACATCCGTTAGCTAAAGAGACTAAAGAAGAGGTTTTAAATTGGGGTAAATGTAAGATAATTGAACGAAATATTCCGGCTTTAGATTTAAGTAATCCTATAACTTATATGGATAACGTTATTAAATTTTGTGCTGATACACTTCATGAATTAGTTAGCAAAGAAGGGCTTTTAAAAACAATACAACTTGGAAAATACATCTTAATTCCCCCTGGAATGAATTCTATTGCTATTACGTTTACAACTATGTTACATGGGATTGCAGGTCATTTTCCTGAGATGTCATTCTTTTATCAACAGGATAAGATATTTAATCTAATAAAACCACATAATTTTCAAAATCTAAGAATTCAATATCGTAATATTCAAGCAACAAAAAATATGAAGAAAAATATTGAACAAGAGTATATCGCAATAATACTATCAGGATATCCATTATCGCCTGAAGCAATAAGTAAAATAAAGAGATGGGGAGATTATAAAATTATTGAGAAAATAATCCCAAATATTGATTTAAGCAATCCCTTGACTTATATGGATAATGTAATTAAATATTGTTCAGAAACTATTGATGATTTAATAGAAAATGAGGGAATTTTAAAACATTTAAAACTTGGAAAAGTTATCATAATTCCATCTGGTATGACATCTATAATATTAACTTTTGTTTCTATATTTCATGGAATTATTGGACACTTTCCACGTATGTCTTTTTTATATAAAAAGGATATTTTTGATTTAACTGAACTATTTGATTTTTATAGTTTAAGAGAAAAATTACGTGATAAATTATAATTTGTATTTCAGGAGTTTATACTCAAAATAGGGAGACAAAAAAATTGAATAACAAGATAATTATTAATAACAACATAAATTGTGGATTATTTAAAACCATTGTAGGGCTACTCACGCTAACAAGAATTATTAATTACAGAAACCAATAACATATATTCAAATATGAAATTAAGTTTGAAAAAATAAAATGCTTAAGGAAAATTCTTCAGAAATAACTACGAATCTCGTACCTGTTAAATGTAAACTAAATTTTATTACAAATAATGCAGCGGAAGTTCCTTTAAGGAATCATTCAATAGTAATGGGTGCGATTTATGGGCTTATTGCACAGGTGGATCCTGTGTTTTCTTATAAACACCATAAATCAACTACTGTAAAACCATGGTCATTTTCTTTATTGAAATTTTATGAAGATCCAGTTAAATCTGTGAGAGAGGGTTATTCCCTCGTCAATAGAGGGACTCGAGGATTTTTTTTTATTAAATCAGTTTATCAAAAATTACAAGAGATAACAGTGCAATTTTCAATGAGAAGAAAAATGCTTCATATAGGTAAGCTGGGAATAAATATAGAAGAAATTACAACTGAAATTAGAAATCTTAAAGATACTCCACCTAATATTGATACTGTAACAGTAAGATTAGAAAGCCCTACATTTTTTTATGATAATAGGACTAAGAGTCAAGAAAAATTAAGTGTTGAAACCTTCCTAAAATATCAAAGCGAGAAATTTAAACAATTGGGAATCTTAAATATTGAACCTGAACAATTATATCCTTATATATGGGTTTTAAAAGATAAAACAAAAGAAAGTTGGGGATATATTACTAACAGTAGAAATAAAAATGAAACCATTGGTTTCAAAGGCCAAGTTGGAGAAGTTATATTTAAAATCGTTGGAAACTCACTCGAACGGTCAATAATTTATAAAATACTGGCTCTCTCAGAGTTTACAGGGATTGGAACTAGAACTTCCATGGGGTTTGGGCATAGTTCTTTAATAGATTTTACTTGTGAGTAATTCTTGATGATTACAGCGTTATAAGCACAAACTAAATTATTTATAATGATTGATATTGAATATATCAGAAAACTTTTAGAAAAATATCAATTGCCAATTAAAATTTATAGTACAACTGATTTCAAGAAAGAATATTTGAAATATTATAATAAATTATTGAAAGACACTTATGGGGATTGCAATGTTGGACTTCACTTCGATGCAATTCTTGACTTATCTAAAAAACTATGGCTAAAATATAAATCCAGTATTAATCTAAATGACCTCCTGATAAAAAATTCTATATTAGTCGCAATTCACGAAATTGGACACAGAAAAGGTTTAATGCATTGCAATAGTTCCTTGTGCTTTTTGACATTTGGTGAATTAGCTTATTTAAAGAAAAATCAAATTCAATTTCGCTCATCAATCTGTTCCGCACATTCCAAGCAAATAGAACAATATCTTCAATATAAAACAAAAATAGAAAGAGTTTTAAATGAATTTTTTAAGTAGAATCGAAATTTTTTATCTTATTTTAACTCAACTTAATGTTAAAATAGAGCCAAACGTTAATAAATTAACTACGTTTTAGTTGATTTTACTTTTATTTAATTTTTGAATTTTTCCTAACAGCGAAAAATTCTAAATAACTCATTTCAGAATTATTTCCAATCTATTTCTAGTTAAAATAGAACTTGGCGCATTCAGAAGAATTTGTAGCGGATCCGGTAGTCTCAATCTATTTCTAGTTAAAAAAGAACGATCTAAGCTTCTTTAGTCTCCTAAGGCTTGCCGCGTTTCAATCTATTTCTAGTTAAAAAAGAACGGGTAGTTCTTCCTCATAGAATGGGTCTACAGCGCTTTTTGATGATCACCTACCACAAGTACGGGTGTATTGCAGTTACTCTATAAATATGAGTCTTTCCTATTTAAATGTGTTTCTTCGTGATTTCACCCTCACCTCATTCACTCCAACAATAGTCATGATAAGAGCACTTCCAATTTTGTATATTTCTTATTGTTATTATTTGGTCTCATATAAACCTAGAAAAAACTAAAAGAAATTAGAGCCCCTATCCCCACACCCCTTCACAATCCACTCCAATTATTTGGTCTAGATGATCTCTAGAACTCCTAAGCTATTAGGAAAATGTATGAATCAGCACATTAAAATAACAGAGTTTACTATATAAATCTTCTCATCACAAAATATCGTTTAAATATGAGATGATTAATTTAAACAGAAACTTTATCATATTAATAAGAAATCTCTAAAAATGACTCTAAAATAGACTCAATTGTTTCAGGATTAACCGATTTAATCAGAGTTTTTATTGTTATTAAAAGGTCTTTAAGTTTCCATAAGCCGTGGGCATTTTTAATAAATTTAGAAATTTCTCTCATTAGATGTTGTCGTTTCATGGTTATATCTTTAATATATTGATTTGAATACTCAATTTTAGATTTTCTTGGTGAATTTAAAAATAAATCGATCATCTTTTCTTTGCAAGATTCTAAGAAATCATAAGATCTTTCTTTACCTAATTTCTGAAGATTTAAAAGATAATAAGAAATAATTTTACCGATAATACTATTTTTATGGCTATTTTCAAAACCATTCTTTGCAATATTATCAAATGAATTAAGATATTCACCCGATATGTCTAATAAAGTTTGTAATTCTTCTCCAGATAAATACTTAATGTATCCCTCAGCTTTTAAATATTGTCGAACAGTCTTGTTTCCTTTTTCATATCTCTCAGCTATCTCATCTTTAAAAATTTTTTTTGCCTGGGGGTCTCCTGCTTCAGTTAATTCTCTTAATAATGGAAATGCGATATTAGTATGTAAGATACGTGTATCATAATTATTTTCTGCCCAAGTTTGTATATTAGAACAATGGCCTTGAAATTCTTCTTTTGGAGTAATTTTATGGGTGTATCCAAATATTGGTTGTCTTTCGTATATCTTTAAAGCGTCGTCAATAGATTCAATATCATCGTATCTTTCAATATTCTCAGTATCAATATTCAATATTAATCTAATACATTGTATAAATCTTTTTCCCTTAACATAGATATGTGTTGCATTTCCATCAAAATTTAAAGTTAGATATCCATTAACTCTGAAAGATAACCATTCCCCATCTACATCCCCAAACTCTTCAAAAGGATTGAATCTTTGGTCTATTTCAATTATATCTTCATCGAAGATAAAGAACTTCATTAATTGTTTTCTTATATTTCTATACTTTAAATTATGATTAATCTTTATTCCCTCTTTGACTATATTTAAAATAATCTTACTTGGATTATAAAATAAGAGGTAAATTTCATATATAAATCTATCGCAAAAACGATTGAGACCTTGTGATATGTATTATTTAGAAAAAAGGTTTTTCAATATATCTTTAAATATTTTCAAAAGGAACTCTAAAGGAATTGATTTACCTTCTTTCATTTGAAAACCCCCAATCATAGCTCTACCACCAGCACTTTTAATCTCAGGCACTTTTTCAAGTGCTTTATATACCCCAGCATTTTCAAAATTTAATATTGAATCTAATGTTCCAATACTTCCTTTAAAAACTTCCCCTTTTTTGTTTAAATAAACTATAATCGCAATTTTGTATATATCTTGAAGGTATAATGCAGCAGGTTTAAGAGCCTGTGCTTTATAAGAATCAATTTCCATTTCTGAACTTGATAGTAGGATGGCATCTAGTCCCGGAATTTTTATGATATTGTTTTCAAGTATTTCTCTAATATTAAGCATGATATCCTTAAAATTTATACATTTATTTGAAGCCCATTCTTGTAAAGCTTTATAATTTTTGCCTGAAATCCATTCTGCAATCTTTAGCCTTGGAAATCCAAGTACATCTGCTCTAAACGCAGCATATAATTTAAAAACTACTGGAGCACTATGTAAAACTTCAATAATCTTTTTATTTACATCACTGAAATTATTAGACAAATTTTCAATGATATATTTAATCAAATTTATTTTACCATTGTCAATATCATCAACAGCTTTAAGAAATTCTCTATTAAACTTAATTTTAAAGAAATCCGCAATTAAAGTAGCAACACTGCTTTTATCATAGGTTTTATTATCGATAATAGTGAGATTGGATGGATCAATTTTCTTTCGTTGAATATGATGATCTATTATAATACTATTGGTCGTATTTTGAGCAAAATTAGATGTCTCAATAGTAATTACATTATCTAAAACCATTCTTGATAATTCTTTAAAAGGAAATATAATAATCGTATTTAATTTTAAGTTATCTTTTATCCACGCTTTTAGTAGCCCTGCTCCTACAACTCCATCCCAATCACCATGTGCTACTATTTTTACTTCACTTTTTTTTTCAAAGATCTTAACGATTCGCTTTTTTACTAAATTAATATCAACTTTCATTTCTACCATATTTAGGACACACACTTCATAATATCATATTTTATAAAAATAGAACATATTTTTTATGGATTTTTTATTGAAATAATCAAAGCATTAATAAGATTAAAATTCAAATTTGTAATGCACTATTCTACTAATTTTTCTATATTTTTCTCCACATTTTGGGCATTTTGAACTTTTTAACCATTCATAACATCGTGGGCATAAAAAAATTGGACCTTGTGATTCAGAATAATATAATGGATATGCACTTTCTATAAAAACTCACCCCCTAATTTTTTTTCTTTTCAATTTATATATAGAATAATTAGTATTTAAATATTCTCATGTGAAGATGAGATGGGATGCATATTAGATCTAAAACATATAAAAAATTCATGTTTGAGAACTGCTTCTTGATTTATGTAAAATGAAACTAAGTAACTTTTAAATAAGATGGATCTCCATTTATAAGTATACAATAATACACCCACATTTATGCTTGTTAACACATAGAATGATCTTATTAAATTTCACTTAAATACCGTATAGAGCGATCTCAAATATAAATCAAAATGAAAAAAAAAAAAAGTGGAACTTTATCAATAAACTAAATAAAATAAGAAATTTTATTGGCATTCTCTATGAAGAGCTCACAAATTTATATAAATTTGACATCCAAGAAATAGATGCTTTAAAAAGTAATTTACAAAATACTGGAATGTTCGTATTTAAATCATCTTGGGTTGGTAGACCCTATCATTCTATTGTTCGAGTTGTAAATGAGATGTTTATTAAAAAGGAGATATTTTTACTTTCAGAAAATAACACACAATTTAATAATCTAAAACCATGGTTAAATCTAAACGAGATTGCATTAAAAGAAAAAGAGAAAAATTTTGGGGGCTATCAGAATAAATTGTATTTTAATATTGTTAAAATAGTTGTTAACCATCCATCGTTTTGTAATGAAAATCAAAGACAAAAAATCTTAAATTCTCCTGGCATTTTCTTAAGAATGAAATTTTTCCTTAATAATTTCAATAACAAATTAAAAAAAGAAGTACTTGATTTTATAAAAAGAGCTGTAAGTCAAGGTTATGTTATTTCCGGAAAAAGTGTAAAAGGAGTTTTGGGGGGTGTGATCTATCTCTTTTGTTTGAAAAAGAAGAATTTATCCTATACTCAAGAAAAGATCGCAACAATGTTAGACACTACCATGGTAACAATACGTCGTAGGTCAAGAGAATTAAATAAATTTGCATCTCTTCTTGTATGAGTGAATTACCCCACTTTAAATAAAGATAGGGGTTTCCTCACAGATTTTACTAAATCTCTAGTATAAATCTCTGAGATATTCTATATTTTACTATATTTTGATATAAAAATTAAGCTTAATTTAACATATATAATCAATTTTTAATTGTCTCGCAATCACATGGGAAAGTTTTTATATGATTATTTCCACTATTTAAATGGAGAATCACAATGGATAAAGCTAAAACAATTCAGAAAAAAGGAAATTGGTGGTTTATCATAAATGTTACCCTATTTGAGCCCTATGAGATATCCGTATGAGTACATTTTTTATAAAGAGCCAAAACAGAAATTAAAAATACTAAATGATCGAACCGCAAGAAGTGAGCTGTACTCCTTATTCAAAACAATACGAGCCTTCATGCGCAGCAAAAAATTGCCAAATCGAGAAGATAATAAAAAATCCTGTTGGAATTATTCTTATCATGACTATTGTTGGAGTGAATAATATGGGGGTGAAATTATAAACAAAAACATTTAAATATAACTGATTCACAATTATAAGTTAACTGCAATGCACCTGTACTTGTGGTAGGTGATCTGCAAAAAGCGCTGTAGACCCATTCTATGAGGAAGAAACAACCCGTTCTTTTTTAACTAGAAATAGATTGAAACTTTGATCTCCAACCATAAATTATCGCCACTATCACCGTTCTTTTTTAACTAGAAATAGATTGAAACTTCTTGTTTTTCCATAATTATTAAACCCCTTCTTAAGTTCTTTTTTAACTAGAAATAGATTGAAACTCTTTTTCCTCACCTTTATAACCCTTTATTAGACCCGTTCTTTTTTAACTAGAAATAGATTGAAACTTTTTTCAAGTTCATCTAAGAGTTCTTCTGCAATCGTTCTTTTTTAACTAGAAATAGATTGAAATGTAATTCCTTCTTTCATGATATGATAAATCAACCATGTTTATAGCTACCTAGAAATAGGTTTATTCTAAAGAGAGATTACATAAGAATTATAACGATTATTAAATTAATTTAAATAACAATAGAATAAAATAACCAAATGAGAAATTATTATGGAATATATCATATTTAAAGAAAAAAGGATAAAGATACAAAATAATGCTTTATCTTTATCATATAAAAGTATTACAGATATACATGAAATTAAAGGATTAGAGAATCTAATAAATTTAAAAAACTTAAATCTTTCCTCTAATAATATTTGTGAAATTACATGTTTGGAAAGTCTTAAAGAATTGGAGTGGTTGGATCTTTCACATAACAAAATTTCCATAATAGAAGGATTGGATAGTCTCATTAATTTAAAAACCTTGAATCTATATAGTAATCAAATCACAGAAATAAATGGACTTGATAATTTAGTGAATTTAAGGAATTTAAGTCTTTATAATAATAAAATTTCTGAAATAAAAGACCTAGATAATCTTATTAATTTAGAAAGATTATATCTTGGATCCAATAATATCAAAGAGATAAATGGTTTTGAAAATTTAGTAAATTTAAAATCATTATATCTTTCATCTAATAAAATTAATGGAATTAGAGGACTTGAGAATCTTAAAAACTTAAAGACAATTGATCTTAGTTCTAATTTAATTCCTGAGATTATTTTTAAAGAATTAGGAGGTGCTAATACCCATGATGAGGAGGGAATATGTTATTTTGCACAAAAATATGTTGATTATTGTCGACAAAAAAAAGAAATGTAATTAACTGGAAATAGATTGAAACAATTAATAGTATCCTCAGATATCTCA
Source organism: Promethearchaeia archaeon (assembly GCA_036478875.1). Taxonomy (GTDB): domain Archaea; phylum Asgardarchaeota; class Lokiarchaeia; order Sigyniarchaeales; family SOKP01; genus Loki-b32. Next base: position 3,370 of record JAZGEW010000096.1, on the reverse strand, counting down.
ACGTCTAAAGGTACTTTTTTACAAGAAATAAGGTGGGATTCTCCCTAATTCTTCAAAATTAAAAACAAAAAATGAATCATAATGGAAAATTATGAGAGCCGTATCCAAAAGGAAGCTATTAGAGATATTAAGACTTATCTTGGTCTTTTAAAAGAAGATTTCTTTTCACAATTAATTTTTTCATGGCCTAATCGTTTAAAGGGTGTTATGGAAAACGTGGATTATGAAATTGTACCTAATGAAGAAAATAAAGTATTAATTCTATTGAAGACAAACGAAAGAATGGTGTTAATATATGGAGAGTTTATAGATAAAAAATTAGTTATTCATGGATATTCAAAATCCGTATTAAAAAAATCCACTTCCTAATTTTTGTAAATAAGATAAGAAAAATGAAAAGCTAGAAATTAACTTAAAATCTTTAAGCTTAAACGTAAAAAATTTGTTAATGTAGTAGATTTGCGTAAAGAAGCATTAGTATTAAAAAAATTAAAAAAATCAAGATTCATTAAAAGAATTGAAGAGTTAATTATTAAGAAGATTATTATTAATTAACATGAAATTTAAGCATAGTTTTCTTTCACATAATTTTGAACACTTTTAATTTCATCTAAGTGAGTTTCAACCTTACCAAAAATATAAAATCTAACATCTGGTCCTGTTCCACTTGGTCTGAAATAAAGAGTTGAGTTTTTACTCTTTAATTGATAAAGGTCAATCATATTATTGTTGTCTGATAATGCATGGATTTCATAGTCTTTTTCATCAATGATAATCTTTTTTCCATTATTTACTACAAAATTTTTCATGATTTTGATTTTTTCTTCATCAACAGCAGGAATTGTACGGTTAATACCTTTAATAGTCCAATCAATTGATTCAGAAATGATATGTCCCCTACATATTAGTTCCGTTATTAATACTAATGCAGGAACTGGGTACTTATCTGCTATAACTGTAAAGTTCGTAGTAAAATTATATTTTCCTGTCTCCTTAACTTTAGAAGCATCTAAGATATTAAGAGTATGACCACCACTTTCTTCCCAATACACCATTAAAAATGATTCATTCTCTAGATTTTGATTTTCCATTAATTTAATTATTTGTTGTTTAAGAGGTTCAGCATTATTAATTTTTATTAAATTTTTATTCTCATCTTCAAAATAAAGAATAGCTGTATCGATTTTTGATTGATCTACTTCAATTCCAAGGAGAAAATACATGATTACTCCTAAATGTTTATAACCAACTCCAGTTAAAATATTAATGAAACTTGTATCATCTCCTCGCAAATCGCTAGGAATTGTTCTTATATTTAAAATTTTTTTCCCATATTCTCTTGCTAATATATTATGCATAGCAGAATAGATTTCATTTGGAATGTATGTAAAATATTCTCCATTCTGCCTTACATATAATACAATCCTATCCCTATCAGCGTCTAGTAAAAGAGCTATATTTGAATTAGCTTGAGTCATTATTTTTTGTAATTTTTCTTCCTGCAAATTCTTTAAGGGATTAGGAGGGTTTAGTTCTTCTTCAACGAGTGTAACTTTAGCCCCATAATGTTTAAATAAATTAACAATACCTCTAGCTTTCCCTAAATATGGCCAAATAACTATACTTTTTTCTTTTATACTCTTAATTTCAAGGACTTTTGATAATAGATTAATCACATAATCATTATTTTTCTTCTCTGCATCAATAATAATTGGCTTTGCAGGTTTTAATCTAATCTCCTTGAATTGTAAGGCCCTTCTTGATATATCCTTAAAAAGATCTCCAGAGAGTGGTATCGGGTAATCAATATAAACCTTCATACCGTTCCAAGACAAATCATTATGACTTGCTGTTAAGACCATAATAAGGTTAATCTCCTCATATAAAGCGACTGATGCGGCACCATAGGGTGCAGAGACTCTTGAGTTACCCTCTTGATCTTTTTGATAATAAACTTCATATCCATCATACGCAAATATCTGAGAACAATATTGTAATAAGAGATCTTTAGTTGGTCGATTATCAGTAACAATTAAAATCTTTAAATTTTGGTTTTTTTTCATTTCTTTGAATTTTTCACTAATTGCTTTAAACACTCTTAGGAATAAATAAAATTTTCTGTTAGTCAATATATATTTCTCTTTTACGTCCTTGCTGGAAACATCCAGAATCTGAATTCTTAAACCTGATGTAGGTGCCACAATAGGATTAACTATATTCTTTTCCTCTTCCGTCAATTCAGGTAATTTCAAAACTTTTATTTCTTCATCTAGTAACTCTAATTTAATATCTTCCATATCAAAATCAATCAAACTGCCCACCTTAAATAGATTTAATTCATTTTAGCATTTATATTATAAATTTAAGAAATTTTTTTTATTGTTTCTTTTAAGATTGCCAATATTTTTTCTCTATACATAGGTTCAATAGAAATCATCCCGTGAGTCTTGATAATTCGCTTTTCACTGGATAAGATTTTTTCACAAAATTCTGGTGTCAGTCTATTTGGTAAATCTTGTTTATTAGCTATCCCGATTACTAATTTATCTTGATAGAATTTATCTAATATCTCATGAATGATTTCTTTCGAATTGTTAATATTTTCGAAAGTTGAATCTGTAACCAGTATAGTAATATCAGTTCCTTTTAAAAGACTTTTCCATAAGGATCTAAATTGAGCTTGGCCTGCAAAATCCCATAATGTTATAGACCTTTCAAACTCATCTCCATCATAAGCAGCGATGTCGGCTGTGATTGTAGGAACATATTCAAGATTAACATCTTTCCCACAAATTAATTTTGTTAAGGTGGTCTTTCCAACACCACCAAATCCAACAATTGATATTTTTATTGCGCCCAAAATTACATTGTCTAATTCTTGTTCAAAATTATTAAAAATACTTCGATTCCCCGCCCAACTCCCGCTCTCAAGCATTTTTCCATATTTCTCCATGAATTTTGTCCTAATGCTTAAAATCTTTGAATTCACAGTTGCATCATCATCTTCTAAATCTGTACATACTACGATAATAATTGGGTCGATAATTGTATAAAAATATTTGAAATCCTCTGTTGCTGTACTCTTAATATCACTTTGACTAATTTCTTTCATAAAACCAGAAAAAGCGCTTAAAAATCCTGCTAATAAATCTCTATCTACTTCGGAACTTCCATAATTTCTGAAAAGCAATGATTTGCCATCTCTAGTCAAAACGTTTATGTATTGTATCATTTTTAAGCGGAATTTTAATTCACTGTTATTGAATTCATGCTATTTTTTTTACTGGAAGGTTTTTATAAGAACCTAATATTATAAGAGCAGTATATTATTATTAATTAAATAATAATTTTTTAATACAAAATAACCTTT
>JAZGEW010000095.1:0-21060 GCA_036478875.1 Promethearchaeia archaeon | reverse complement strand
GAATATAACGAAATCCCAAAAAGAAGAAGTTTCGTTAATAAAATTTATTTATTTATTTTCGTTGTTATTTTACAAGTTAAACGGATAGAAATGAATATAAACTAATTTGAGTTTATGTAAAAATATTTAAATTTATAATTTATTTTAACTTTAATTTAGTTATCTTTAATTTATATTCATAATTTAAAAATTTACAAAAAGAAAGAAAAACCGACGTGAGTGAAACTTTATGTCAAGTTTTAAACTAAAAGTATTATTAACTGGGGCGGCTGCTGTAGGAAAAACTAGTCTTGTTCAACGTTTCATAAAGAACAGATTCCAAGCTAATTATAAATTGACTGTAGGAGTAGATATTTTAACGAAAGATGTTGAATTTAGACAAGGAGAGATTGCTACTCTAAGTATTTGGGATATAGGAGGTCAACAACGTTTTGAATTCATTCGTAGTACTTTTTATAAAGGTGCTGCAGGTGCATTATTAGTCTTTGACTTAACTCGAGAACAAACATACACGGAAACAAGAAAGTGGCTAACCGAGATAAAGCAATTTGCGGGCGAGAGTATCCCCTTTGTTCTTATTGGAAATAAGGTTGATTTAATAGAAGATGTAGGTGTGGTTATAGATAGGGATGAAGCTCGTTCATTTGCTGAAAATGAGGGGAGTATTTATATAGAAACGTCTGCTAAGACGGGGATTAATGTTGATGAATCTTTTACTGCTTTAACCAGTCGAATTATTGATTTTAGAACTTAGAATCTATAAGTAATTTTATTTAATTAAATTCTATTCTATCACTATTTTGTAAGATTGAATAATCTTTTATTGAGATTCCTTTAAAAAATTAAAATAAATTCAATTAGAATCTTCGAATTCATTATAAAGATCTTCATGAATTATATTAATCGCGTCAACTAATTGATCCCTCACAATAACTATTGATAAATTTAATTCATCATGACTTTGAGAAATTGCTTTAACGATTATATTTTTTTTATCCAATGCGTTAAAAATATCTGCTTTAGTTTTGGTTTCAAGTATTTTAAGACCCGTTATATTAATTACAGCAACTTGTTCCCATTTAAAATAAAAAAATTCTGAAAAAAACTTTTCGTTCTCTAAAGCATTAATTGCTTTATCGCGGTCATCTTCTTTTATAATAAAAGATGTACTAATTTCAGAGGAGCTTTGAGCAACTAAAGATACACTTATTTTATTTTTGCTCATAGCTTTAAAAATCTTAGCTAAGACTCCTGGAACATCAACCATGCTTCCAGAAATAACAGTTACAATCGTAGCATATTCTACAGCAGAAATTCCCTTGATATATTGTTTATCTGAAAGTTCAGAAATTTCTGTAAAGTTCTGTTCTAATGGGTTATTAAAATTCCTTATTTCTAATGGAATTTTATGTTTTTCAATAGCTTCTAAACATTTTGGGTGAAGAATTTTTGCTCCAAAATTCGCTATATGCTTAGCCTCATCATAATTCAAATTCTTTATTAGAGAAGAACGAGGTACATATTTAGGATCTATCGCTAATAATCCATCAACTTTTTTCCACAGAATAACTTTAATATCTTTATCATTACCAACATCGTACAAAGATCTAGCTATAATCGTTGCGGTATAGTCAGATCCTCCTCTCCCTAATGTAGTGATATAACCTATCTTATTTCTGCCTATAAAGCCGGTTAAACATATTATTATATCTTTATTAGGATTTTCTAAAAGTGGAATCAAAAATTTTTTAGTACGAGCATTAGTTAAATTATATAATGGATAAGCATTATTGAATTCATTATTTGTAATAATTAACTTATTTGTAGGAATAAATACAGAATTGATCTCATTACTCAGAAGATACTGATTTAATATATAAGTTGATAAAATCTCACCAAAACTCATAATATAATCTTTATAATAAGGTTCTAACCCAAATTCTTTGATATCTGCAAATGCGTCCTCTAATTCACTTAATTTATTATCGACCCAATCCCTTACTTTAAAAGAGTGTTCTGATTCTTCAATAAAAACCTGCTCTATTATATCAATATGCCTTTTTTCAATTAATGCCATATTTTTGTCTGTGTCTTTGTCATTTTCTAGACTATATGCAGTTTTTAAGAGTAAATCAGTGATGCCGCTCAAAGCAGAAGCGACATAAATTTTTTTTTCATTTTTATAAATTCTTGTAATATTGAGAATTTTATTGAATGCATTTTCATCTATTAAACAAGAACCCCCGAATTTCATAACGATAATTGGCATTTTATACACATGTGTCCTTTGAAGTATTAGATCTTCTGAATATAATTTAAAAATTATAATTAAATAGTTAAATTTTATTCATTCAACTTTATTTGAATAAAATAAAATCAGATTTTTAATTTATAATTATAATGATCGATCTACATTTGCACTCATCTATTTCTGATGGTTCATTAACTCCTTCACAATTAATTGAAGAAGCGCTAATTCTCAAATTAAAGGCAATTGCAATTACAGACCATGATACCATCGGTGGAGTAAAAGAATTCTTGTCATTTGGAGAACTAAAAGAAATTATTGTGATTCCTGGGATAGAAATTTCAATTAGGCATGAACCTACGAGGGAGATAATAGATGTTCATATTATTGGCTTAAGTCTCGATCATTCCTCAAATAGATTAATTAATACGATTGGTGATCAAATTAAAGGAAGATTAGAACAAAAAAAGGCAATATGTAAACGTTTAAGAGATGAATTTGGATATGATATCTCTTTTAACGAAGTAAAAACAAATGCAGGAAATATTATTATAGGACGACCTCATATAGTCGAGATTATGATAAAAAATAATCCTAAGAAAGTTGTAGGAAAGACGAAAAATGAATTATTTAAAATGATTAGTATTGACGGCGCTGCATATGTAGATAGAGAAGTAGAATTAAACCTTGAAGAATCAATTGATTTAATTAAATCAGCTGGAGGAATTCCTATTTTAGCCCATCCTGGAATTTATGAAGTTTCTGATAGAATAAAATTTATAGAAATGTGTATTAAAGCAGGAATTGAAGGAATTGAAGTAGAATATACATATGCTAAAAACAGACCTTTTTATGGGACAGATAAGGCAAATTGGGCTCAGAATTATTTTCCAGAGTATTTTAGAAAAATTGCTGAAAAATATAACCTTATCAAATCAGGGGGATCTGATTATCATGGAGGTAAAAAGGGAATTAAAATTGGTGGTGCTAATGTTCCTGATGATTATCTAAAAAGTTTTATTTGATTATTAAAAAATATTTTATTTTCGAATGTATAGATTTTATAATTTTAATTACTTATTATGTTAGATTTTATCTCTGCTGCTCTTTCTTTCAATATTTCCTCAATTTGATTAGAATCTTTTTCACTGGTAAAGAAAAGTGGAACCCAAAAGCAAATTGACAAGATTCCAAAGATTAGAGTTGACCATAATATTGTTAATGAAATACTATCTGTCCACGCTATAATAAATCCGCCTATGATAATCCCAATAGATCTTCCTATAAAGTCGATAAAATATCCCATAGCAACCATTGTACCTCTATGCTCAGGCAAATTCACATCAATTAATTAACTATACCAATTTGGGGCGATCCCAAAAGTAAAGCTAAAACCAATCCCTAATAACGAAGAATAAATAAACCATAAAATCCAAAATCCTGATAAATTGACTGATAAATTTCCAAAGAAAAATGTTTTATTAGAAACATTAGGTGTCATGAGAAACCCCAATAAAAGAAATGGTAAGGTTAGGATTGAACAAATTGTGGCAACCTTAACTCTTCCGCTTAAATCTCCCCTCTGAACTCTTTTGTCTCCCCAATGAGCTAACCAAAATTGCCCAATAATTAATCCTATACCAAGAACAAAGAAAAGCAAAATACTAATTGTTATTATACCAAATGAATTCGAAAAAGATATTCCTAATTCGAGATTAAAATAAGGGAAAAGATATGCTATAAGTAATCCTGAAGCGATCACATCAAATAGATTTAAAGTTAAAAATATATTGGATTTCCTTAAATAAATGTTTTTTAAATCGGAAATCTTGATTTTATAAGAGTATTGTAATGGTTGCTCTGTTAGGATACTATCTAAATGTTTTTCTTTTGCTGCCCTTTTTGGTTCAGTAATAAAAATTAAGCTTAAAATCGTTAAAATTAGTGCAATAAAACCAAGGATTAAAAATGGAGGACGCCAAGTATTTAACAAATCTGGGAAATTTGACGTAATATATGAAATATTGTCTCTAATACTCTCAGATTCTACATCTATTCTCTCATAAGGAATTTTATTAAATGATAACGCATAAAATCCCGCAAATACAGAGGCGATTGTAGATAATAATGACCAACCAGCAAATGATTTTGAGCGTGATTCTGAAGATACCATGTCTGCTAAGTAGGAAATAATTAATGGAGCAGTTATTCCGGTAGCAATAGCTGCTAAAAAGCGTGCTATAATCAATTGCCATACATTAATAATAAAAATATGGAGTATTGCTGTAATTGACCAAAAAAAACCTGCAAAGATTAATAAATTTTTTCTCTTAACAAGATCACTAGAATAACCAGATATTAAAATAGATGTTCCATGGATTATTGTATATACACCAAAAATGATCCCAATTGTATCAAAAAATATTCCTAAATCAGCGGCAATTAGAACTTGATTTGGGAGAATAATGGCGGTATCCATTATTATAATCAATATTAAAGTTATGAATAATGTTAAAGAAAGAATTTCTCTCCTTTTCATATAAAAATTAGACTCTTAATACAATAAATTTTAATTTCTAATGAGCCTAATCATTTAAAAGCTTTTGTAATTCTTGAATTTGGCGATCAACTTGCTGAACTAATTCATTAATTTTTGACTTTTTTTCTTGTAATTCTTCTTTTGTTATTTCCCCTGAAAGCTCTTTCATATCAAAATCTAAAGCCATTTTGGATAAATTCACTTTTTTAATTTGTAGTTCTATTAATGACTTCTTCAACTCTTCCTCTTGTTTACCTTCAATTAACGAAATTTCTTTCTTTTTTTCAATAATCTTAGTTGGAGTTTCTGCTTCTACTAGAGTGGGTATTTTTTTTGGAATATTACTTTCCACATGTAATAATGGCTTTTTTTGAATTTCAGGTGTTTTAGGTGGAGGAGGGATTACTTTGTGTTTTTGATCCATTAATTTAAGGGGAGAAACAGGTGTTAGTACTTTAGGTTTTTCAATGGGTTTTGCTTGACCATACGGTGATATTTTTAATTTAGATTTTGCATCTTCTGGAACAATCCCTACAGATTTTGGTCTAGCTTTTACCATAAAATCTTCTGGATTTAATTTTAAACTAATCTTTTCTTGTGAAATTACAGGTTTTTTAGATTTTGTCATATCCTCAGCAATTTTTACAGCCGGTTCGGGTAATTTTTCACTAGTATCCAATTTTAGTGTATTTGAAGTTTCATCACTTTCAGAAATTTCTATTGATTTTTTAATTGTTATTGTATCTTGAGGAGGTATTTTAGGAGGTATTGGTTTTTCTAATATTGGAGGTTTATCAAGTGCAATGGGTTTAATAATTTTTTCTGGTTCCTTTTGAACTATAACTTGTTCTGGTTCTTCTTTTATAATAGGAGACGCTGGCGTAGGTGGGGGCGCACCAATCTTTTTAAGCATCTCTTTTATTTTTTCTGATTTTTCAAAAAATTCTCGTCCCAATGAATCATCTCCTAATTCAATACACAAATCGCTTATTTTGTCAAATAAAAAAGCAGCTTTATCAAAATCAGCATTCTTTAAGGCATTTACGGCTTCCTCAGTTAATTTATCTCTTTCAAGTAAAGGTTTCAGTAAAGGAGACACTTCTGCACTCATTTCTAAAACATCTGCAATTATTTGGATCATTTTATCACGATTTTGGGTTTCCCGTGCAATCATAGAATATGCTTTCAACCCCAATACATTTTCTATTTGAACTGGATTCATTGCTTTTTCTAAGTCTTGTTTATTACCAATTACAGCAGATTGAGCATTAGGAGCTTGTTCTTTTATTAATTCTAGGAAATATTTACTTTTTTCAACGTTTTCTAATGTAGAATCAGTAATCAAAAGAACAGCATCACTCCCCTTGATAAAATTATTCCATAAATAACTAAATTGTTCTTGTCCCGCGAAATCCCATAGATGAAAATGTAACTTACCGATTCTAATAGTTGTGATATCTCCTGTAATTGTTGGAATATGTTGCATAGGGATCTCATCTGCCTTAATTAATTTGGTAATTGTTGTTTTCCCAACTCCAGAAAATCCAATTAAAGATATTTTAGGACGCAAGTTTCTATGGATGGAATCAATAGTAGGATCAAAAACTTCAAAAGTCTTGGCGTCAAAGCGGTGTTGTAATATATCTTCAAATATATTTAAAAATTCATTTTTACATTTAACCAATTCTTTTTTTATATTTTCGAATTTATCAGTTAAACTCGTTACAAATAAAAATATTAGATTTGTTTGTTTTTCTGTTATATATGAAACTCTAAACTTATAGTAATCATGAAAATCAATTTTGGATTCACTTCTTATTAAAGCTTCGTTAATGATATCTTCTACTAGAAGATCTAAAACTTCTTGTTTAAGAGCTTTCCCAAAGTGTCTAAAATATAAAAGTTCATTACTTCTGTATATAAACACTTGCCTTAAAATAATCTTTCACCAATAAAATTACAAATTTCCTTTTTTAAAATCATCTTGAAATGTATCTAACTAAATCTTTGATAATTGAATATTTATCTTTTCTAACTTTTTCTTTCTCTATTGTTTCTTTTATTTTAGATATTTCTTTTGTAAAATTGAAGAGAGAAAATTCTTTGATCTCATCTTCTTTAATGCTTAAACTCAATTTTTTTAGAAATACACTAATACTTGGCATAAATTTTGCTAAATTTACATTCAAATCTAATTTTGAGATTAATATTAATTCATCACTAAAGGTAAACAAATAATTATATTCTTGTGCTTCCAGAGCAAAAGAATTTATCTTATTTAAGTCTAATTCGTTAGCAATTTCTTTAGAATTAGATATCAATGACAAAATTGCTTGATGTATAACTTTACCTTTGCCAAATTCTTTTATTAATGATCCTAATATTATTCCATATTTATTTGCTATAGCACATTCAGCATTCAGGTCAGATTTTAGTTGAGAGATTATTTCCTCGTATTTAACTTGGCTCATAATTAAGAGATATTATTTTTAAATAAATAATGAAAATATATTTATTTATATTTGTTTAGTTATTAGACTCCTCATATAAATAATAATTTAATAATTTTGACTTATAAAAATAATTGAAAACTTACAAAACACGTTTTTTGGAAAAAGAATCCGATGTTACAATCATATCTGATTCTAAAAAAGCTATTTTAAGGGCAAAAGAGAGTTTTTATTATCACCGAAAATTATTAGAAAAATATATTACAAAAGATAGACATTTTCTCAATTCTTTCTCTCCAATTAAAGTAAATACTAACTTAAGAATTATTAATAATATGGCTGAAGTCGCAGAAATATGCGATGTTGGACCAATGGCTTCTGTAGCTGGAGCTTTAGCGGATTTAATGCTTGAAGCAATGAAGTTAAAAAACAATAATCAAAATATTGAATCTTTTCCATGTAAAGTTGCTCTAGTTGAAAATGGAGGTGAAATTGCTGTAGATTCTGAAGAACCAATAAAAATTGCATTATATGCGGGTAAAAATGAATTAAATCTAAATTTGGGGTTTTTGATAAAAAAGAAAGATTGCCCAATAGGGATAGGAACAAGTTCAGCAACAGTTGGTCACGCAATAAGCTTAGGGCAAGCTGATGCCGTAACAGTTTTTGCAAAAAATTCTGCTTTAGCAGATGCAGCTGCAACCAAAATTTGTAATTCAGTTAAAGATCTAGACATTGAAAAATCTATAAAAAAAGGTTTGGACATAGCAAATGATATTGAAGGGATTAATGGAACTTTTATTTCGAGGGAAAATAAAGTGGGACAAACAGGTAAATTACCTCAATTTATTAAAATTGAAAGAGATAAAAGTATCATATTAAGAGATAAGTTAAGTTCTTCCATCGAAGGTGACTTTGAAATCTTTAAATAACCCAATATAATGGAATTTCTCTTCCATCCTCTGTGCTTGAAACACAAATTTTATTTAAATAATCGAGAGTATAGTATTCTTCTAACTCCTCTTCACTTAAACGTCCAAACAAGTCAAATCCTTTATTAATAATATACTCATCAGCAAAAAGTAGAAACACATCTGTATTGTATTCTTCTTTAATTATTTTTAAAATATTCCCACTTTCATTAAAATGATTGCTTGGAGGAAATAAATCTATTTTGTATTTTAAAAAATAAAAATTTTCATCATAAAGAAGTGCTTCCGATTTATTATTAAAAAGATAATCATAATACCTAAATGCATGGCTCCAACCAACTTCAGCAATTATAATATTTTTATTAGAAGTTCTATTTGAATACAATTGAATTGGGCTAATTTCTCTTTCTTTTATGGTGAAAACATCAAAGGCTTTTGATTCATAAAAGTAAGTGGTAAATAATGAAAATATTACAATAAATAACACTACAAATTTCTGTTGAAATGTTCTTATCGAATTCGACTTTATAAGTTTATAAATATATGATATAAATCCAATTACTATAATAGGAGGGATTAAATAGAGTATTCTCTGCCAAATCATATTACTCAATGCTAAAAAATTAAATATAAGACCAACCAATAAAAATAATAATAATCCAACCCCCCAGATAAATAATGATTTTCCTCTTTGCTTTTTTTGAAATACTATTAAACCCCAGATTGCGAAACTACTTATCATAACTATTTCAATCACATAAAGGATAATTATTAGTTCTATATTCATCCATACAAAGTTTACTATTAAAAGAATGATAAGAGTTAAGAATATACCGCTTGAAATTAGCGGTATTATTACCTTGTCCTCTATTTTTTTATAATGAATGTTGGTTTCTCCTTTAATTGTAGCAGCAAACTTTCCGTTAGTAAAACTAATTGATTTCTGTATTTTCCAAATAAAAATGAATAATACTAAACCTCCCCCTAGAGCACCTAAAATAAGATAGTACCAAGATATATCCAATGGTATAAGAAACCAGTAATGTCCTTCCCCTATGCCAAAAATAGATAAAACAATAAATAACATCGCTAGTAAGCATAAGAAGATAAAATCAAATCCTCTCCTATAATCTCTTAAGAAATAAATTAAATATAACCACAGAAAGGATAATAAGAAAAATAATGTTGTAACGTCATGAGTAAGGACTGAACTAATGAAAATTAAAGTAATTAATGTATAATCAAAAAATATATTTGAGAAAATTCCTTTTTTAGTAGGGCGCTCTAATTTGGTAAAATTCTGCAATCTCACGTAAAAGAGGAAAAATATCATTAAACACTTTATTAAAGCAGAACCAGAGGGCCAATATTGAACCATCATTACGGAAAAACCTAAAGAAGAGAATTCCAAAAGAAAAACGCCAAATAATGCTAAATTTTGATTTTTGAAAATTCTCATACAAATATTATAAAAAATTAACCCTGACACAAAGAACGTATAAAATACAAAATAACTTGGGATTAGTATGTGATCTATCCCGGAAAAGAAATTGATTACTGCTCCAAATATGTTTAATCCCATCGTTCCGTGATACCCTTCTAAAGGTAAAATGTTGATATCCGTAATAATTCTACTATTAAGTATATGAAGCCAAGGATCAGTTCCGATAAAATTCTTAACTTTAACGATATTTAGTATACAAATTAGAAATAAGAAAAGAATTAATAAAACTACTTTAAAAGAAATTAAATTTTTGAGGTATTTCCATAAAGAAATTATATTTAAGTTTTCTTTCTTTAGAGGTGAAATATCTTTAGATCTAAAAAAAATATATGAATTTTTCTTAAATTCAAAAATCAAAATATAACCAATTATTAAAAAAAATAAAATAACTACTGAAAAAAAGAAAAAAAACCTTGTTAATGGAATTCCGATGATATATCCTATATATCCCATAAGAATATAAAAAACTGAATTTATAACTATAGTTAAACTTAATTTCTCTAAAAAATTGAAAGACTTCTCTTTAAAAATTATGAAAAAAACCGGGTAAGTCGGCAAAAATAAAATAGTATAGATTGTACTTATAATAACCAATATATGAAAGATGGAGTCTAAAAACACAATTTCTGAAAATCCTAAAATTAAATCTAAACTAATGATTTTAAATAAAATGAATAAAAGAGGCACAATAGAGATTAAAAAGATAATTAAATGTATTCTTGAATTTAGGAAAAGTAGAATTTTTTTGAATTTATCTTTAAAGAATTCCATGATTATAATTCTATTTATTTTATCTTTAAGTTAACCTCATATTTTTTACAATACCATTCAAGATAATCTCTTAGTCCTTGTTCTTGAGTATATTTTGGCTGAAATTTTAAAATTTCTATTACTTTTGAAATGTCAGCATAACTGTGTATAATATCTCCTGATCTGGGGGGATCAAAAATAATTCCTAAATCCTCCTTATTGGTGAGCTTTAACATTAATTTTGCAAGATCCAGCAATGTTATTGGAGAACCAGCACCAATATTTAAAATTATACCTGATCTTTTATTTTCAGCCGCTAAAATATTAACTTGAATAACATCTTTTATATATGTAAAGTCTCTTGAGTTGTTTCCATCACCAAATATTATCAAACTTTTATTCTTGATTATTCGACCTAACCAGATTGCAATTACTCCACTATAGGGAGAATCTTGTTGCCTTGGTCCAAAAACGTTAAAATAACGCAAAGTAATCGTATTTAATCCATAAACTTGATGAAAAACCTCCATATAAGATTCACATGTTAGTTTTGTTACAGCATAAGGAGAAATTGGTATTCTTGGCATGTTCTCGTGTTTGGGTAGTGTTGGAGTATCACCATATACTGCTGAGCTCGAAGCAAAAATAATTTTTTCAACATCTCTTTTTCTAGCTGCATTTAATAAATTTAAAGTACCGTTTATATTAACATCATTACAAGATTCGGGCATCTTTACTGATTGAGGTACACTAGTAAATGCGGCTTCATGAAAAATTATATCAATATCCTTAAAGATGTCAAGTAAAAAGTTAAAATCCCTTATATCTCCTTTATGGAATTGAAAATTTTTATTATTTAAAGCCTCTTCTAGGTTTTCTAACCGCCCATTAAAAAGATTATCAATACCAATTACAGTTGCACCTAAATTGAGTAATTTATCAGTTAAATTACTCCCTATGAATCCAGCAACTCCAGTAACTAAGACTCTTTTATCTTCGATTTTCAATCTACTTCACTTAAAATATTAAATCTGATTTTATCATTAAAAATTACATATCACATAAAAATATTCAGAAAGAAAAATTGATTAAAGACAATAATGGAATGAATTAACATAAATCTGATAAATATTTCATGAATTCTTCTTTATATTCTTATAGAAGCTTATTTGGTCTTTTTAAAATTTGTCTTATTGTCTCATATCGCGACTAGATAAATCTATCAAGATTAATTAGATTTTTCCATCCTAAAATTAAATAAAATAAAAAAAAAGGATTTTCTTGAACATTAAACATATTCTTTTCTTTCTGGCATACTTTTCCAATCCATTAATAAGATTAAACCCCCTATTAAAGCGACTATAATCCAAAGTAAAAAAGCAGATCCAGAACCAGCAGCATCAATAAGAGCTCCAGATGTAAAAGTTGTAATGGCCGCTCCAATATATCCCCATCCATCAATAAAGCCTGTAGCAGCAGAAGCTGCTTTTCTCGTACCAAATTCCATTGGGATAGTAGAAACCAAAAGTGCATGGGGTGCAAAATTTAATAAGCCAATTAAAATCAATACTGGAATTCCAAAGATTATATCAAGTGGAGGTAAAAAGGTATATATTAGCAATGTCAATGCTAATGCAAAGAAAAAAACGCATACAACAGGCATTCTTCTTTTTCCAGCAAACTTATCTGAAATCCACGCACCAACAATAACCCCAATTGTCCCCCCAATAGGATAGAAGATAGATTTCCATACTGGAAAAAAATTCGCACCTGTAATTTCAGGACTTAATAAATAAGGAAGCCAGTCCGTTAATCCATATCTCACCATATTCAAGCAAAATAACCCAAAAGAAGCAAAAAGAACTGTTTTTGTCTTAATGATTGTACCAATAGTGTATTTAAAACCTACAAACTCATCTTCACGGCAATCACCCATGACAATTTTCCCATCGCATTCTTCTTCCAAAGTAGGCAAACCCACTTCTTCAGGAGCATTTTTACTTCTTAAGAAAAAATGAATCGCCATTATAAACATTATAATTCCGGGTATGATAAAAGCAAATCGCCAATTTAAGCTAAGTGTGTCAGTTATAAAAATTGCTATGATCCATGATACAACACCTCCAAGTAAATATGAAGTGGCAAGTCTACTGGACCATTTTCCCCTATCATCTGGAGGATACCAATTAGCAACAGTTTTAACTGAAGGAGCCCATCCCATTGATTGAAAATATCCATTTATACCCCAGAGTAGAAATACTAGCCAAAGAAATTCAAAAGCTACTCCCATAAATAAATTTATAACAGAAGAAACAATCAAACCCATGGTTATAAATCGTCTTGCTCCAATTTTATCCCCTAAAAAGCCGTTAACAAATTGTCCAAAAGCATAAGCTAAGAAAAATGTAGTTCCAACAAAACCCATAATTGTTGCTGAAATACCATATTCAGACATGAGATAGGGTTTTGCGATTGAGAGATTAGTACGTCCGATATAATACATCATATACGTAATCCAAACAGTAAAAAATATCCGCAACCTCCATTTTTTAAACGTTTCTTTTGTTTCAATTTCACTACTTGTAATTTCAATTTCGGCCATATTTTTTAACCTAATTTTATATATTTCCTTTTCTTATCAATTCTTTAGCGTATTCATAATCTTGTTGGGTATCGATTTCTACCCATCCATGATTTACCATTACAGCATGTATCGGATATCCTCTATCAATGAGTTCTTGAAACATATCGGTAAGATAGGCTTTCTGAATGGAAACGGCGTCATGAAATCGTTGTCCTTCTGCAAATCGACATGATTTGCTTTCTTTTGCTCGATGGTAATTTCTTCGTAAGATTTCTGCACCTTTTTTAGTAAATTTCGCTACTCCAATAAATTCTCCATCAAACGCATCAGGATTGCCGAATTTTGAGATAAAAACAATTTTACCACCCTTTATTTTTACTAATTCTGCTTCATCTGTAGGATGTTCATTACGATTTTCATATCTAGCTTTCCAATTTGGTTCTACACAGATACATATATCATAGGGTGCATCTAAAACTCTTTGGAAAATATCTTTTGAGAAAATACTATCGGCATAGGTACAAATAAATCCATCTTCCATGGATTCTTCTGCATAAAAAAGCGATTCTAAAATGTTATTTTCTGCATATTCATCATTATCATAGTATTTAATATTGGGAATTATAAATTTATCTTTCTGATATCCTCTGATAATGACAATATCTTCCAGTCCCACCTCTCGAAGTATATCAATCTCTCGCTCAATAATAGATTTACCATTATAAATTTCTAATAATGGTTTTGGTAGATATTTGGTCATATCATTTAATCGAGATCCCATTCCGGCTGCAATAATAATTACTTTCATTTCTTTTACTTCCTTGTTTTGTTCATATCGTCTTACAATTCGCTCTAGAAGTGAAATATGCTCATTAAATTTTTCAGATGTTTTTTTATATCCGATTTTTTTGACACTCTCATAAATTTTCTTAATTTCTTTAAGATCTGAATATTTTTGTTTCGGCATATAACTATATGAAATGTTTATTAACTTTACAAGTGCATTTACCTATAAAAACTTTTAGGAATTTGATTTTCAAAAGATTTTTTAGTTATATAGAAAACTATGAAATTTTATATAGGTAAATTGATTAGTTTTTCATTTAATTATTAGGTATTTCAATTATTTTTTCCCTAACTTTAAATATCTTTTCTTTCTTATTCATTATTCTATTAAAACTCTTAGGAGAGTCAAAAGAAATTTTTTATAATTCAATAAGATCTTTAGGAGAAAAACAGGAATTAGTTATTTGTAATAACATCTCGCATGCTTGTTGAAATATAATGGGAAATATAAAATCCAAACAATAATCTCCTTCCATCTTTGAAATAAGAGTTTTCTCCGAGCCCAAATTGACCTAAGTATGAATTTTAAGTACCCAGTTTGATTTAATTGACTGGAAACTTCATTTAATTCTGTATCCAAAATTATGAATCTCTTGGTTTGCTCTTTATATTTTCTTATTAATTTCTTTAATCTAATTCCAGTTAGTCTGTTATAAAAGAGTATAGTAGTAAGTTTTTGATCATCATTTAATTGAAGGTCATTTAAATCTTGAGTATTTATAATGGTGTTATTTTTCGCTAGGTTTTCTTTGAGAAATCTTACAAGTTGAGGAGGAAATTGTCTAGGAATAAAAATTTTTGATGATTTTAATTTTGGTAAGATACTCTGTTCATAAAGAGAATAGAGTAGTGATTCAAATGTCTTATATGCTCTTAATTCAGTCATTAAATAAAATTGATATAGTTCATCATAAATCTCATGATGTTCGTTTTTAGCATCTTTTCTTTCTAAGTGATCTTCAGATAAATTGTAAAGCGAAAATATTCCATTATTATTAACTAATTTCCAATTGGATTTTATTATCATAGTCCTTTTAACTGCTTGGAACATTAAATAACAATCTCCTCGTATTTTTCTGTTTTTATTAACATCAATGTTTTTCTCGATTAATCCTTTGAAGGATAATGATTCCCTTTCATGAGTAGCATTGATATTTAGATAATCTAAAATAGTTTCCATGATATCAATTAAATATACTCTTTTTTCTATTGATTTTGAA
Organism: Promethearchaeia archaeon; assembly: GCA_036478875.1. Lineage (GTDB taxonomy): Archaea > Asgardarchaeota > Lokiarchaeia > Sigyniarchaeales > SOKP01 > Loki-b32. Next base: position 5,987 of record JAZGEW010000095.1, on the reverse strand, counting down.
GGAGATTTTGTTAAATTTTGGGGTAGTTTCATAAATAAGATTGGTTGCATAGAAGATTGATGAATATCATCGAAATGTAGTAATTTAGTCTTCTTATATAAATTCTTATCATAAAAACCATGATCGGAATTTATAACAATAATCGAATTTTCCCAATATTCTTGCTCTTTTAAATATTCGATTATTTTTCCTAAATATAAATCAGTTTGAGGACCACTTGGTCTAAAAAATGTAAAAAGAAAATTCCTTTCATCAAGTGAAAAACTCTCAACTTTCTGAAGAAAAAACTCATACACTTCCTTAGCATCTAGCCAATGATCTCCTTTATACATACCATTTTCATAATACGGATTAAGAATTTCCTTAAAAATAAGTGCTTGTTCTCTACCAAATATTATTGATTGAATTTTATAATTTTCTCTTTTTAATGGATTGACTAAGTTCTTATATTTTAGATTTGGCAGATTATCAATTGAACGATAGTAATCAGGAAAAACATAGTAAGGAAACCTGCCCGTTAAAAATGAGAAAAGTGATAGATTTGTTGAGGGAAATTGGGAGATACAGTCCTCAAAATAAAGTCCTTCATTATTAAGTTTTAATTTTTTATATATTGGAAGTAATCCATGTAAATCTGACCTTTCATAATTACAAATTGAGTCTGTAACTATCCAGAAGATGTTCATATGATTCCCTAATAGTATATTATTTTGTAATGATAAAGTAATTCAATTGAAATGTTTATTTTTAAATGTGATAAAGAAAATTATTAAATAGATAAAAATTTAATGCCTTATCTTTAATAGAATAAATTTTAGAAGAAATTTTTATTGTTTTAAACATCTTTCATATATTTTTAATACTGTCTGGGCACTTTTTTCCCATGAGAATAATTTAGATCTTGCCAGACCTTTTTTAATTTGTTCATCTCTTAATTTTTTATCTTTAAGTAATAAGTTTATTTTTTCTGCCAATTCTTCAGGGTTTGAATTGTCCTCTAAAACTAGTGCTCCATCACCTACAATTTCTTGTATTGCAAAAGCCTTTGAAGTAATCACTGGGCAACCACATGCCATTGCTTCCAAATTTGGTATTCCAAAGCCTTCAAAAAAAGAGGGAAAAACAAAAACTTCAGCTAAATTAAAAAGATCAATAAGATCTTTTTGAGGAATAAAACCTGTAAACACAATATCTTTTAAAATTTCATTCCTTTTGGCAAACTCAATAACCTTCGTATTTTTCCAACCCTTTCCCCCTAAGATTAACTTAATTTCATTGTTAAATGTTTTTACCTTTTGAAAACCCTTCAATATTGTCCATGGATTTTTTCTCTCTGAAAATTTACTTAAATGAAAAATAAATGGCCCTTCAATACCAAATTTTTCCCTAATTTTTGCAGATTTTTTTTCATACATTTTGTAATCTTGATCTACAGCACTATGAGTAAAAAATATTTTGTCCTCTTTCGCATGGTATTGATGAATAAGGAATTTCTTTCCAGCATTAGATCCTACAAAAATATAATCCATCTTTCTAAAATATATAGGTTTAATTAATTTTGAATGTAATCGTTTGATATTAGTAAAATGACTTGGAAAATAGAGCTCTGCTGCTCCACCTCCATGAACGGAAGTAACTTTTTTGATTTTTTTTAGCCAAATAGGAGAAAAAATAGTTAATGGATAATAATGAAGTATATCAAAATTTTCTTTTTTAAGTTTTATATAAGCAAATAATGGATTTTTTGAAATAATTAATTCTTTAGTTTTTTTGTATAATTCATTATCATTTTTAGAGTAGTGTATAAGAACAATATTAAATTTATCATTTAATTTTAGGATTTGATTCACTAGCTGCCTTAAATAGCTTCCACTACCACTTGTGCCTTGATCTATTGGCTTAGTAAAGATACCAATTTTAGGTTTGTTTTTTGATCTCATAATCTTGTTAAAATCTTAGGATTATTCCAAATTCTTCATAGTATAGTGAATTTTGATAACATCTCGTTCAATGCTCTTCGCTTTAGTTATAAGAAATGTTAAAAATACCAAACACATAAAAATTACATAACTGATCAGTATAATTTCCAATATCCAAATAAACCCAAAATTTATTACCATTAAAAAACCAATCAAAAACATAGTTGTGATCATGTGTGTATGGCTAAAAGCATTAGTAAGATTAATTATAGTACTCTTTAATAATTTAAGAAAACTTTTTTTAGTTATTTCCATATAAAAATCTTCCCTCTTTTGATCAAGAGATTTTTTAATACTACTTTTACTAGAAGCAACAATTGCTATTTTCCTTATAGTTCTTATTCCTATTAAGAAAAATGTTGCAATAACTCCAAGAATTATGTATAAAAAATTTTCATTAAATCTATAAATTCTAAAACCAAATGAAAAGAATAACCATCCTTGAAAGAATAAATGTCCGATTTCATCATAATATATACCTCGTAGAGAAGTTTGATTTTTATATCTAGCAACTTCACCATCGACTTCATCAGACAAATAATAAACATATAGCAAAATAAATCCGATAATAATAAAAAATTTATTCCCTATTCCAATTAATAACAATCCAATTAACCCAATCAATGTTCCAGTGATTGTAATAAAATTTGCTGTTATAGGAGTCTTTACGAGAATCCAAGTAATATATCTTGAGAGAAATGTATAGATCCAATGCCACCAATCTTTCTTTTTTCTTCGTTTTTCAAGTTTAGATCCTTGAATAATTTGTTTAAACTCTTTAAAGCTTTCTCTTGGCATATTGCATTACAAAATAGTTTTTAAATATATAAAAATTAGAAAGTTTATAATTTTAATTTTCCAATCGTTTTTAATAATGATACATCTGTAATTTACTTTTTATAAAAAAATTGTTAAACAAATAAGGTTCTTGACTTAATATTTCCTAATTTCTTCAAATCATAAATTTAATTTGAGACTCATTATTTTGTTTTCTTAATTTATTCTAATTAAAAATTTTATTCTCGACATGGAAAACTCTGATAATGAGAACTCATCTTCAAAGGGTAAAACAGAATACAGAAATTTAGCAACAAATACATTATTCTCATTTATGTTTAATTATAGTTCTCTATTTTTTACATTTATATATTCATTTCTTTTAGCTCGTCTATTTGTAGATGTTATTTGGGGGTATCTAATATTAGCTACTTCATATATTATGATTGTTGTAATTATTACATCATTATTACCACCTGGTCTCAATTTTACCTTAAATTACTATATTCCAAGATATTTTGCCTTAAATGAAAAATCTAAAATTAAATTTTTAATCCGAAACACAGTTATAATAAAATTAACATTTTTAATTCCTATTTTTATTGTCAGTGTTCTTGCATTTCTCTTATTTGCTAATTTTCTTGCGGATACCTTGGTTTCTCTCTTCTTTATCTTATCTCCTTGTATTTTAGTGAACAGTTTGAATTATATTGTAGAAGCAATAAATCGTGGTTTTAATAAATTTAATTATAATCTCTTATTTTTAATAGTGAAAAATATAATTCATATTATCCCTTTAGTCATTTTTTTTGCTTCTAGAATTGAAATTGAGATTGAAATTGCAGCATGGATAGTGCTATTTTCAACCTTAATTCCATTTGCACTTAATTCTATTTTTGTCTTTATAATGGTTAACAGAATTAAATCTACTGGAAGTAAACCAGACTCATTTAAAGAAGATGTGTCTAAAACCTTTAAATATGGTGGTTATATGGGCTTCAGTGATCTTATTGAAAGACTTTGGAAGGAAGGCCAACTACAAGGAATTGGCTTTATTATATCTCCTGATGTTGTTACAGGATTTAATATCTCACGAAATTATCAAAAATTAAATGATTATGTTATTAGCTCTTTTAGTTTTCCATTATTAACCTCTTTTACAACTTTAAATACAAAAGAAAGCTATGAGCAAATAGAAACGATTTATAGAATTACTTATAAAGTAACCTTATTTCTATTGCTAATTATATCAGGTATTCTGTTTTTCAGTGTAGAATTTGTTTTGGATTTTGTATTTCTTGAAGACCGTTTAATATACTCAAATTTTCTTCGTTTAATTGTACTTGCGTCTATATTTAAAATTCTAGCTACATTTGTACAAAGTCATTTAAATGCTCAACATAAAGTTAAATTAACCTTATTTTTAAGAATAATTTATACCTCATTTAGCATTCCTCTATTTTTTATCGGGCTATTCTTTTTTGGAGTAGAAGGAGCAATCATCTATGGATTAATTATAGGAAATATTCTTTCAATGATTATTCAAATTTATGCTACTTACAAATTTGGGCAAATTAAATTGAGCATCAAAAAAATCGCAATTCAATATATAACATTTTTCATTCCTTTATCTATTACAATAGTTTTAAAGGAACTCATATTCAATGCTGCAACCGAAGGTTTTATTCAATTTCTAGGGCTTTCACTCTTTAAAAATTTTGATTTTTTATCAATTTTTACATTTCTTATACTCTTCATCTTAATGAATTCTTTGTTAAGAGCAGTTACCTCTTCTGATATTTCCTACTTTCAATCTCTTTTAGATGAAAATAGATTCTTTGATAAAATTATGCTTAAAAGTTTAAACTTTACTAAGAAATTCACTAGAAAATAAGAAATATCAGTAATATAAATTTTAAAATATACCCCACTAAAAATTGAATTTGATTTTCTTTTCTCAAAGAATTTTATAACCAATTAAATTTTAATTATAGCCCATCATCAATATTGATTTGCCCGTGAAAATTTAGTGTTTAAATTGAATAGATGATTTTTGTTCTGATATATTGCTACAAGTAAAAATAAGATTGGTGCAAAGATTAGAAAACCTAACTTAAAACTAACTTTTTATAGATAGATTCAAAATTAAGTAAATTGTTTTTCCACAAATATTTAGATTTTATCGTATTTATTCCATTCTTTTTAAATTCATTTCTTAATTTTTCATCTCCTAGAAGCCTTTTTATAGCCTTTTTATAGCAGATTATATCTTCTGTTTCGCATAGAATTCCGTTTTCCATATGTTTTACTAAATCTCTTACACCTGGAATATTACTTGAAACAATAGGAACTTGATAAATCATTGCTTCCATTAAAACACCAGGTAAACCTTCCCCTCTACTTGGAAAGAAAAATATATCCGCTTGGTTATAAAAATTATGAACATCAAGACGATTACCTAAAAATTTAACATTTTCAGATAATCCTAAATTTGAGATAAATTTAAGATAATTCTCTTTTTCTGGTCCATCTCCTACTAACACAAACTTAATATTTTCATCTCTTAATAGATTTGCAGTTTTTATAATTAAATCAATTCCTTTTCTTTTATTAAGAAGGCCAACAAATAAAACTATCTTTTCACTATTTCCTATATTAAGAAGATGTCTAATATTTTCATCTAATAATTTTGGATTATAATTGATCCCCGTAGGAGAAACTCTAATCTTTCTCTTAGGAACTCCGACTTTTTTAGCATATTTAATAAATGAATCTCCATAAATTAAAATATAATTAGAGGCAATAAAAGCAAATTTTCCTATTGTTCTAAAAAATAATTTAAAAAAAACATCTAACAATGATGATACTTTAAAGGAGTAGGCCGGAAAAGTATCCATTGTAAGAATTAGCTTTTTTCTTCTAAAAAATAAAAGTTTTAAAAAACAAATTATAAAAGTATTTGGATAAAAAGGAACCCATACATGGATTATATCATTTTCTTTTAATATCTTCCAACCTTTTCTAAAAAAATCCAAATTTGTGGGTAAAGGCCAAATAAAACCTGAAGATTTCGTCCATGTAGGGTAAGTTAGCAACTCTATTCCTCTAAAGTCATCATAATGTCTTGTATTTTCTCTCCTTATTGATGATTTCTCTCTTGGTGTTAGGATAGATATTTTATATCCTTTTTTCTTTAATAGATTCATTAGAAATGAGATAGGGCGTCTAATG
>JAZGEW010000094.1:0-3059 GCA_036478875.1 Promethearchaeia archaeon | reverse complement strand
AAAAATATATTTCTTTTATTATGGAAATATCTAATTCTCAAAAAGAAAAATTAATCTATATTTTAAAGAAATTAATTCAAATCCCCACTGAGAATCCACCTGGAAAAACTGAAGAAGTGGTTAACTTCTTAATCAATGAAGTTTTCAGAGAAGAAGAGGGTTTTCATAATGAAATTATTACTTATATGAAAGATGATGTAGAGCTCCATAATTTAGTAACAAAAATTGGATCTGGAAAAAAGAAGATATTATTATCTGGACATTTTGATGTAGTACCTGTTGGAGATCAAACTAAATGGACTTATCCACCTTTTTCTGCTAAAATAGTAGATGGAAAAATACATGGACGAGGTTCTGCTGATATGAAAGGAGGGATAACCTCTTTAATAGGAGTAATGAAAAACTTGATCTCAAACCCCGATTTTATGGAAAATTATGAGGTAATTTTTCTTGGTACTGCCGATGAAGAAGCAGGCATGACTGGTTCTTATTTACTTTCGAAGAAGGGGTTTGTTAACAATGCTGATTTAATAATTATAGCTGAACCTACTAATTTAAATGTTGGAGTCGCTGGAAAAGGTTTATTGTGGGCGACTATACAGGTTACTGGGAAATCTGCTCACGGATCTATGCCTCAAGAGGGCTATAATGCTATAGAAGGAGTATTTGAAATTATTCCTCAAATATATAATTGCTTAGAAGATAAATCTAATAAAATTCTCGGAAGATCTACCATAAATATTGGAAAAATTCATGGAGGTACTAAAATAAATATCGTTCCTGATTATGCAGAATTAGAAATTGATTTTAGATTAATACCAGAACAAGAACATGAAAAAGTAATCAGCAATTTGAGAAAAATTGAATTAGAACCTTATTCTATAGATATTAATATTACAAACACCTTGCAATCTTTATTAACTGATATAAACAATCGATTCATCCAAAATTTAAAAAATATAACTAATTCGGAATTTATTGGTTTATCTTATGCAACTGATGCTTGTATATACATTAATCCATCAAATTTTATTCCCTTTGTTATATTTGGTCCTGGAGATCCAAATATTGTTCATAAACCAAATGAGTGGATTCAATTAGAACAAGTTTATCAGGCAACAGAGTTCTTAATCGATGCACTCACAAAGACTTATTTAAAATAAAATTATATTTTTATAATTTATTGGTAAATTTTTCAATCCTATTCATGGCTTCTTTAATTTTTTCAATTTCAGTTGCGTAGGATATCCTTATCATGTGCTCTGAAAATGAGCCAAAAATTCCGCCAGGAACCACTGCAACCGCTTGCTCTTTCATAAGTTTTTGTGAAAATTCATTACCGGTTAAATTAAAATTTTTTATTGAAGGCATAACATAAAAAGCTCCATGTGGTTTTACAAGATCAAAGCCAATCTCATTTAATCTACCGTAAACTAAATTTCTCCTGTTATCAAAACTCTTCAAAACTTCCTCGAAAAAGCCAGTACCCATTTTTAACGCTTCAATGAATCCATATTGGGCAGCATGATTTGCTCCTGCAACTGTATATTGATGAAATTTTTCCATTAAGTCTATGATTTCTTTTGAAGCAACTGCATAACCAATTCTAAATCCAGTGGCAGAAAAAAGTTTTGACATTGCATTTACAGTAATAGTCCTTTCAAACATACCATTTAAAGAGGCTGGACTTACATGTTTTAATCCATCGTAAATGTAGTTTTCATAAACTTCATCAGTGATTAAGTATAAATCATTTTCAATAATAATGTCCACCATTTCTTTCAATTCAGTTTGAGTTAGAACATGACCAGTAGGGTTATTTGGAGTATTAATTATAATTGCCTTAGTCTTACTTGTGATGGAATTTCTAATTCTCTCCATATTGGGACTAAAATCTTTTTTACGTTCAATTTCTATTACTTTAACACCAAAAAATAATGCACAATAGAAATAAGAAAGAAAATTCGGTGAAGAAATAATCAACTCATCGCCAGGATTAAAAATTGTAGCAAATGCTAAAGTAATTGCTTGACTACCTCCATTTGTTACAATGATATTATCTTTCCAATTGGCATTGATGTTATTAAAATTATTGACTTTTTGCTCTAATAATTCTAATAACTCTGGAACTCCTCTTGTAGGAGCATACATAGTAATTTTGTTTTTTAACGCATTAATATTTCCCTGTATTGCGGGTTCAGGTGTTATAAAATCTGGTTGTCCAATGCCTAAACTGATAACATCTGAACGACCTAAGGCAAGATCAAACAACTCTCTAATAGCAGATTTTGGAGCTTTAGCTATTCTCTGAGAAGTCTCTTTCATGATTAATTATCTTATTTTTAATATTTTAAAAAGTCAGCTTGTTAATATACTGATACAAAAAAGAGTTTTTTCAGATTATTAAAATTTTTTAAATATTTACACCATGATTTCTTAAAATTTGATTCACTAAAAGAGAAAATGCTTCTTCAATGTTTTCTCCGATTTTTGCTGATGTTTCTATAAAATGGCTAGCCTTGATTTTTGTAGCCAATTCTTTTCCTCTTTCTGTAGGGATTACTAGCTGATCTTTTAAATCAGTTTTGTTGCCAATTAATATAAACGCTCCCTTTTTTTTTACATGTTTTTTGTAATCTTTTAACCATTTATTATTAATATTATCTAAGGTATGATAACGTGTGACATCATAAACAAGAAGAGCGCCTTCACACCCTTGAAAGTACATACTCCGAACTACCCGATATTTTTCTTGACCTGCTAAATCCCACATGATTAATCTGACTTTTGTATTATCCAAATTTACATCTTTACGGACAATATTTGCTCCAAGCGTAGCACGATAGTCTTCAGAAAAGGAATTTTCTACAAAACGATTTATCAATGATGTTTTACCTACTGCGGCATCTCCAATAATCACAATTTTAAAAACGAATTCTCGCAATTCTCTAGTTTCTTCTTCTATAGTCATTATGCAATTAATAATTTTGTTGTATGTCTATTTAATACTTTATTTCTAATTTTTTTTAGAAACTTTTTTATTATTATAGAAGGATTTT
>JAZGEW010000093.1:0-10748 GCA_036478875.1 Promethearchaeia archaeon | reverse complement strand
TCGGCTGTAACCCGCTGACATGAACGTGGAATCCCTAGTAATCGTGTGTCATCATCGCACGGTGAATACGTCTCTGCTCCTTGCACACACCGCCCGTCGCTCCATCCGAGTGTGCTAAAAATGAGGTCTGGTCAGAATGGTCATATCGAGTTTCTAGTATGCGAGGAGGGAGAAGTCGTAACAAGGTAGCCGTAGGGGAACCTGCGGCTGGATCACCTCCTATTTTTATTTTAAAATGAAAATTTCTTAGGATTGTTCTTAATTAACTTACACCTTTTTTTATATTCAGTATCCAATGAAGTAATTTTTTTTTAATAATTTTTATTCTTTTCTAATCCGATATTATTCTCACCTTAACGATATAATGACTCTAATTTTTTCTACACTTCGAGAAAGATCTCAACTAAAGCGTCTTGGTTATCTTGTAAGGTCCACTTTTGGCTTTTAATTCCTTTTTTTTGGCGTTTTTTGAAATATGCCTTATTTATCTTCCAAGAATTGTAAAAAAGCATCCGAACCAACATATCTAAATACCTCGTATTGTCGTATTTTGACTTCCATCGTTGGCCCATCCAATTTAAGTCGCTAAAACCCGTCTCAATAAACCATCGTTTTTTATAAAATCGGGAAGTGCGGGATGCCCAAGAGCTTGAGATCCCTCTCGGTTTCTGAGTCGTCATGATAGCGTAGATCAACTTCATAGCATCGTTTAAGGATAAATTCCCGCTTCACGCTTAAAAGAGTATGCCCCTTTTTTGCTCCCAAAATTAAGTAGACATTCTGAAAAAATTGAAATTTAGGTCCTGGAGCGCTTGAAAAGGTATATTTTCTTACTTTATATCCTGTTCCTTGTAGATATTCCTCGATAATCTGTTTAATTCTTTTAAATGCTTTTGAAGGGATTAACACATTACCTTTCATCCCTTTTATTTCGTCTACAAACTCAGTATTATAGAACTCTCGATCCATCATCACGAAGCTTAACTCAAACCCTAAAGACAATAAATAGTCAAGAAACTTAACAATAATGGGCACCTTCTGCTGTCCTTTTGCGACATGCTTCAATCCTGCATAAAGATGAGTACCCTTCGACAAAATCGAGAATCCTAAGTAATGCCTCATCTTTTTCGTCCCCCTCCCTTGGTTTGTTCCCGTAATCATTTTATCCTCCCGTTTTCCGTAATAATCGTGCTTCTTGAAATCAATTAAAACATTCACTTTCTTCGAAATAAGCTCTAACCTTAATGCTTCCATCAGTTGATTATCTAAGCACTCACGTAGAATATTTCTGGCCTTTTTAAGCCCAACTTTTCGTAGGTACTTGTTTACATCCGTTTGGTGCGGAATCTCACGTTGATGCCGCCCGTCGGTGTATATTTTTCGCCTTCCTCTTTTTTTACTTAAAAAATACCTGTTCAACCTTTCGCTGGCACTATCTATAGACCTTCCAGTTATTTCGGAATAAAAAAAGACTCTAAGAAAGTCCTCAGCATCATATCTTGCGTTTTTACCCTTTTTGGCTCTCCACATTCGAGATTTGATAGCTTGACAAAACTTTTTAAAAAATGCTAACATATATTCATTAGAGAAAAGTGGTTTAAGCTCAGCTTTCAAATCTGAAAGAGGAGATAAATATTGTATTTGCATACATAAATATTAACACTTTTCTCTTATAAAGATTAAGATAGATTTCCATTGGAAACAAATTAAATAAGATGACACGTTAATTAATACAGTTTAAAAATCGTTATTTATAGAAAAGAGTTCAGTTAAAGGGGACTTAGAGATCTACTTCCTTTGATACTGTATATTACTATTTTATAATTTCATAATTATACTAATTCTCATCAACAAAAACTATGTTTTAGAAATTAAAAACAGTGTATTTAATTAAGTACGATTTAGAATTAGAAATTGATAAAGAGATCAATTAAATCCTTTTAATGAAATGACTAAACAATCTAATAATAAAAATCCAAAGCACTCTAAAATTCAATTAGAAGAAAATGAAGATCTTGCTGAATTCATCAGTGTAATTCTTGGTGATGGTGGTATTTATGTCCCTCCGATCTATAACTCTTATACATTAACTATCTCATTAAATGGGATTGATGAGAAACTATATGTGGATTATGTGAAGAGGTTATTATATAGGTTATTACAGAAGTATCCTCATGAACATCAGAGGGCAAATGAGAAAACAACCCGATTGACCTTACATAATAAAGAACTAATTAATTCTCTTATTTTGAAAGGTTTAGTTTCAGGAGACAAAGTTAAAAATCAGGTTGATGTCCCAAAGTGGATTAAAAATTGTTTAGGATTTATACCTAGGAGTCTAAAAGGTCTTTTTAATACAGATGGTTCAGTCTGGGTTCATTTTAATCATAAATCAATTTATTTATCTTTTAGAAATGCATCCTATCCACTAGTTAATGACTTTAAAGAGATGTGTGAAAGATGTGATATTAAAACACAACCAAAAATCACAAAGTTCCACAAAATTAATGAGGAAACTAGAGAAGATATATATGGTTATCAAGTTTTTATATCATCTAAATTTTATGTTAAAAAATTTCTGAAAACTGTAAAACCTGAAAAATGGAAAGATAGAAACAGAAGGAAATACCTTGGGACGATTCTAATTTTACTTAATAATGAGAAATCCATTAAAGATAAAATTTTTAGCCAAATAGAAAGAGATTTTCCAAAAGAATCAGATCGTCGTTATTCAATTGAATATACAAATTATCTATCTAATTTATGTGTAAAACATGGATGCGTTATTAATAATAATCAATTGAAAAAGCTATAAAGGAAGCTTTAGAATATAAAAGACCTTTTTATAATGTAAAGGATGCGGAAAGGCTGAAAACTAGTTTTGAACAATTAGGTACATATCAAGCTGTAAGAGAATATGAAGTTAATAAGGGAAATATGCCGAGAAAAGTAGAACAAATTTCAAAACATATTCGGCGACTATTTCAAGAACCAAATTATTTAGAAAAATATGGTCAAAATGGGTATCAGACATGGCTTTCTAAAAATTGGAATATGGTGATTGATAAAGAGAAACCTGGATTTAAACAATTTCAATTAGAAAATAAAAAAATTATATGCCGAGAGATTTTCAAGATTATTACAGAATCTCCAAACTATTTAAATAATGAAGAAATCATTTTAAAATTAAAAACTATCTTTTCCCATAGGGATTTAAAAAGAATTCTATGTCTGTTAGAAGATTCCCAATTGAAACCGATTATGGTTAAATTCTTAAAAAAATACATAAAATTCATTAATTATGTTCTCAATAATAAAGAAGATTTAAAGAAGCCTACAAAAATCTGGAGAATTTTAGAATTATCTGGTAAACAATCCCATATTAAAAAAATTATTGCAGATCTTACTGAAAACTTTCCAGATTATTTCTAACTAATTCCTTATAAAAATAAAAAGAAAAAATTTTTATCATAAAACTATTTACTAATTATAATTGAAGTTAAAAAAAGGGCCTGTAGATCAGTGGAAGATCGCTTGACACATTAAAAGCAATCCGCTTGGTGCAAGTCTTGCATTCAAGAGGTCACGGGTTCAATTCCCGTCAGGTCCATTTTTCTTTAAATAAATTTAGTATAATATAATCTAGATGTACAATTAATATATTTATAATAGAGCATTACCTATTCTTATATTTGAAAAATAAGAAATTTTTTAATTATTCAATAAATATTCATCATAAGTATGAAGTTTTTTGGAAGATTATTACTAATCATTCTTTACCTATTTCAAACTACTGATGATGTTGAAATGTATAATTTCATTTTAATTTTTTTTGGAATTATTCTATTAATAATAATTCTTGTTTATATTCTCTTAACTTCCAAGCAAGATTAGCGTCTATTTATTTACTTTTTGATGTAACAATTCTTATGATATCTCTATCTTTTAATTCGTAATTTTCTCCTAATCTTTTTTTAGTTTTAGCATCGATACCAAACATAAAATTTTCAGCTAATTCACTATGAATTTTTTCTCTTACAAAATCTCTTAATAAAGTTCCTTTTTCTATTAGAAATGCGTCTGGTAAAACATTACTTTTGTTGTCTGAATAAGTATTAATATCTGATACGGGATAAACACAAATTTGATTAGCTATAGTAAATGAAGCATAATCTAAAGCTTGTTGAATTCCCGTGCCTCCATACTGGTTTAAAATTTTAACTTTTATCTTCTTTAACATATTTAATTCATTTTCACTTAATTTGTGCGCTTCAATAATTTCAAAATCATTTGAACCAGGAATGTAATTAATCACTTTATTTTCATGATATTTTCTTAAAAAATGTTCTGCCAATGCACTACAAGGGATAATTGGATCTTCATATTTCTGCTCTAAATCTTTTAGATTTTTTTCACTAATTTCTTTATCAATTTTATTTGCTAATATTAGGATAGGCTTCGATATCCTCCTTAAAGATTTTGCAAAATCTAAAAGTTCTGGCTCTGTCCAGCTTGAAGGATTCTTACCTTCTAATTTTACTTTTCTCAAAGAAAGAATTATCTGCTGTTTATTAATTTTTACTCCTGAGAGTCTCCCATATATCGCTTCAACAACTTTTCTTTTTTCTGTTAAAATTCCCTTGGTAAATTTTGTCCAATCTTCCCTCTCAAGGATTTCTTTAAACCATAAATTTATCTCTTCTTCTAAAAATAAGATATCTTCATACGGATCATTTTCTCCCATAGAAATTAACTTTCCTGATTTATCAAGAGAACCAGTGATATCTACAATATGTAAAAGAATATCTGCTTTAATTAAGTCGTTTAAAAATTTATTTCCTAATCCTCTTCCTTTATGAGCATCTGGAACTAATCCCGCTACATCTATCAAATTAATTGGAATAAATCGAGTACCATCAATGCATATAGAATTTTTTGGATTATCTATGACTTTTAACTCTTTGCAAACACATTTATTTCTTACATAAGCGACGCCTATATTAGGTTCTATTGTAGTAAAAGGTATTTCGCTAACCTTAGCGTGTGTTAAGCAAGCGGCATTTAGAAATGTAGTTTTTCCACTGCTAGGTTTTCCAATAATTCCTATTGTTAAAGTCATATGTATATTGAATTTTAATCTCTTAAAATTATTCCTTTTTCTTCTGTAATTTATAGAGATGATTAATATCAGTTTCTATTATGACTTTTCAATTACTAGGTCTGTAGATACAAAATAATTTTTGAATATAAGACTTATTTTTATCGAAAAGTGAGTAGTTTTTATTTTTCATTCAAAATCATTTTTTATGTTACCATACCTTTTATCTATTGGTCTTAATGCCGTGCTTTTTTTCTTCGTGTTATTCTATTGTTTATTAAAAGCACATCAGAATAATGAGAATAGACAAGGAAATTTAGAAGAATACAGAAAGTTAAAAAATTTAATTTTAATTTTATTTTTGTTTTGTATGATGTCTGAAATTCAAGTGATCATCAATTTCAATTTAAAAAATATAACTCTTGAAAGTTTATTTGAAAGGAATTCATTAAATATTATGATTTGTGTATGGATTTCAAATGGATTACTTTTTTTGAGTTTTATTTGCTTTTTACCATCAATATTATCAAGTCAAAAGAATCAAATTGAATTACCTTATCCAAATCGTTCTAAAGCTAAAAGGGGACAAATAGATTTAGGGAGAATAAAATTCAGGAATAAAAAGAAATATAAATTCAAGCTTTCTATAAGTGATCTAGAACGTCATATGTTTATTTGTGGTTCAACGGGTTCAGGAAAAACCAATTTTCATCAACGATTTCTTATTCGGTTAGACAACATTTTAAATGTTCCCTTTTTGTTATGCGAATTTAAAGGAGAATATACTTTCCTGCAGAAAAAAATAAAGGATGTGTTATTATTAAAACCAGGAAACAACTTTTTTATTAACATTTTTGATCCCGAAGATACAGATCCTAAAGTACATGCAGAAAGATTATTTCAAGCTTTTCGAAGTGGTATGAAATTCGAAGATAAAGAGTTTTCTCCACAAATGGAGCGTGTATTTGTTGATATTTTAGTTCAGATGTGTAAAAATGAGAAAAATAGAAATTGGGAAGCATTTAAGCGTCTTAGTAAAGAGTATTTATCAAAAAATTCGTCAATATTTAATGGTGCTGACACAAGAGGAGGCTGGACAATTGAACAAAGTATTTTTGCCATAGAAAATAGAATACGGAGATATTGTACAGGCACACTATCAGAGATATTTGTAAAAAAAATAGGAATGAAAGTGAAAGATATCTTTAACTATAAAGTTATTGTTGATCTCAGTTCTATTCTAAATCTAGGAGGAGACAAAATTGATGCTTTATTTTTTCTAAATATGCTCCTCAAATATTTGTATGATGAAAACATAGAAAGAGGAAGTAAGAATTATAGAGGAATTAAGCATATCACGATTTTGGAAGATTCCCAATATTTCGCCCCTCAAGAACTTTCTAGTAAATCAGAAATTACTACTTATATTGAAGATATTGCTTTATTATTACGCGGTACGGGTGAATGCTTAATAACATTAGCCACTCGCCCGGCGATAAGTGAGGAAATATTGGCTAATTGCGGGGTTTTAATCTCATTTAAGGAACATATGCAGAAAGCTTTATTAGGGCAATTACTTAATCTTGAAGATTACCAAGAAAGATATCTAAGTGAATTAGAATTAGGGCAATGTATTATACGAGTGAATTCAATAGAGCAACCATTTAGTTTAATTATTCCATATATGAAACGAGGAGAATTAACTGATGATGAAATTACGGAGAATAATAGGAAAATACTGGAAAGCATAAATTCTGAGCAAAATATAGAACCTGTAGATGAATGTGAAAAGAAAGCCATAGGATATTGTCAACATTGCGGATCTGAATTGAATTATAGATTGGGAGATAAAACTTGTGGTTTTTGCAAAGCCTATTTTGAAGAAGAAGAGAAGCAGGAGAAATTAAAAAAGATTTATAGTGAATTTAAAGGCGAGATTGATTATAATAGTAAATTTAAACGTATTATTGATGAGGAAAATAAAAAAATAAATGGTGTAAGCTGAAAATGAAAGTTTGTTTAGAATGTGGTAAGGAAATCGACGATGATCATACTTTCTGTGAATCTTGTGCATATATCAGACTTGAAAAATATGTAAATGAATTACATGAAAAACAAGAGAAAAGAAAAACATGATAATTGTGAATTAATATACCAACTATTTATATTATACAATTTTTTTTTCAACAATTAGAAAGCTTATTGCATTATTTTTCGTAAACTTTTTTAATTTTATGACTTAGAGATCTATATAAATAAAATTTTTAAATTAATCATTAAAAAAGTGAATAAAAGATGGCACAATTATCAGGTGTTCCAATCCTTATATTAAAAGAAGGAACTGAAAGGAAACAAGGAAAAGATGCCCAAAAGAACAATATTGCTGCTGCAAAAGCAGTTGCGGAAGCTGTTAGAACTACTTTAGGTCCAAAAGGAATGGATAAAATGCTCGTTGATTCCTTAGGAGATGTTACTATAACAAATGATGGAGCCACGATTTTAGATACTATTGATGTCGAGCATCCCGCAGCTAAAATGATAGTGGAAGTAGCAAAAACTCAGGATGATAAAGTTGGAGATGGGACTACTACAAGCGTAATTATCTCAGGTGAATTATTAAACCTAGCGGAAGAATTAATGGAACAATCCGTACACCCCACAATAATCTTTAGGGGGTATAGAAAAGCGTTACTAAAGAGTAAAGAAATATTACAAGAATTAGCGACAAATATTGACATTAATGATATGAAAACCTTAATGCAAGTTGCTGAAACATCTATGAACAGTAAATTAATCGCTGGAGTAAAAAATCATTTTGCTGATATCGCGGTCAAAGCAGTAAGTCAGATCAAAGAAAAACGTGGAAATAATCTTGTTATTGATTTAGATCAAATTCAAATCATTAAGAAGGAAGGAAAAAGCCTTTTGGATACGGATATCATTGATGGAATCATCGTTGATAAGGAAGTGGTTCATCCAATGATGCCAAAATTAGCCAAAAATGCAAAAATAGCTTTAGTCAACTCATCATTAGAAGTAGAAAAAACAGAATTTGATGCTGAAATAAGAATTCAAACACCAGATCAAATAAATAAATTTCTTGAAGAAGAAGCAAATATGTTGAAAAACCGGGTAACTAAATTAAAAGAAATCGGCGCTAATGTCGTTTTCTGTCAAAAGGGCGTTGATGATAAAGCACAAAATTTTCTTGCAAAAGAAAATATTATAACTATACGAAGAGTTAAGAGATCTGATATGGAGAAGTTAGCTAGAGCTACTAATGCTAAAATTATAAATAATATTTACGAAATTAGTGAAAACGATTTAGGTAATGCGGGAAAAGTTGAAGAAAAGAAAATCGGAGACGATAATATGATTTTTATCTCTGAATGCGAAGATCCAAAAGCGGTAAGTATATTAATAAGAGCTGGAATTGAACATGTAGTGGATGAAGCGGAAAGAATGTTACATGACGCTTTATCAGTTGTCAAAGCTGCGATTGAATTGCCCTATATTTTACCAGGAGGAGGTGCTTCTGAAATTGAACTTGCAAAACGACTTAGGACATATGCCAGATCGATTGGTGGAAGAGAACAATTAGCGATTGAAGTATATGCAAATGCCCTTGAGATAATCCCTAAAACCTTAGTTGAAAATGCGGGATATAACCCTGTAGATTTAATTGTCGAGTTAAGATCTAAACACGAAACAGAGGAAGGCAATTCTAATGGTATAAATATTGACACTGGAAAACCAGATGATATGATAAAAATGGGTGTTCTTGAACCCTTATCAGTTTTAACTCAAGCTATTCAATCTGCAACAGAAGTTTCATCAATGATTCTTAAGATCGATGATGTTATAGCAGCTTCTGGTTTATCGAAAGGTCCTGAACTATAATTTAATTATTGACTTTTTCTTTTTATTAAATTTTTTTTAAAATTTGTTTAATTCTTTAAAGTGGATTCCCCAAGAAAATTTAGAGAGAATTAAACTAGCATGATCAACAAACTCAGTAATAAATAGCGCTGCTGCTAACGCTTCTGCAGAACTCAATTTTTCCCATTTACCATAATTTGTTGGATTCGCAGCAATTAATGGAGGTAATTTACGGGAAGTCTGAAACTCTAATTTTTTTAAATTTAAAATATTATTCCAGGAACAATCAATTACTATTAAACCAAATCTGAGAATTACTTTTCTATCAAGATTTGATAACTCTTTTCGAGCAAAAGGGTTTAAAATAATGGCATTCTTTAATGATCCTTGAATTTTTTTTATTATTTTTATGAGATTTAGCCTTTTCAATTTCGAAGCCGTGCATTTCTTGGGATCACACTCTCTATAATTAAGACAAAATAATTTCGGTTTATCCATCGATGAATGGGAATTAGTCATTATAGCTTTTTGAGAATATCAATATCTTTTACAGATTAAAAAAAAGGTTATTTATTAATCATATTTAAAACTTGTAAGTACATTTACAGATTTAATAAAATTCTCAGTAGTCTGTTCTTTTCCTAATATTTGTAGTATTGAATTAATAATATTTCTTGCTTCACAAAAAACAGGTATTCCTCCGTATGTTAATGCAAACAAACCAATAAAAGATATATCTTCAATATTTGAAGTCTCTTCTATTGCTGAGTATTTTATTTTCCCTGAAGGACAAGCAATTAGACCATAAAAATTTTCAGAATTTTGACCAGAAATTGCGATATAGCTTAATAAATCTCCAATAGAACTTCCCCTGGATTCTTCCTTCATTTTTTGAAAAGCAACATTAGCACTTGCAGAGAATGCTTCAATAGATATGGGTAAATTTTGCCCACTTACATCTCTAGCATCTAATGTTAAACCCGAAGGGCTAACTAGGCTATATCTTATAAAAATTGGATTTTGAATTGAATCTAACACTTTACTTATTGAAGGTAATAAATTTGATGGCTTAATAATTTCTGGTTTGTAGGATGTAAATGGAACTTCTGAACCCATTCCAAAAAGATAAATAGCACTACGAACTTTATCACAAAAAATTTCAACTTCTCTTTCAGATTCCTCTCCACTACCAAAAAACTCGCCCAGTTTTTGTTTCAAATAATACATGGCGGTTGCTAAATTATCGGCGTCTAAAGGCCATTCTTTACGATAATCATGCACTATAGTTAAGAGAGTTTCGTTAATTCTGATTGTTACTAGGACAACCTTATCAAAGAACGAAAATGAAATAACCTGATCTTTAATATTTAAATCTTCCCAATTTTCTTCACTTGCAGTAAAAGCTGCTGCTGCTAAACTTGTAATCTGATTTGGGTTTAAATCAATCTCGCTTTTTCTACCTATTTTTACTATTGAAAGTCCATTCTGATCACATAATACTACTAAAACAGTACATTCTGATGCTCTTAGAATAGATGTTAAATGCTTTATTAAGGATTCTCTTACACTCATTAGAGAAACTAAGATTTTTTTATATTGAGTCGTTTAATTATTTTTATATTATATATAATAATAAATTTTTATCTTTTAATTCAATCGTATTTAATTTTGAACTTTATCATAAAAAATTTTTTTATTCTCAAGTATTTAAATTAATTAATAAAACAACATAATCGCATTTTTTTTGGGGGAATTGCCAAGTCTGGTCTAT